>JAKZRQ010000085.1:0-21150 GCA_047518105.1 Pseudomonadales bacterium | reverse complement strand
GTGTACACGGGGCCAAAAGACCCGCGAGGGCGCGGCCAGCGCAGTCCGCCATCGGCACGATCATCGACATCGCGGTCAAACTAGTGAAACCCAAGAGCTTCTTGACGCCGACAAGCGGCCTGGTGAGAAATGCGGGCTAGGACCGTGGAACCTCGGGGCGACGCGAGGTGGAGACTCGGAACGGATCACGGGTCCGCAATTCGGGAAACAACGAAAGGTC
Organism: Pseudomonadales bacterium; assembly: GCA_047518105.1. Lineage (GTDB taxonomy): Bacteria > Pseudomonadota > Gammaproteobacteria > Pseudomonadales > Azotimanducaceae > VXYL01. The sequence continues at coordinate 20,930 of JAKZRQ010000085.1, read as the reverse complement.
TCGGTCCCGGGTGAGCAACTCTTGAACGCCGTGAGCCACGCACAGCGCTGCGATACGCGCATCGTGAACCACGCCGCCGACAACGTGAGGGCGATGCACGAACCGGCTCAAGGTTGCGGCGAATCCTTCGGTTTCGCCGATCAACTCGACGGATGGCGATGCAGCCCATGCTTCGAATTGCCGCCACGCGTGGCCCGGGGTCGTCGCGTCCTCCTTCCATATCCGACGGTTCGTGACCACGCTTAGGAACTCGTAGCAACTCGGCCATGGAATGGCCCACGCTTGGTCTCCCTCCGCCAAGTCAACCATGATGCGGTGGGCCGTCTCGCCCAATTGCGACTCGCGGCGGTGCGCGTAGACGAGCACATTGGTGTCGACGGCAATCACCGGTTGCCCGGGTCGCCATAGATCAACTCGCGCAGGTCGGGCCAGGAGTACCCTTCCAAGGGATCGGCCGCAGTGGCATCGCCGACCCGAAGATCGGGCAAGTCGTATCGTCGGTTCGAGGATGGAGGCGACAGCACACGTCGCAGTCCATCTTCGAACAACGCACGTAGAGGTCGCCCGGTATCCTTGGCATGACGCTTCGCTCGCATGAGCAGTTCGTCATGGATGTCGACCGTGGTTTTCATGGTGCCCATACTACCCATAGTCAGAAGTACGGGAAACCCATACCGCATTGCGCACGAAGCCATGAGGTTGATCCGTGTCTGCGGTTGTTGGACATGTTGGACATGTTGAAAATGAAGCCAATCGGTCACGATTCGGGCGCTTGTGCGATCGGAACATCCGGTTTACACACCCGGACCCCCGCGCGTATCATCCGCCCCCACGTTTGGCCAAGGTGTTCCGATGCTGAGGATCGCTCATGAATCACTGACATTCGATGACGTCCTCCTCGTGCCCGCCTACTCCCAAGTCCTGCCCTCCGACGTCGAACTCCAAACGCGTCTGACGCGCGATATCGCCCTGAATATCCCGCTGATCTCGGCCGCGATGGACACCGTGACCGAGTCCGGGCTGGCCATCGCCTTGGCCCAGGAGGGCGGCATCGGCATCGTGCACAAGAACCTGTCGCTCGAAGCCCAAGCACGGGAGGTGCGGGCGGTCAAGAAGTTCGAGACCGGCGTGATCCGCGACCCCATCACCATCCGTCCGGAAGCCACCGTACGGGAACTCGTGGCTCTGACCATGGAGCACAAGATTTCCGGCGTGCCGGTGGCGCGGGGAACCAGCCTGCTCGGCATCGTCACCAACCGGGACATCCGCTTCGAGACCCGTTTGGATGCCAAGGTGGCGGACGTGATGACACCCCGGGAACGCTTGGTGACCGCCGCCGAAGACGCCGCTCTCGACGCCGTCACCGAACTACTGCACCAGCACCGCATCGAAAAGGTGCTGCTCGTCAACGACGCTTTCGAACTCAAGGGCATGGTGACGGTCAAGGACATCGCCAAGGCCCAGGCCTATCCCAATGCCTGCAAGGACGAGCGCGGACAGCTTCGCGCCGGCGCATCCGTCGGCACGGGCGCGGACACCGACGACCGCGTGGCGGCGTTGGTCGAGGCGGGCGTGGACATCATCGTCGTGGACACCGCGCACGGTCATTCGCAACGCGTGCTCGACCGCATCAGTTGGATCAAGCAGAAGTATCCCGGCGTGCCCGTGGTGGGCGGCAACATCGCCACCGGCGAGGGCGCCCGCGCGCTGCTGGACGCCGGTGTGGACGCGATCAAGGTGGGCATCGGTCCGGGCAGCATCTGCACCACCCGGGTGGTGACCGGGGTCGGCGTGCCCCAGGTCACGGCGATTTCGGAAGCGGCCGACGAAGCGGCACAGGAAGACATCCCGGTGATTGCCGACGGCGGCGTCCGGTTCTCGGGCGACGTCGCCAAGGCCATCAGCGCGGGCGCCTCGGCGGTCATGGTGGGTTCGCTCTTTGCCGGTACGGAGGAGGCGCCCGGCGAAACCGAGCTCTATCAAGGCCGGACCTACAAGTCCTACCGGGGCATGGGATCGCTCGGCGCCATGTCCGAACACTACGGTTCCAGCGATCGCTACTTCCAGGATGCGTTGAGCGACGGGGGCAAGTTCGTTCCCGAGGGCATCGAGGGGCGCGTTGCCTACCGGGGTCCCGTGGGGCCCATCATTCACCAATTGTTGGGCGGGCTGCGCGGATCGATGGGCTATACCGGCTGCGCGGACATCGGGGAGATGCGCGCGAAGCCCACGTTCACCAAGGTGTCGTCGGCGGGCATCGTCGAAAACCACCCCCACGACGTGACAATGACCAAGGAACCGCCGAACTATCCCGTTGGCTAGTGACAGCGCGTTTTCGACCGAACGCGACCGCAGGCGCTGGCCAGCGCGAAACCGTCGCCGCGCATATTGGCAAGGACCGAGTTTCCGATGACTGCGAGCAGTGCCGTTCCGGCGGGTGTCGGCGAGGGCATCCTGGTGGTCGACTTCGGATCCCAGACCACCCAACTGATCGCCCGCCGGGTGCGCGAACACGGCGTCTATTGCGAGATCCACCCTTTCGACATGGACGATGCGGCGGTGCGCGCCTTCGCCCCGAAGGGAATCATCCTCTCGGGCGGGCCGGAGACCGTTACCGAACAGCGCACCCCGCGCATTCCCCAGGCGGTGTTCGCAGCCAACGTTCCCGTGCTGGGCATCTGCTACGGAATGCAGGCGATGGCGGCGCAGCTCGGCGGCGAGGTCGAAGGCTCGGAACGCCGGGAGTTCGGTCATGCTGCGGTCCGGTTCGTCGACGACGACTCCCTGTTCCGCGGTTTAGGCTCTTCGCTCGACGTCTGGATGAGCCATGGCGACAAGGTCACCGCGTTGCCTCCGGGATTCGGCCACGTTGCCGTCAGCGACAACGCGCCGATCGCGGCGATGGCGGATCGGGAACGCCGTCTCTACGGCGTGCAGTTCCATCCGGAAGTCACCCATACGCGTCACGGCGGCGAGATCATCCGTCGGTTCGTACGCGAGGTCGCGGGGTGCGCTGGCGATTGGACGGCGAGGAGCATCATCGACCGTGCTGTCGCCGTGGCGCGCGAACAGATCGGCGACGGTCGGGTCATCCTCGGCCTGTCCGGCGGCGTGGACTCCAGCGTCGTTGCCGCGCTCCTGTCCCGGGCCGTGGGGGACCAACTCACCTGCGTCTTCGTCGACAACGGCCTGTTGCGGAAGAACGAGGCGGCAGAGGTCACCAGCGCCTTCTCGTCGGCATCGCGCTCCAATGTCCTGCCAATCCATCTCGTGACCGTGGACGCCGCCGACGAGTTCCTCGCCGCGCTCGAGGGCATCGACGATCCCGAGGACAAGCGCAAGGTCATCGGACGCACGTTCATCGACGTTTTCGAGCGCGAGGCGGCGAAGATTCCGGGCGTTGGCTGGCTTGCCCAGGGGACGATCTATCCGGACGTCATCGAGTCCGCCGCCAGCAAGCACGGCAAGGCGCACGTCATCAAGTCCCACCACAATGTCGGCGGTCTGCCGGAGCGCATGAACCTGAAACTCGTCGAACCGTTGCGCGACCTGTTCAAGGACGAGGTGCGCGCCGTCGGTCTGGCGCTGGGTCTGCCCGAGCGACTGGTCCAGCGTCATCCGTTCCCCGGGCCGGGCCTGGGCGTGCGGGTTCTGGGCGATGTCAGGCGGGCTTATCTCGACGTGCTTCGGGAAGCCGACGCCATCTACATCGAGGAGCTTCGGCGGGCGGGCTGCTACGACAAGGTGAGCCAGGCGTTTGCCGTCTATCTGCCGGTCAAGTCGGTGGGCGTGGTGGGCGACGCGCGCCGCCACGAGCACGTCATCGCTCTGCGTGCCGTGGTGACCAGCGACTTCATGACCGCCAACTGGGCCGAGTTGCCCCATGACCTCCTCGCCCGCGTCAGCAACCGGATCGTCAACGAACTTCCGCGTGTGTCGCGGGTGGTCTACGACGTGACGGGCAAGCCGCCGGGCACGATCGAGTGGGAGTAGGCGATGCCGAAACGATTGCGCGCGGGCAGGACGAACACTGGATGCGCGAAGCGCTCGTCCTGGCCCGGCAAGCGGGTGGGGAGGGCGAGGTGCCGATCGGTGCCGTGGCGGTTGTCGATGGCGCGTTGGTCGGTCGCGGTCGCAATCGACCCATTGCCACGGTCGATCCCACCGCCCACGCCGAGATCGAAGCGCTGCGCATGGCGGGACGTGCCTTGGGCAACTACCGCCTGCCCGGTTGTGTGCTCTACGTCACCGTGGAGCCCTGCGCGATGTGCGCCGGCGCGCTCGTCCACGCCCGGGTGGCGCGGCTGGTGTACGGTACGGTGGAGCCCAAGTCAGGTGCGGTGGCCAGCACGAACCGGTTGCTGGAGTCGCCGGGGCTCAATCACCGCGTGGAAGTCACCGCCGGCGTGCTCGCTGCGGACTGCGCGAAGCTATTGGTCGAATTTTTCGCCGCCAAGCGGTAGCGCGCCCTGGCGGGCGCGTTCGGGAATGCGTGCTGCATTGTCTACCGCAAGTGGGAGCGCGCCCTGGCGGGCGCGTTTGAGAACACTTGCTGCATTGGCTACCGCAAGGGGTAGCGCGCCCTGGCGGGCGCGTTCGGGAATGCTTGCTGCATTGGCTACCGCAAGTGGGAGCGCGCCCTGGCGGGCGCGTTCGGGAATGCGTGCTGCATTGTCTACCGCAAGTGGGAGCGCGCCCCGTCGGGCGCGTTGCCGCGCACGAGGGGCGCGCCATGTACGATGAGCTTGGTTTGGTTGGGTGTGGGGCCTTGTCGTGGCGATAGCGGCGTCGCCAATGCTGCCACGCGTCGAGATCCTAACCGGCCCGCCGGCGGTATCTCGCGCGCGTCTTGCCGAGAAGCTCTTCGCCCTCCAGCAAGTCGATCCGAGGGTGGAAGGTGTTTTCGCGGAGTTCGTCCACTTCCTCGTTCTCCGCCGGGAACCGAACGGATCCGAGCGAGCGACACTCGATGCGCTCTTGGCCTACGGACCGAGACGCGATTTGCCCCCGAGAGAAGGGGAACCATTCTGTGTGGTCATGCCGCGACCGGGGACAGTCTCGCCCTGGTCGAGCAAGGCCACCGACATCTTCGGTCGTTGCGGGCTCGATGCCGTGATCCGAATCGAGCGCGGGGTGCGTTGGTATTTGCGCGGACGCTTGGCGCGCGCAAGTGCGGCGTTGCGCGGGCGTAAGGCCGAACTCGCGCACACCCTCTACGACCGCATGACCGAGGCGGTGGTCTTCGACGACGACTTCGCCGGATTGGGCGAGGTCGCCGTGCCGAGGCCGTTGGCGCGTGTGGCGCTGGGAGACGATCCGACAACGGCGCTCGATACCGCCAACGCACGCTTGGGCCTCGCCCTGTCGAACGACGAGATCGACTACCTGGCGGCGGCGTTCCACGCCTTCGGCCGCGACCCCACCGACGTCGAGTTGATGATGTTCGCCCAGGCGAATTCGGAGCATTGCCGCCACAAGATCTTCAACGCCGACTGGCACGTGGACGCCGAGCCGCAGCCCAAATCCCTGTTCGCGATGATCCGCAATACCTACCAGCGCATCAACGGCGCCGGAATACTCTCGGCCTATTCGGACAACGCCGCGGTGATAGAAGGCGCCGTCGTCAACCGTTTCTTCCCGGATGCGAACCGCGTGTATCGCCCCCGTGCGTTGGCGACCCACATCCTCATGAAGGTTGAGACGCACAATCATCCCACGGCCATCGCCCCCTATCCCGGCGCCGCGACGGGCTCTGGCGGCGAAATCCGGGACGAGGGTGCCGTTGGCCGCGGTTCGAAGCCCAAGGCCGGCCTCGTGGGGTTCACCACCAGCCACTTGGAACTCGGGCCCTCGTTGGAGCCTTGGGAACTCGGCGTCGGCAAGCCCACTCGCATCGCCTCCGCCCGCGAGATCATGCTCGACGCGCCGTTGGGCGCGGCGGCGTTCAACAACGAATACGGCCGGCCCTGCCTTGCCGGATATTTCCGCACCTTCGAAGCCGCCGATGTTCGCGACGGCGAGACCTGGGGCTACCACAAACCGGTGATGATCGCCGGCGGCCTAGGTGCCGTCGCCGAAGAGCATGTCGAAGCCGCACAGGTGCCGGTAGGCGCGAAGCTCGTCGTCTTGGGGGGCCCAGCCATGCTGATTGGCCTGGGCGGCGGCGCCGCGTCGAGCGTGGCGTCGGGGGAGAGCGACTCGGATCTCGACTTCGCCTCGGTGCAGCGCGACAACGCGGAGATGCAACGCCGTTGTCAGGAGGTGATCGACCGGTGCTGTGCCCTTGGCGAGGCGAATCCCATCCGCCTCATCCACGACGTCGGCGCCGGCGGTCTCTCCAACGCGCTGCCGGAGCTGATCAACGACGCCGCCGTCGGCGGGCGGTTCGACATTCGCGCCGTACCCACCGCCGACCCGGCCATGTCGCCCATGGAGATCTGGTGCAACGAGGCCCAGGAACGCTACGTGCTCGCGATCGCGGCCGAGGATGTTTCCGTGTTCGACGCCATTGCGACGAGGGAGCGCTGTCCCTACGCCGTCGTGGGGGAGTCGACGGCGGAGAAGCGGCTCGTCGTTGGCGACTCGGAACACTCCGGAACGCCGGTGGACATGCCGTTGGCGACGTTGCTCGGCAAGCCGCCGCGAACGGAACGCGCATTCGTTTCCCTGCCCCGGGCCACGTCGCCCTTCGATCATCGCGGAATCGACGTGGCTGCGGCGATCGACCGGGTGCTCCGGTTCCCAGCGGTGGCGAGCAAGAAATTCCTGGTCACCATCGGCGACCGCAGCATCACCGGGCTGGTCGCCCGGGATCAGATGGTCGGCCCCCACCAGGTGCCGGTGGCCGATGTCGCCGTGACGCTGGCGGGATTCGAAACCCACCGGGGCGAAGCCATGGCCATGGGCGAACGCGCGCCGGTAGCGGTGATCGATCCGGCTGCCGCAGCCCGCCTCGCGGTTGCCGAGGCCCTCACCAATCTCGCGGCGGCGCCCATCGAGAGTCTGTCGCGGGTGGTGCTGTCCGCCAACTGGATGGCCGCAGCCGGCCACGCCGGCGAAGACCAGGCGCTGTTCGAAGCTGTCCGCGCGGTTGGCGAGGAGCTGTGTCCGGCGCTCGGCATCGCGATCCCGGTGGGCAAGGACAGCCTCTCGATGCGCACCACCTGGGATGGCAAGACCGTGGTATCGCCGGTGACGCTGAACGTCAGCGCCTTCGCTCCCGTCGGGGACGTTCGCGGCACCAGAACGCCGGTGATCGACGCCGACACCCACCGCCTGTGCCTGATCGAACCGCCCTTCGGTCGCCGTCGGCGGTTGGGAGGAAGCGTGCTGGCGCAGTGCTTCGCCGGTCTCGGCGACGAACCGGCGGACGTGGACGAGGCCGGATCGTTGAAGGCCCTGGTGGAACTTGTCGGTCGCCTGATCAAGGCCGATCGGATCACCGCCTACCACGACCGATCCGACGGCGGCCTGATCGCCACGCTGCTGGAGATGGCATTCGCCGGCCGGACCTGGGGCCTCGACATTCCGGTTGGCAACGACGCCATCGCCGAACTGTTCGCGGAAGAGGTGGGCATTGTCGTCGGTGTCACCGAGGGGAATTGGGTCGAGGTGGGTGAACTGGCCGCGCGGGCCGGTTTGGAGTTCTCGACCGTGGCCGAGGTGCGGGATGATCCGCGCATCGTGATTCGACAGGGCGGCGAGGAGTTGTTCGCCTCGACCCGGGCCGAGCTGGAGCGGACCTGGGCCGCCACCAGCCATGCCATGCAGCGGTTGCGCGACGACGCGGCCTGTGCCGACGAGGAGTTCGAGGCGATTGCCGACGCGCAGCGCGGCCTGGTCTTTGCCGCCGATTTCGACCCGGCGGACGACATCGCCGCGGCGTTCATCGCAGGTGGCCGCAGACCGCGCATCGCCATCCTCCGCGATCAGGGCGTCAATGGTCAGCTCGAAATGGCGGCGGCCTTCCACCGTGCCGGTTTCGAGGCCGTGGACGTACACATGTCGGACCTGTTCGAACAGCCGGAGCGGCTCGGCAATTTCGAAGCCCTCGCTGCTTGCGGGGGTTTCTCGTACGGCGATGTGCTCGGCGGCGGCGGCGGCTGGGCCAAGTCGATCCTGTTCGAGTTGCGCCTTCGCGACGCCTTCGCTGCGTTCTTCGCCCGCGACACGCTGACCCTCGGGGTTTGCAACGGGTGCCAGATGATGGCCGAACTCAAGGACTTGATTCCCGGTGCCGAGTCCTGGCCGCGATTCGTCGACAACCGCTCGGAACGGTTCGAGGCGCGCACGGTGGAGGTGCGGGTCAACGCCGTGGACTCGCCGTGGCTTCGGGGAATGGCCGGGGCGATGCTGCCGATCCCCGTGGCCCACGGCGAGGGCAGGGCGGAGTTCGCCGAAGGCGCGACGGTCGCCGATCTGGAGCGCCTGGGTTTGCTGGCTCTGCAGTACGTCGATGGCGCGGGGATGCCGGCGACGCGCTATCCGGAGAACCCCAACGGTTCCGCGCGCTCGCTCGCGGGCGTGACGGCGGCTTCGGGCCGCATCCTCGCGATGATGCCCCACCCCGAGCGGGTGTTTCGGGCCGTGCAGAATTCCTGGGTCGATCCCTCCTGGGGGGAGGACGGCCCTTGGCTCCGCCTGTTCAGGAACGCGCGCGTGGCGCTCGCTTGAATGGCTTTGCGCGGTTCCCTCCGACACAATGCGCCTGCAGGAACTGAACGTGGCGAACCATGATCTACACCCTCCACGACAGCGGACTTGAGACCGAGGGCGACACCTTCATCGCCGACACCGCGGTGGTTGTCGGCGCAGTCCGCTTGCAGCACGAGGCGTCCGTGTGGTGGGGCGCCGTCCTGCGCGGCGACTACGATTCGATCACATTGGGCAGGCGCACCAACGTCCAGGACAACTGCGTCGTGCACATGGACGAAGGCTTCCCCGTCACCCTGGGCGACCGCGTCACCGTGGGCCACCAGGCGGTCCTGCACGGGTGTACCGTGGGGGACAACAGCCTGATCGGCATCAACGCGGTGGTGATGAACGAGGTGGTGATCGGCAACGACTGCCTGATCGGCTCGAATACGCTTCTCACCGAAGGCAAGGTGATCCCGGACCGCAGCCTGGTCGTTGGCTCTCCCGGGAAGGTGGTGCGCGAACTCAGCGACGAAGAAGTCGAGGAGATCACCGGCTTTTCGGACCGGTACGTCAACAACTTTCGCCGCTACCAGAGCGGCCTCAAGCCGATGAACCGACCATGACCAGCATCGGCACGCCGCTGTCGGCGAGCGCCACCCGGGTGATGACGCTCGGCGCCGGCGAGCTCGGCAAGGAAGTGGTGATCGAGTTGCAGCGCCTGGGCGTCGAGGTGATCGCCGTGGACCGCTATCCCAACGCGCCGGGGATGCAGGTCGCCCACCGCAGCCACGTGATCAACATGCTCGACGGCGGTGAGCTGCGCCGCGTCATCGAGGCGGAGAAGCCGCATCTGGTCGTGCCGGAAATCGAGGCCATCGCCACGGCGACGCTTGTCGACCTGGAAGGCGAGGGCTGGCGGATCATTCCCACGGCGCGGGCAGCCCGGCTGACCATGAACCGCGAGGGCATCCGTCGCTTGGCGGCCCAGACCCTGGGCGTCGCCACCTCCCCCTACCGTTTTGCGGCGACCGAGGACGAATACCGCGATGCGATCCGGGCCATCGGCACCCCTTGCGTGGTCAAGCCGGTGATGAGTTCGTCCGGCAAGGGGCAGTCCACCGTGCGCGCGGCATCGGAGGCAATGGCATCCTGGCGGGTCGCCCGGGAAGGGGCCCGGGGCGGGGCGGAAAAGGTCATCGTGGAGGGTCTTGTCGACTTCGACTACGAGATCACGCTGCTGACGGTGCGTCACCGGGATGGCGTCACCTTCTGCGCGCCCATCGGCCACCGCCAGGAGAGCGGCGACTATCGGGAGTCCTGGCAGCCGCAGCCCATGTCCGACGCGGCGCTCGCGGAATGCCAGCGGATCGCGGCGCAGGTGACGGGCGAATTGGGCGGCAGCGGCATCTTCGGGGTGGAGTTCTTCATCCGCGACGACGCGGTGTGGTTCAGCGAAGTGAGCCCCCGGCCCCACGATACCGGCATGGTCACCCTCATCAGCCAGGACCTCTCCGAGTTCGCTCTCCACGCCCGGGCGATCCTGGGGCTGCCGGTTCCCGGCATCCGTCAATTCGGGCCGTCGGCGTCCGCGGTCATCCTCGCCCACGGCGACTCGGATCGCGTCGCGTTTGCCAATCTGGAAGGTGCGTTGGAGGCCCAAGATACCCAGATCCGGCTGTTCGGCAAGCCGGAGGTGCACGGCGAACGGCGCATGGGCGTGGCCTTGGCGCGGGCCGGCAGCATCGCGGCGGCGCGCGCCAAGGCGAAGGCGGCTGCCGAGGCGGTCGAAGTCGTCGGATAGGCGGTCTTGAGTGTCATAATCGCGGACATCCTGGCTTGGTACCCGACGCGCGTGGTCGGGTCATCGGAGTTGAACGTAAGGCATTGAGCTACAGCGACGAAGACATCCTGCGCCAACTGGATCTGGGCGAGGACAGTCACTGGGAGTTCAAGCGAATCGAAAGCGCCGGCACCTGCCCAAGTCGTCCGCGTCGAGACGACCTTGCCGACGAGATTGCCGCATTCGCCAATGCTCGCGGCGGCGTCCTCCTTTGCGGCGTCGCCGACGACGGCGAAGTGCAGGATCTGTCGCGCGAACAGTTGGTGGCGCTGGATTCCTTGTTGGTGAACTTGAGCAGCGACGCCTTGACGCCACCCGTGCACATTCACACGGAGCATAGACAGCTTCCCGACGGCAAGCGCTTGTTGCTGGTCGATGTCCCGCGGAGCGAGTCGCAGCATGACAGCCCTGGCGGCAGCTACGTTCGGGTGGGGGGGGCCAAACGCCGGATGACCGGTGACGAACGACTGCGCTTGGCCCAACGGCGGGGGCAGGCGCGGGCGCTTGCGTTCGACGAACGAACTGTTTCGACAACCGGCCTCAACACGCTCGAAGAATCGCTATGGAAACCCTTGTTGAGTGCCGAGGGCGCCATGAGCCCCGAATCGGCTCTGGCCAAGCTGGCCCTCTTGGGCGACGACGAGTCCGGGACCACGCGCGCAACGGTCGCCGGGGTGCTGGTGTGTACGCCCCATCCTGAACAGTGGGTTCCCAATGCCTGCATCACGGCAACCTGCTACCGCGGACGCGATCGCGCGTCCGGACAGGTCGACGCCCAGGAGATTGTCGGCCCCGTGAATCGCCAGATCGCCGATGCCATGGGTTTCGCGGTACGGAACATGCGGGCATCGGCTCGCAAGGATCCTGCCCGCACCGAGCTCCCCCAGTACAGCGACAGAGCGCTTTTCGAGGCGTTGGTCAACGCGGTGGCGCATCGCGACTACGCCATACGCGCCAGCAGAATTCGACTGTCGATGTTCGAAGACCGAGTGGAGATCCAATCCCCTGGGGCGTTACCGAATAGCCTAACGCTGGCTAGCATCGGGACTCGGCAGGCGACGAGGAACGAAGCCTTGACGTCTCTCTTTGGGCGAATGCCTGTGGGCGGTGTCCGTGGGTCGGAGGACCGGCTGTACTTCATGGAACGCCGGGGAGACGGGGTCCCGATAATCCGCCGCGAAACCCTCGCAATCTGCGGAAGGCTGCCGGAATACCAGTTGATCGACGACGCGGAAGTCCTGCTCACGATCCCCGCAGCGGTGCAGGAGGAGAGCCCGGCAAATGTCGTCGTCACGGTGCGTTCGGCTGGGAATCTCCTGGCGGGTGCCGACATTCTGGCTCTATTTCCGAACAGAACCTGGAAACTCGCCCAGACCGGCGAGGGAGGTGAAGCGATCCTTGACTTGCACACTACTCATCTTCCGATCACGGTATTCGTCTCGGCATTGGGCTACGCTGCGCATCTGGAGCGGGATTGGATTCCGAGCCGGCGAGCGCTCACGGCGGACTTGAGAATCCTGCCCGGCGGCGGCAGCGTCATCTTTCCGGAAGCCGCAGGCTACATCCCGGGACTCAAGGGCAGGCTGAATCCCATTCGCGATGCGCACGACCGAACCTACCTCTACGCCTCAAACATCGCCATCAACGACGGCGCGCCGCAACCGGTGCACTTTGCCCCGGGCGAGGTACTCCGCATGTCCGATGCGGATGGAATCGAGGTGCTGGCGCGCATCGTCGATGTCGTGGGACGGTCGGCGCTTGTGGAGTACCGACCCGACGATCAATCCGGGTTGCCTTGGTAGGCCTGTCGACGGTTGTGCGCCAAGTGGACATCCTGGTGTCGGGCGCTTCGCGCGGGGCTTCAGGGGCCGCGCGAACAGCTTGGTGGTGAACACACAGCGAATTCGCTATAGTTTCCGCCGCCTCCATGGCTATACCGACTGTGAACAGCGCAACCCCCACCAATCGTTCATCCCTCGCCGTTCGTGCGGGCCTGATCCTGCTGCTACTGCCGGCGTAGCCGGCTATACCTCATCCACAGGGCCGCATCAGCCCAACGTCCAAATCCCGATACCCGCACCAACGGAGGTTTCGCGATGAACACGCAGCATCGACAGACGGTCTCCGGCAGCCGCAAAGGCGCAATGCCGTACCACAAATACCACGCGTTCACGCCCGTGGAGCTCAGCGACCGCCACTGGCCCGGTACGGTGCTGACCGCACCGCCCCGGTGGTGCAGCGTCGATCTCCGGGACGGCAACCAGGCCTTGATCGATCCGATGAACGTCGACGAGAAGCTGCGCATGTACGAATTGCTTCTGGAAGTCGGCTTCGTCGAAATCGAAGTGGGCTTTCCGGCGGCATCGCAGCCGGACTTCGATTTCATCCGCCGGATCATCGACGGCGGCATGGTGCCCGACGGCGTCACCGTCCAGGTGTTGTGCCAGGCGCGGCCGCAACTCATCGAACGGACGGTGGAGGCCCTCGACGGCGCGCCCAGCGCGATCTTCCACCTCTACAACTCCACCTCGGAACTGCAGCGCCGGGTGGTCTTCAACATGGATCGCCAAGGCATCATCGATCTCGCCGTACAGGGCACGGCGGTGGTCAAGGAGGGCGTCAAGCACCTGACCGGTACCGACATCCACTTCGAGTACTCGCCGGAGAGCTTCACCGGCACCGAACTCGATTTCGCGGTGGACATCTGCGCTTCCGTTGCCGACGAGTGGGGCGCCACCGCCGAGCAACCGATCATCGTCAACCTCCCGTCGACGGTGGAGATGGCGACGCCGAACATCTATGCCGACCAGATCGAGTGGTTCGGCAGACAGTTCCCGGGCCGCGACCGCATCGTGATCAGCCTGCACACCCACAACGACCGCGGCACCGGCGTCGCTGCCACCGAACTGGCACTGATGGCGGGCGCCGAACGGGTGGAGGGGACGCTGTTCGGCAACGGCGAACGTACCGGCAACTGCGATCTGGTCACGGTGGCCATGAACCTGTTTTCCCAAGGGATCGATCCCGAACTCGACTTCCGCGACATGCCGCGCATTCGGGAGACCGTCGAAGCCATCAACAAATTGCCCGTTCACGAGCGCCATCCCTACGCCGGCGATCTGGTGTTCACCGCGTTCTCGGGATCGCACCAGGACGCCATCAAGAAGGGCATGGCCCGGGTCGACCGCGAGCACTGGGAAGTGCCCTACCTGCCAATCGACCCGTCGGACGTGGGGTCGTCCTACAAGGAGACGGTGCGCGTCAACAGCCAGTCCGGCAAGGGCGGTGTCGGCTTCGTTCTGGAGCAGCACTTCGGCATCGCGTTGCCGCGCGGGATGCTGGTCGAGTTCTCGAAGATCGTCCAGGCGTTGACCGAGCGCCTGAATCGCGAAGTGCGCCCCGACGAGATCATGCAGGCGCTCACGGACGAGTACCTGGTAGACAGCGAGCCGTACCGGCTGGTCGACTACGACCTCAGCCGACAGGACGACGAAGTGGTGCAGTGCTCGGCGAAGCTCCAGGTGCCGGATGGCGAGGTCGCCATCGCCGGCGCAGGCTCGGGTCCGATCGAGGCGTTCGTCAACGGCATGGTGACCACGCTGAACGAACCCCTGAACATCGTCGACTTCCACGAACGGGCGATGGGGGCGGGGAAGGACGCCAGTGCGATCTGCATCGTGTCCATTGGCGATGCCGAGGCGGTGGGTGAAGCCAGTGCGAACTGTCACGGGATCGGCATCAGCCAGAACACGATTACGGCTTCGCTGATCGCCATTGTCTCGGCCATGAATCGTCGGTGGAAACAACGGTAGCCAAACCGCCTTCGGTACCGCTGCTTTTGTCGCATCTACCCGAACCCGCGGTAGCGAGAGATCACGATCGAACAACGCGTTGCGTCGATCGCGCTGGTGGCAGTCGCCACCTTGGGACCAACCGGATGCACGACCACGACGACGTCCGAGTCCGGTCTCCCGAACGCGAGCCCTGAACCCGTGGCCCTATCGGCCTTCGACATCCGGGTGAGCGAAGCCAGCAGGGGCGTGAATGGGACACCCACCTTTGAAGCGAAGGCGGCGTGAATGGCGGCGTGAATGGGACACCCACCGAATGAAGTGGGGCGTGAATGGGACACCCACCGTCTAGGTGCTCTACGAGGACGTGTTGCCGGGCGGTCGACGGCTTCGTCGGGGAGGCGGCGACCGCCCTCGACGCAGTCGATGTCACGCGTTTCGGCGGCTGGCGGAACTATCTGTCGGGCTGCGCGAACGTTCGGAGTTGATCGAACACCGAGGCGATGGGTCGCGGGTCGACGCCCGCCAACCGTACTCGATCCCTTGTTTCCGGCCGCTTGGTCAACGTGACCGCGGGACGTAGGTGTCAGAGTCCAAGCCCAGGAGCACGCGGCCGGCGTCTTCCATGAGATGCGGTGCCACCGTGGCGTGCTGACGCACCACCCGGACGTCGCGGCCGATGCGTTCTAACGGCTCGCCGATCCGGTTGGCGGAGGTGCCGGCCGCCTCGCACAGGGTCTCCACCGTCTCGACGGCTGCGCGGGCGGTGTCCGAGGCGACGATGTGGAATAGGGCCCGGTCCCGCGCGGTGACCTCGTCGCCGCGCACCACGGTCTCCCAAGTGGCTGCCGTGAGCTCCATCAGGGCGGCTCGGGCACCGGTCAGACGGGCCTCGGCATGGGCGATGGCGCGTTGTGCGAAGGGCCGGTCGCGCAAGCTCTTACTTGTAAACCGGGGTTGCTTGGTGGTGGCCAGATCGACGAAGGCGTCGATGCCGGCGCGGGCGATGCCGACGGCGACGGCGGCCTTGTTGTAGGCGAGGCGGTTGCCGAGCGGCAGGCGCAATTGCGGCGTGAGCGCTTCGTTGCCGCCGATGGGCGCGATGATGCGTGAATCGGGCACGAAGACGTGGTCGAGACGCACGTCGTGGGAGCCGGAGCCCCGTAGTCCGGCCACGTGCCAGGTATCGACGATGTGGAACTCCCCTTCGGGTACCACGGCGTAGCGGTTGCCTTCGTCGAGAAGTTCGTCGCCGTCGTAGAGACGAACCGTGGCGCCGAAGATCTGCGCGTTGTGGATGCCGCTCACGAACGGCCACTGGCCCGATACCCGCCAACCGTCGCCATCCCGTTGGGCGCGTCCCACCACGGCGGTGGAACTGGCCATGACGGTCAAGGGGTCGGCGATCATTTCGGGGCAGCGATTCTTGAATCCCGGACCGATCAGGCCGAAGGTCTCGATGCCGATCATGAGATTCCAACCGGCGCTGCCATCGGCCCGCGATGCCGCCTCGATCACGCCGATCTGGGTCATGGGATCGGCGTCGGCGCCGTGGATATCCTCGGACCCGGCAAGACGGTAGAGACCGTGCTGGGCAAACGCCTCGGCGACCGGTCGAGGGAGGTGGCGTATCCGTTCCGCCTCGTCCGCGTGTTGGCGGATCAACGGTTCCAAGCTCTCCGCCGTCTGTATGGGGTCCAGCGTTGTCACCCGAACGAGTGTAACCCCGTGTCCCAGTCGGTGCGTGGGGTGCGTGGGGGGGTGCGTGGGGGGTGCGTGGGGGGGGACGTGGAGGGGGGACGGGGAGGGGGGACGTGGAGGGGGGACGCGCTGCTGTCGGCGCAGGGTTAAGATTCGAGCATGGACGAGACAGAGTGCGCCGCCCCGGACGACCGGCCAGCCGGCATCGCGGAAGACTCCGTCGTTGCGGAGGCATGTCCCAACTGCGGTGCCGCAAAGCAAGGCCGTTTCTGCGCTGTCTGCGGCCAGAACGATCGCGACTACCTGAGTTCGTGGTTCCCTGTGGTATCCCAGATTCTCGCCGAGACCTTCGAAGCGGACTCGAGGGTGGTGCGGACACTGCGCGCGTTGATATTGCGCCCGGGCCACCTGTCGCTGGAGTTTTCCCTAAATCGACGCGCCCGATACCTGTCGCCGTTCCGGCTGTACCTCTTCACGAGTCTCCTGTTCTTCCTGGTGTTGTCGTTGAACGTCGAAGGCGATGGTCAACGGCTGGTCGACGTGACCCAAGACGGTGTCGCGGAGTCACCGGAACAGGGTGGTTCTCAATCCGGAGACCGTCGCTCGCCGGGCGCCCCAATACGCATCGACCTTGACCCCCGGCCGAAGCCGGAGACTGAGCCCGGGAGCCCCGAAACGAAGTTGTCGACCGCCGAGGTCGACGAGCGGGTCGCGGCCTTGAAGCGGATCCTCGACGAGGCGCGTCAGCGCAGGGTCGACGAGGTGATGCGAGGACCCGAGACTTCGGTGTCTCGTCTACTGATAGTCGGCATCGCACGGGCGGTGGATCCGGAAGAAAGGGATCTGGACGCTCTCGGTCGCTATGTCGTGAACCAGATGGTGGACGTGGCCGACGCGCCTTGGCCCATAGTCCGCGACCGCTTCGTCGGTTACCTGCCCGCAGCGATGTTCTTCGTGTTGCCTTTGTACGCCCTGATGCTCAAGGTGCTCTACGTCCGGCGGCGACGATTCTACGCTGAGCACCTGGTGTTCAGCATGCACATCCACACCGTCGTCTTCATGGTATTTGGCTTCATGTTGGTGACGCCGGAGTCGTGGCCGGAGTGGTTGGACGCGGTGCCGATGCTTGCCCTGTCGGTCTACTACTTCATTGCTCTGAAACGCTTCTACGGGACCGGCGTCGTGGTGACCTTGTTGGCCTTCGGCTCCTTGACGTTCCTCTATTCCCTGCTGCTCGCAGCGACGTTGGGCGGGGCACTCGTCGCGGTTGTTCTGCTGTTCTGATTAGGCGCGCTGCGTGTGCATCGGCGGCGTCTCACGGCGTGATCGAGAAGGCGCGCCCTGACGGGGGCGTTTGAGAATGCTCACGCATTCTCCCGGCCTCGTTCGAAATTCAACTCAAGCGTCAACATTCGGCGTGCTCAAGGAATCCAGGCGCGAACGCCCGGGCGGAGTGAATGCGTGCGGAGTGAATGCGTGCGGAGTGAGTGAAGGGACGCTATCCGCCGACTTCGCTCCGGATCGCCTCGAAGGCCCGCCCAAGCACGTCGACCATCGCGTCGACGCTTCGGGCGCCGGCCTGGAAGATCGCCGTGGCGTTGAGCGCGCCCCATTGGAAACCCATGGCTTCGACCTCGGAGGCCCGGGCGCGGACGCGGTCGACCTCGGCATAGAAACGCTTGCCGGCTTCGTCGCGAGGCGGCACGTCGAGCATCATCTGGTAGCCGATCTCCGCAGGGTCTCGGCCCGCAGCCTCGGCGTAGGCGGTGATCTTCGCCTTGTACCGGGCGGCGACGGCGGGATCGGTGATCGCGGTGGCGAGCCAGCCGTCGCCGTACTCCGCCACCCGCTTCAAAGCGCGATCGGAGTTGCCGCCGATCCATATCGGCAGGCGGCGGCCCTGGGGCGGCTTTGGTTCCATCGCCATGGCGGTGGACGAATAGAACTTGCCCTCGTAACTCACCTGCTCGTCCGACCAATAGGCCCGCATCAACTCGATCGCTTCGTCCATGCGCCGACCGCGCGTGCGGAAGTCCTCCTCGAGGGCGTCGTACTCGGATTCCTGCCAGCCGACGCCGATGCCGAGCCGCATGCGGCCGCCGGACAATGTGTCCAGGGTGCTGACCTGCTTCGCCACAAGCACCGGTTGGCGCTGGGGCAGCACGAGCACCTCGGTGCCGAGGCCGATGCGGTCGGTCACGGCGGCGATGTGGGAGAGCGCCATCAACGCTTCGAGGATGGGCATCTTCGGCGGATAGATCGGCGCTTCGCGGACGGCCGTGGGGTAGCCCATGACGACGTGGTCGAAGACATCGAGCTGGTCGAAGCCGATCTCTTCGATGCTCCGTGCCAGCCGGCGGACGCCATCGCCGCCTTCGCGGTAGCTCACGCTCGGGAATTCAACCGACAGCTTCATTACCGTGCTCGAGAGGATTCGGATTGGTGCATTTGCTTGGGTCCGGGATGTGAAACCGGGGTGGCGCTGAATCAACGCCACCCCGGTGTTTGGTGGGGGTCTTAGGCCCCTCGAAACTTCAAAAAAGGAGTCAGAGGGGGTTGCCCCCAACAAAAGATTGCACTGATCACCTCCTTGTTCCGCCCAACACGGGGGCGACTATACCCGGTTGGCGTACGAGCGCAAGTGGTCGGCTGGTCCCGGGTGTACGACAGATGTTTAGTAAGTGAACACCAACCTGCCCATGCGGACCGCCCGCAAGCGGTCGTCCCGGAGTCTTCGAACCGGCCGCGCGGCCGCAGCGGATTCAGAGCACGCGGTTGGCGCCGGCCGACGTCGACGCCTCGTCGCATCCCGAGCCGACGGGCGGCCCCGCGCGCGATACTCGTCGCAGCGCATCCGGTCGCCGCGCCGCGTTCGGGGACCGTTCCTCGAGGCGCCGGAAGACGCCGGGAAGCCCCGCGCGAAGGGGCGATTTCCTACAGCGGGTCGGGCGGATCTCCGACATCCGGCGGCAGCGGCGTCGAATATCGTCTACGCCCATGAAGAACGTGAACTACGATGCGGGCTGGAGACATCTGCTGGGCCTGCCGGTCATGATGGAGCACCTACTGCGCGGCTTCGCCGGTCCGGTGGCGGATCTGCTCGACCTGTCGACCCTGCGCGAACTGTCCGCCGGCTGGACCGAGGCCGACGTCGGCACCGCCGCCAAAGCCCGCCGCCGCTACGGCGACGGGGTCTGGCGCGCCGGCTACGCAGACGGCTCCGGGCGCTCGCTGGTGTCGCTGCTCGAAGTCCAGTCGCGCGGCGACCGCGGCATGGCGGCGCGCACTCGGCACTACGAAGGCGTTGCCTACAACAGGCTGCGGCGGCAGGGCGCGATGGACGCGGACGGCGAACTGCGCCTCGCGTTCTTGAGAAGCCCTCATCTTTACAATTGAGCCAAGTATTTCACCACCCGTAGAGAATGCGGCAGCATTCTCGATCGACTCGCACCGCGAGGTGCCGCCGCCATATGCGGCGCGCCTGGTCTCCATCGTGGTCCACATCGGGCGCCATCCGTGGACGGCGCCGGGTGGCGCGGACCGCATCGAGGTGACGGCGGACGGCGAGGCGGCACTGCCCGTGTGGGGCCGTACTGCCCCTTGCGCCACAAGCCCCATCGCCCAGCGGGCGCCGCAGCTTGCCCCAGCCCAAGCCGGCCGGGGACTTTGCGGGGTTTGCCGCTTGCGCGCCAAATCCGGCAAACTCCCCGGGGCGCGCCAGCTGGCGCGCAAACAATTGCCCGCGCGCAACCTGATGGCGACCGCCTTCGAGCTGACCGGCGGGCGGGCGCTGGCGGACGTGGCGGGGCCGCTGCGGGCGATGGGGTCCTGGCTGGGGTCGCTCGAGCTGGACGACCCGGAGGAGGTCGTGGAGACCTTCGCGGTGTGGCTGGCGACGACGATGCCGTGGTTCTCTCCCGATGACCGCGCTGGAGATGGTCGGAGACTTCGTGGGCTTGGAGAAACAGGAGGAAGCCATGATGGCGTTGATGGAAGAGCAGATGAAGCGCGCGAAGAAGCTGAAAGCCGCGAGCCGGCGGGAGGGCCGCGCCGACGCCCAGTTGGCGATGCTGCGGCGACAGGCCACCCTGAAGTTCGACGCGGACACGGGCAGTCGCCTGGGCGCCTGCTCGACGGCGTCTCCGACCAGGCCGCGTTCGACGAGCTGTCCGCAGCCATCGTCAACGGCGCCACGCCGGCCGACCTTCTCGAACGCGCCGCCGATGCGCGGCGGCGCGCGGCGAACCGAAACTCCCGGCCGCGAGGATCCGACGAGACTTGACGGGCGACCGCATGCCGGGCGTCCCCCGAGCGGCGGGCGTCCGCGATGGGTTCCCGACACCGCACCGCAGCCGACAGTCCGCTGTTGGCGGACACTCATCAAGGATTTGTCGCATACTCGTGACAAGGTGACAAGGGGGTGTACGTCAAAAAAGTTGGATTCAGCCGTTTGCAGCCCTTCGTCGTTGCCAGAAGGAGTCGAAGCGGTTGCTGAGGACGCAGCATCGGAGGGCGGCGATGGCGTTGACGCCGTTGACGGACCAATGCATGCCGGGGCGTTTGCATCGGGTTCCGAGGACGTGCTTGCAGCCGGCCTCGACGACGCCGGAGCCGACGCACAGGCCCATGGCGCGGAACTTCGGATACTGCATGCGGTGGCGGTTGCACCGGACGTACCCGATGCATCGGCGGGCCTCGTCGCGGCCCTGGTGACGGCGTAGCGCCGCGAGGAGCGCGCCGATCCTGCCGTCGTCGAGTTCGTCGCGGCGCCGCTTCGCCCACCGCTCGGCGGTGTCGGTGCCGGGGCCGTGGATCGCCTTGGCGACGTCCCACAGGTGCTGCTTGGCGTGGAACAGGTCGACGATCTGGACCGCGTCGGGAAACGACATGTCGGCGATGTTCCAGATCCAGGGCGCGCCGTCGCCGATCACGACCTGGCGGGAAGCGCGGTCGAAGCCGCG
>JAKZRQ010000084.1:0-21049 GCA_047518105.1 Pseudomonadales bacterium | reverse complement strand
CGAATCCCGACCGGCAGGGTTTCGTGCGCATCATCAACCACTCCGACGAGGCGGGCGAGGTCCGCATCGAGGCGGTCGACGACTACGGGGTGCGTAGCGACCCGGTCTCGCTCGCCGTCGACGCAGATACGGCCGCGCACTTCAACTCCGACGACCTCGAGAACGGGAATCCGGACAAAGGGCTGCCCGACGGCGTCGGATCGATGGGCCTCGGCAACTGGCGCCTGGAACTGGCGAGCGAACTCGACATCGAGGTGCTGTCCTACGCCCGCACGACGGACGGCTTTGTCACCTCGCTGCACGACTCGGTAGCCGTCGAACCGGGCGTGCCGGGCGAGGCGGTGTTCTTCAACCCGGGCAAGAACGTCGACCAGGTGAGCCGCCTGCGCCTTGTCAACCCGGGAACGACAGACGCCTCGGTGGCCATCGAAGGAACCGACGACGGCGGCGCGGCGTCCGGGGAGGTGCGGGTGGCCGTGCGCGCCGGGACATCGGTTGTCCTGACCGCTGCGGATCTGGAATCCGGTATCGGCCTCGGGATACGGAGTGGAGCTCTGGGGGACGGCAACGGCAAGTGGCACCTCCGGATCACCTCCGGCGCGCCGATCGCCGCGATGAGTCTGCTCGAAAGCCAAGGGCGGTTGACCAACCTGTCTACCGCGCCGCAGACGCCCGGCAGCGCGGAGGGCTCTCTTTCGGTGCCGCTCTTCCCGGCAGCGTCGGATCCAGAACTTACGGGCTTCGTGCGGGTGATCAACCGCTCGTCCGAAGCCGGCGAGGTAGAGATTCAGGCGTTCGACGACACCGACCGGGTGTACGAGACGGTGACCCTAGACGTCGGCACCGGCGAAACGGCGCCCTTCAACTCCGAGGACGTGGAGAGCGGCAATCCCGAGAAGGGCCTGACGGGAAGCACCGGTGCCGGCGAGGGCGACTGGCGGTTGGAGCTCTCAAGCGAACTCGACATCGAGGTGCTCGCCTACATCCGCACCACGGACGGCTTTGTGACCGCCATGCACGACCTGGCACCCATCGTAGACGGCGTCCACCGGGTGGTGTTCCTCAATCCGGCGAGCAACACAGCGCAGGTCAGCCGGCTACGCCTGGTCAACCCGGGCGAAGGGGACGCTACCGTCACGATCACCGGCATCGACAGCGCGGGCGAGTCTCCCGGCGACCCGGTGAGCGCGACCGTGGCGGCAGGCGTATCGCTCACGCTGACCTCTGCGGATCTCGAATCCGGCGCGAGCGATGGCATCGACAGTGGCGCCCTCGGCGACGGCAAGGGCAAGTGGCTTCTCAAGATCGAGTCCGACCGCGCCATCCATGTGATGAGCCTGCTCAAGAGCCCGACCGGACACCTCACCAACCTGTCCTCGTCACCCGACCGCGAAGCCGGTGGTTGACCGTGACAACGATGTCGATGATCGTGCCGATGGCGGACTGCGCTGGCCGCGCCCTCGCGGGTCTTTTGGCCCCGTGTACACACGGGCCGTGTACACACGGGCCCGTGCGCGCACGTGCTCCCTCAACTGTAGTCCCCGCTATGCTTTCGGTCGCGAGCACGCGCACGTGCCCGTGTGTACACGGGGCCAAAATCCTCCGCGATCATCACGGCCCCTGGTGAGAAATGCGGACTAGGTCCGGGTACCGGCCGGCATCCCGAGCAGATGCCGACCGGAGGCGGGATGGCGCTCAGCGGCGGCGGTTCCTCGCCAGCGGATCGAAGGGGTTCGCCGCGTCCATGCTCACGACTTTCGCGATCTCATCGGTGAGATCTTCGTAGTTGGCCTCCTCGCCCAGCGATACGCCCTGGTTGGTGAAGGTCTGGGAACGCGAGAAACGCCCGCCCGACGCGTGGATGGTGTGCGCCGAGGGCGCATCCTCGCTGCACATGTAGAGCACGGCGGGGGTTACCAGCGCCGGGCTCCTCTGCGCCGGCGGATCGTTCATGTCGATGGTGGAACCTGGGACGCTCGCGGTCATTCGAGTCGCCGCGCCCGGTGCCAGGCAGTTGACGCGGACGTTGTGGCTGGCGCCCTCGATGGCGAGCACGTTCATGAGGCCCAGCATCGCCATCTTCGCGGCGCCGTAGTTGGCTTGGCCGAAGTTGCCAAAGATGCCGGAGGTGGAACTGGTGAGCACCACACGGCCCCAGTTCTTGTCGTACATGATGGGCCAGGCGAACTTCGTCACGTAGGCCGTACCACGCAAGTGGACGTCGATGACGAGATCGAACTCGTCCAAGGTCATGTTCTTGAACGACTTGTCGCGGAGGATGCCGGCGTTGTTGACGACGATGTCGACGGTGCCGAAGGCCGCCACCGCGTCGTCGACGATGCTCTTCGCGCCGTCCCGGTCGGAGACGGAGGCCTTGTTGGCGATGGCAGTGCCGCCCGCTGCCCTGATCTCCTCGACGACGGCGTCCGCGGCGTCCGACTGGCCGCCACCGTGCACGGAGCCGCCCAAGTCGTTGACGACCACCTTGGCACCGCGCTCCGCGAACGCCAGCGCGTGGCTGCGACCAAGGCCGTTGCCCGCGCCGGTGACGATGGCGACCTTGTCCTCGAAATCACTCATGCCGATTCCCTACTCTTTGAACGAGACGCGCTATTTCAAACCATCCCGCGAGCGGAATACAACTACCGGCCTCGACTCTCGGTTGAGCATCGCGACAATCGGCAGCGCGCAGCGCAAGCGCCGTTGCTATGCTGGCCGCGATGCGACGCATTTGGATTGGCACGCGCATGAACGACCAAGAGAAGTACCTTTTCGACCTTCGCGGCTATGTCGTCGTAGAGAACGCGCTAACGATCGAACAGGTCGAGGACCTGTCCTCGCGCCTGGAAACCCGAGGCAAGACCCCGGGCCGACGTCGCTTCGGTTCGGACCGGACGATTTTCGGGGATGACACGGGCAGAGCCTGGTCGGCGCCATCCCTGTTGGAGTGGGGTGGCACATACCTCGATCTCATCGACCTGCCGAGAATCGCGCCCTATCTCGAGGCGCTCCTCGGGGTTGGCTACCGGTTGGACCACGACTACATCAAAGTCGTCACGGCCGAGCGCCCGGGCACGCTCCATCTTCACGGCGGCGGACATCAAGGCGCGGGAGGCCCGGAGGACCTGGTGGGGCCAAGCGATGGCGGCCAATGCTACTACCGCTACAACAACGGCAGGTTCTTCAATGGCTTGGTCACCGTCGCTTTCGAGCTTGAAACCGTGAGCATCGAGAGTGGCGGCTTTGCGTGCGTCGCCGGGAGTCACAAGGTGAACTTCCCGCTCCCGCGCGAGTGGCGTGTCAGCAAGAGACAGGCCGACATCCCGCAGTGCGTGGATCGAGTCAACGCCGCGGCGGGTGACGCCATCATCTTCACCGAGGCCTGTGCCCACGGTACCGTGCCGTGGGAGGGAGGTGGAGAACGACGCACCGTTTTCTACAAGTATTGCCCCCATGCCGTGGCATGGGGCCCGTGCTACTACAACGCCGATCACTATGGCGACCTGACGGACAACCAGCGGGCGATCCTGACCCCACCGAGCGCTTTCGGACCATCCAGTCACACAGCCGCGATTTGGAAGAAGGCGCAGGCGGAGCAGGCCGAATTGACCCGGTTGCGCAAGGAGGTGGCAGAACTGAAGGGACGGGCGTGAGGGAGCAGGGGGCGGCGCACACGGCACACGAACTTCGTCCTACCCGCCCTGAAGGATGATCACGGCGTCGAACGCCCGCGCCCGTCAAGGACCCGTCAGGGCACGGCGCTGCCACATGCGGCGTGCCTGGATTCCTTGAGCACGCCGAATGTTGACACTTGAGTTGCATTTCGAACGAGGCCGGGAGAATGCGCAAGCATTCTCAAACGCGCCCACAGGGCGCGCCGCTGCCACATGCGGCGCGCCTAGTGCATCATTGTCCGTTCGTCTCCCGGGAATGAGAGAGCATGGTTGCGCCGTTCGAGGGTATTCGGGTTGTCGACCTGTCGACGCGCCTTTCCGGCGCTTTCGCGGCACGGCTGTTCGGTGACTTCGGCGCCGATGTCGTGCTCGTGGAGTCCCCTGAGGGGCATCCTCTGCGGAGCGAACCGCCGTTCCTCGACGACGAACCCGGGGCCGAGCGCGGCGTGGCTCACGCCTACTTCAACTGGAACAAGCACTCGGTATGCGCCAGGTCGGAAACCGAACTCGCCCGCGCGGTGCGGGGCGCGGACGTGGTCGTCACCACCACGGCGGCGCCCGCGCCCGGGCTTGCTGCGGTGCTCGCCGCCCTACCCCCGGAAACCGTACACCTCTGTGTCACACCCCACGGCCTCGACGATCCGCTGACCCACGTCCCCGGCAATAGCCTGACCATGTGCGCCCGGGTCGGCTGGGCTTCCGTGAACCGCCTGGCCGAGGAAGCGCCCCTGCAGTTGCCGCGCGACTCGGCGGGTATCGCGGGCGGCATCACCGGATTCATCGCCGCCGCCGCCGCCCTGCGCCGCCGTCGTGCCACGGACGATGCCGAATGCGTGGACGTGAGCGAACTCGAAGCGTTCGCCTTGACCGTTCATCCCTGGGGCGTCGCGGCGGCCTATCACGGCGCGGGAGGCACTCCGCGTCGGGTTGGACGTCGACGCGGAGACCCGGGGCCGCTGTGGGACCTGGCCGACGGCCGGATGAACTTCGGGCTCGCGGACTTCCACAACTGGCAGGCAGCCATGAACGTCTGCAACCTGCCGGAGATAGGCGCCAGGCCCGACTTGATCCCGGACATCGGACGCCACTCCCAGAACATGCGCGACGTCGTCTGGGGACTCGCCGAGACCCTCCCGAAGCTCAAGCGCTGGGATGTCTTCCACGCGCTTGCCAAGCTGCGCTGCGTCATCGGCGTGGTGCAGGATGTCGAGGACATGCCGGCGAACGAGCAGTTCATCGCCCGCGAGTTCTTCGTCACCACCGAGATCGACGGTCGACGAGCGCGGGCCGGCGGCGCGCCCGCCAAGCTCTCGCCCGCCCCCTGGAAGCTCCGGCGACCTGCGCCAAGACTCGGCGAGTCGGCATTGCAAGCGGACAATCACCGCACTCGTACGAACCCGGCACCCACGCCTGCACCACTCTCGTCGGCGGACCTCGGCGCGGGTCCGCTCGCCGGCATCCGCGTGTTGAGCTTCGGTCAAGCGTGGTCGGGTACCTTCGGCACGGAAGTCTTCGGGCTGCTCGGTGCCGATGTGGTGCAGATCGCCTCTACCAAACACCCCGATGCCTTTCGCCGGATCAGCAACCGCGTGCCCAGGGGCGTCGACGACGACACCCGAACCCAGCACCCGGCGAACACCCAGGGTCAATACAACTGCGTCAACCTGCACAAGCGGGAAGTCAATCTCGACCTCACCCACGAACGGGGCCGCGAGATCCTCTGGCGGTTGCTGCCGCGCTTCGACATCGTCGCCGACAACTTCCGGCCCACGGTGCTGCCTTCCTGGGGAATCACCTTGGAGACGCTCCACGAACTCCGCCCGGGCATGATCTGGGCGTCGATCTCGGGCTACGGCGAGGGCGGCCCGTATCGCGACTATCCCGCCAACGGCAACACCACCGAACCCATGGCGGGGCTCGCGTCGTTGAACGGCTACGAGGGCGATAGCGGCATGAACACCAGCGGCCTGATCCCCGACCCGATCAGCGGCTACTTCCTGTGCGCCACGGTCATGGCGGCACTGGCGCACCGGGACCGCACCGGCGAACCGCAGCGCGTGGACCTGTCGATGATGGAGTCGGTCGCGGCCATGGTGGGCGACGCCGTGCTTGAGTACGACGCCACCGGTCGAAAACCGGGACCGCGCGGCAACCGCCATCCCCGGATCGCCCCGCACAACACCTACCGTGCCCAAGGCGACGCGTACCTAGCGCTCGCTGCCGAGACCGAAGCCGCCTGGCTCGCGCTTAAGACAATCGTCGGGAATCCGAGACTTGACGACGACCGGTTCGCCACGATGGCCGCGCGCAAGGCGAACGAAGCCGAACTCGATGCCGTGCTCGAGGCCTGGTGCGGCAGCCAGGACGCCGAGACCGTGGTGGACAGACTCGGCGATGCGGGGGTCTGCGCCGCACGCGTAGTGCCGCTCGCCGAGGTCTACGGTCGACCCGACCCCCACTTCACCTCAGCCGGATTCCTCGCGAAAATCGATCATCCGGAGGCGGGTCCCACCTGGCTGCCCGGTCGACCGTGGCGGTTCTCCGCGGCACCGTCGGAACCCATACGACCGGCCCCCTGCGTCGGCGAGCACAGCCGAGAGGTGTTCGCGCAGGAACTGGGCATGACCGACGCCGAGTACGACGACCTGGTCGGGGCCGGCATATCGGGCACCCTGGACGAGATGCAGGCTCGCTCATGAACGCCGGCCGATGCAGATCCCTTGGTGCTAACAAAGTAGCCGTGCTATCAAGAGCTGCATGAACACACCTGCCTCGCCCCTGCAGCGGCCCCTCGCCATCGTGCTGCTGGCCTACGCTTCCACGGGGCTCGCGGCCAATGACGATGCCTGGCGCGGCCTGGTCGAGCAGACCCTGGCCGAAACCTGCGCGATTCGAAAACTGCCGATCAAACGGCCGGTCACGGTGCAGCCCATGACAACCTTCAAGGGCGGCTACACCAAGGGGATCGGCAGCACCGTGTGGGAAAACGAGTACGCCGACGCGTGGCGCGACGGCTGGTGCGCGGTCGGCGTCTATTGCCCGCCGAAGGGCGAAGGCGACGCGGCCGAAGAAGACCCGGTCGCGCGACCCCGCGGTCTCTACGACCACACGGCCAATGTCCTATACGTCGACACCCAAGCAGGGGATTCGCTTCGCACTGTCGCCCACGAGTTCGTGCATGCCCTCCAGCATCAGAACTTTCCGGCGCTCGGCGCGCTCCACCTCTGGTACAACCGCGACGTGTCGGCGGCTGGCAATACCCCTATCGAGGGCGGTGCCCATGTTGTGGGCTGGTCCCTGAGCGCGACGGAACGGATCCGGCTGTGCGTCATGACACCGGACGACAACGGTACGAAGCGCCCGCGTTGGTGGAATTGGGCCCCGGATGATCTCCGCGCACACGAGATGTTCCCGCACGCGTTCGGGCCAGAGATCGCGTTGGAAACCCTGCTCGCCGAAGGCACCGGGGGTCTCGATGCCTTGCTGGCAGACCCGCCGCTTTCGACACTGGCGATCCTGCGCCCCGAGCGGGCTGGTCCCGTGGATTTCATCAAGCTGCCAGCGGAAGCGCTGGCGGAGTCGGTGTCGGCCAAGAACTGCGAAGTCGGCCTGCGCAACACCGCCGGCGCGGTGGGCATCTGGGGGCTGTTGCGGGTCCACGGCGATGCATCGGAAGCCGAGCCGCCCCGATTCATCGACCACTGGGCGGGCGACCGCTTCGCGCACCTCGCCTGTCCGGGCGAGAACAACGACGAACTCGCTTGGGTGACCCGATGGCGAACCGTCGAGGCGGCCCTCGAGTTCGCCGAACGCTTCCGCGCGGTCGCGCCGGCCGCGGCGCGGTACGGCGGCGTCCTCGGCGCACCACCGACCGCCGTCGTGCGCGACCGGAACGTCGTCGTCGTCACGCCCGGCCTGTCCGACGCCCTGGACTCGATCGCGGCCCCGGAGGTCCGCACGTTCTCGCGCTACACGGATTGGATCGCGAGCGGATGCTTCCCCCAGGAGGCTTGCTACGAACCGGTTCAACAACGAGACGGTTCGACTACGGCAATCAGGCAAGGCCCAGAGTCCTGCCCGCTGAACGCCGCGCCGCCGGCCGCGTTCACCGACTGGTTCGCGGCTATCCGTCGGGCGCGGAACCCGTTCACACCTCGGCTCGACGGCCGGGACAAGCTGGCCAAGGATGCGGGGCGCCTGGGCGTCTTCTGCGCCACCAACTCGGCGCACAACACGGATCTCAAGACCGCCTGCCGGGCGGGCTACGGAGGCGTCGGCTACCTGACGCGGCTCGAGGACGACGCCGATTGGAGACTCCTGCCCTATTGCCTCGAAGGCGACGGATTCCGTGCTTGGTTGGAGGACACCTTCTACGCCACCGAGGTCCGACCCTTTGCCTCGCCCGCGATCGTCCCATCAACCTACGGGCCCGTGCTCGCGGCCAACATCCTGAAGCGCGACGGGACATCCGGACTGGAAACGCTGCTCGCGGCGCCGCCGCTATCCACCCTGCAACTGATTCGCCCGGATCGGGAGTCCTCGGTTGACTTCGTCCGCATGCCGCGCGCCGAGTTGGCGGAGCGCGGTTGCCGCGTCCACGCCACCGACTCCCAAGGCGTGCTGGGAATCTGGAACCTGCTGATGGACTTCGGCCGAGCGCCTGAACAGGACGCGCTGCCTCCGTTCCTGCTGGATTGGCTTGGCGACCGGCAGTCGTTCATTCGCTGCGGCGATGATGCGGGACCGAACGGCTGGGTCTGGATGAGCCGCTGGCGAAACTCCGAGGCCGCACAGACATTCGCGGCCCACTACCGTTCGATCGCGCCCTTGGCATCCGGCGAGACGGGGTTCTCGTCGTCGTCCCGGGTCCAAGTCGATCAAGAAACCGTGTGGATCGTGCCGCCTTCTCTGGGGGCCTTGACACGGGTATTGAAGGACGCGGTCGACGTGCGCGCCTATGCCGACTTTCGCGATTGGGTGGAAGACGGCTGCTTCCCGCAGGAAGCGTGCAACTGAACTCGTCCGAGGACACTGGTCCGGCCGCGAATCGGCGGTCGGGGGCCGCCCACTCGGATGTCATCGTCATCGGCGGCGGCCACAACGGCCTGGTGTGCGCCTGCTACCTGGCCAAGGCCGGCCTTCGCGTACGGGTGCTGGAACGCCGCAGAATCGTGGGCGGCGCGGCGGTCACCGAGGAATTCCATCCCGGCTTCCGCAACTCCACGGCAAGCTACACGGTTGGCCTGCTAGACCCGTCAGTCATTCGCGACCTGCGTCTCAAGAACCACGGCCTGCGTTTCGTGCCGCGGTCCCAAGCCAACTTCCTGCCCCTGTCGGACACCGAGTCGTTGTCCGTATTCAACGACGACGCCGAGACGGCGCGGGAGTTCGCCCGGTTCTCCACCCAGGATGCCCAGGCGCTACCGGGATTCCGCGCCATGATCCGCGAGATCGGCGGCATCGTCCGTCGGCAGATGGACCGCACGCCGCCCAACATCGGCGGCGGCCTGGGTGACTTGCTGAACGCCGGACTGGCCGCCATGGACGCCAAGGGACTGACCATGCCGAGGCGAAGGGACCTGGCCGACGTCTTCCTCAAGTCCGTTGGCGATCTGCTCGATGCGTGGTTCGAGAACGAACACCTCAAGGCCGCCCTCGCCTTCGACGCCGTGGTCGGCAATTTCGCCTCGCCCTACGCGACCGGCACGGCCTACGGGCTGCTGCACCATGCCCTCGGCGAACTCGACGGCGTACGCGGCGCATGGGGACACGCGATCGGCGGCATGGGCGCCATCACCCAAGCGATGCGGGCCGAAGCCCTGGCGCTCGGCGTCGAAGTCGAGACCGAAGCGGAGGTCCGCGAAGTGATCGTGGAACAGGGCCGGGCGGTCGGCGTGGTCCTCGCCGACGGCACGGCACGCCGGGCGGACCGGATCGCCGCCAACGTCGCCCCCAAGTCGCTCTATCTCGACCTCGTCGAGGACACCCACCTCGATGACGAGTTCCTGCGCCGCGTTCGTGCCATCCGAACCGAGTCGGCCACCCTGCGCATCAACGTGGCCCTCGGCGAACTGCCGAACTTCACCTGCAAGCCCGGAATCGAGGCCCGGGATCATCACCGCTCCGGCATCGTCATCGGTCCGACGATGGGCTACCTCGAGCACGCCTACCTGGACGCCCGCAGTGGCGCCTGGTCCAGCGCGCCGGTGATCGAGATGTTGATTCCCTCCACGGTGGACGACTCCCTCGCGCCTCCCGGCCAGCATGTCGCAAGCCTGTTCTGCCAGCACTTTCCGCGCGATCGGGAATGGGACACCCACCGCGAAGCGGCCGCGGATACGGTCTTCGCCGCCATCGACCGGTTCGCACCCGGCTTCTCCGACACCGTCATTGCCCGGGAGGTGCTGACTCCCGCAGACCTCGAGAAACGCTTCGGCCTGCCCGGGGGCGATGTCTTCCACGGGGCAATGACGCTTGATCAGTTGTGGACCAACCGACCCGTCATGGGCTACGCGGCCTACCGGGGACCGATCAAGCGCCTCTACCACTGCGGCGCAGGCGCGCATCCCGGCGGGGGTGTGACCGGTTTGCCTGGACGCAACGCGGCGCGAGAAGTCCTGCGGGACCTTTCATGGAACAATACCGCCTATCGCTAAGCGATGTCGGCGACGAAGGCCGCGTAGAGGCGACCCTATCGCGGTCGAAAGGCGCGCCGTCGCCCATCTCGAAATCCAGCACGGCTTCGGTTGCTTCGTACGAAAATGCGTGAGCATTCTCGATCGCGCCCGGAGGGCGCGCCGGGACGCCACAAGAGCGTCCCCCATATCCGCCCGAACAGCGCCCAACCGTACATCCGCGTTGTTCCTTGCACGGCCCCGGGTTGGAGACTTCCATGGAACAAACGCCCGGCCGGCTTTGGGGCGTCCACCGCAACCTGCGGCCCGACCCGGTAGTGGGTCAGTTTGGCAGGGCGGACCACCCCATCATCTCTCACGCCAAGTCGCGGGTACGAACGTCAACGGACTTGTAGCCCCAATGACTTCGCGTATTCTATGTCGGTCTATCGAGGCGGCATGAGCAGTTTCCCACGTACCCCTTGCCATGGATTTCCACGCCAGGAGTCGCTCCACGATGCGCACAACGGTAATTCTGGCGGTCACTCGTGCCGAAATACGTACCACGCTGCGCCTGATTCACTACTGGCTGTTCGCACTCCTATCGGTAGGCATCGGCTGCATGGTGTATGTCCAGCTAGCCGCGACTCACGGAGATTTTTCAGGCATCGCCTCCGGCATGGGGACGTTCAGTCCGCAGTTCTATGTGGGACTGTTCGGCGTCTTCTTCTACCTATGGTTGTTCGTTGGTCTGATCTTCTTCGCGTTTGACATTCGTTCCCGGGACGAGCGCGACCGGATCGTCGAGGTCTTGGACTCGCGCCCGCACAGCAATGCGGAATACCTGGTTGGCAAATTCTGCGCGCTAGTATCTCTTGCCTGGCTGCCCATTGCGCTGCTCATGGTGCTGATCGAAGGCGCCGGTCATATTGCACTCTGGACGAACTTCCCCTACGGCGTGCCGGCGGAGCCCTGGTCTCTCGTCGGCTTCCTGATCTATGCCCTCGCCGGGTTGTCGCTGTGGTGTGCCATTCATCATGTGGTTGACGACAATCTGCAGGTACCGTTTGGTGGTTGCGGCTATTTCGCTTGCCGTGATTGGCATCCAGTATTGGACTAGCCGGAGCTTGCCGTTCTACCTGACCACGGTCTTTTCCATGTCGCCTGGCATTGACTATGCCTCCGAGATTTCACCGCGTCTCTTTAGGTCAGGCGAAGGTATTCGACTGACCGCGTTCGCCCTGCTGGCGATGGCGCTTCTGGCGTTCGCCGCACGATCCTATCCCAGGAAGGATGGACGGCGTCCTGGCGTGGCAACGACAACGGGTCTCGTCCTGGCCGTGTTTGGGCTTGCCGGCATGGGGGGCTACTACCTGCATCAGACATCGCCCCATCGACAACAGGAGTCTTGGCTTGCGGCCCACCTGGCAAAGAGCGATCTGCCCCGAGCAGACCTGCAGTCATCACCGGAACACTGTCGATCGAACCGGGGGATGACCTCCGGTATTCGCTCAACCTGGAGGTGGCCGCAGAGGCATCGGTGCCATTGCTTTTTAGCTTGAACCCCGCCGTGCAGGTGGAGCGGGTCACGGTTGACGGCAAGGAAGCCAATTGGACGCACGAGTCGGGTTTGTTGGAGATCACCCCCATCGATGCCGAGTTTCGGCATTCGATCCTGATCGTAGCGAACGGTTCCCCCGATGAATCGTTCGGCTATCTGGACGCCTCCTTCGACCAGTCCCGAGCGACGAGCCTGAAGTCCGGCGAGCAATCCGACCTGCTGATTCTTGGCCACCGGAAGAGCATTTTCGACAGTCGATATGTCGCGATGATGCCGGCTGCGCACTGGATTCCGTCCGCAGGTACCGCTATCGGAGACGGCGACCCCGAAGACTACTACATGCTCGATCTGACGATTGAAGTCCCGAGCGAATGGGTGATCGCAGGCCCCGGGAGGGCCGAAATGCTGAGTTCGACACCCGACAAGGCAACCTATCGATTCCACCCAAGTGCGCCGGTTCCGCACGTTGGATTGCTTGCATCCAGGTTCGCTCGCAAGGTGCTTGAGATAAACGGCATCCAGTTTCAGCTTCTCTACTACGACGGGCATGACCGCAATCTGGCGTTCTTTGCCGAAACGTTCGGCCTCGTGCGGGACCGATTGGGGGAACTCTTCTCCAATGCGCAGAGCCTTGGACTGCGCTATCCGTACGACGCGCTGAGCTTGGTGGAAACACCAGCCAGCTTGCGTCTGTACGCGGGCGGCTGGCGGATGGACACGGCGCAAACGATGCCCGGTGTACTGGTCTTGCGGGAGAACGGATTTCTGACCTCCCGGTTCGAAGCTGCGCTGTCGACATCAATCCTGTTTGATCAGTCGGGCAAGGAAATGGCCGAGCGCAAGGCGGACATGCTGGTCTCGCACTTCGAGAACGACTTTAGCGGCGGCAATCCATTTTCGGGCGCAGCACGCAACTTCCTACTCTTTCAGACGAGTGCCCAGGGCGAAGGCTCTCTTGCCACCAACTTCGTGCTGAAGGCGTTGGCGACCAAGTTGCTGACCGGCAAAGACAGCTTTTTTTCGGCGCATGACTTTCGACCGGGCGGGATCACCACGCGCGGCCAAATGCTGGAATTCCCACAGGACTTTCAGAGCATCGCGACGGGGTATCGAGAAACCGCAACAGGGCGGCCGACGATCTGGAGTGCGGCTCTGAAGACATCGTTGTCGAGTCTCGACGTCGAGACGGATCCGGAACAGGCGTTGAAGGTACTGGCGCTCAAGGGCGAGGCACTTGCCGAAGCCATGCTCGATGGATTGGGTCGTGAGAGGGCGGCCGCACTGCTGTCACGATTGCTGGACCACCACCGAGGCACTCGGTACGACTATCGAGATCTGCTTCAGATCGCGGCGGAACTTGGGGTCGACCTTGAGGCGCTGATCGGCAACTGGCTGCACGGTACGGCACTACCCGGCTTCATGCCTTCTACGGTGACGTCGCACCGGATTGCCGACGACGTGGACGGCAATCCACGCTATCAATCCGAAGTGTCCATCTACAACGGAGAGACAGTTCCCGGACTGGTTCGATTGCAGTACGACTGGGGTGACGTGGCAACACCCGTGAACGATCAGACGGATCCGTTCTCGATTCCAGGTAAGCGCGCAGTTGACATAGGCATTGTGACGACCACGCCACTGCGGCGACTCACGATGCGTCGGTATCTTGCCCTCAATCGAGTGTCGACCAACTTGGTATTGCCGTCTGTGGACAGCGAAACGCAGCATGCCAACGCAGTCTGGACGGGTGTCAAGAAGAGCGATTGGCGTCCGCCTCCAGACGAGGGCATCTATGTTGATGATCTCGATGAAGGCTTCTCCGTGCGGGGCAACACAAGGCTCGAAGTCAGCACGAATCCGCTGTTGGAGGATGAACTCGACGAAGGGCTACCCGAGTTCATCGCGTTTCGCCCCCCACCGGTCTGGAGCCGTTCCCACTCGTATCACGGTTGGGGCAAATACCGACGCACGGTCGCATTGGTCGCAAGTGGGCCTGGCGACCAGACTGCGTCACTCACCGCGACGTTGCCCCACGACGACCGCTGGCGCCTTGCGTACCATCTATGGATAGTCAATACCCCGCAGGGCGCCTACCAGCGATTCGTGCCGGGCGAGTACGAGATGACGCTGGTCGCCAATGGAAAGCGTCGCGCAATCGAGTTCGATGCAACGGCGTCCACGGACGGTTGGAACGAAGTGGGCGAGTTCGACCTTGAGGCCGGGGCAGTCTCGCTCGAAGTTTCCAACAAGACGACAGGCAACGTTGTGTTCGCGGATGCCATCCGGTGGAAGCCGCTCCGCCACGGTCCATGAGAGGGCGCGTTGCTGTTTGACAGGGCACGGCATGCGCTGATTGAACGCTCGAGTGAAAAGAGAAGTGACGCGATGGAGATAGAAGAACTCGTACCCCAACTCCGCACCACCGACCTCGATCGCGCGATCCGCTTCTATTCGAAGAAGCTTGGCTTCGCGCTCTCCTTCAGGTACCAGGACTTCTACGCCGGTGTCAGCAGCGGCGAGTGGATGATCCACCTCAAGTTGGTGGACGATCCCGGCCCGAGCATCGACTTCGTTCGGGAAGGGCAGCATCTTCACCTCCACATCGGTGTACGAGACATCCAGGCCGCCTTCCGGCAGGTCGAGGAAGCCGGCGTGAAGATCGTCGAGGGCATCGCCGACCGTCCTTGGGGCATCACCGAGTTTGTGATCGAGGACCCGGACGGACACACGCTCTACTTTGGAAGTGCTCCCGCCGACGAGGCGTAGACAAATGCCAAGGCGTCTAGCCCGGGTGTCAATCGCACCCGACTTGGCTGATAGCCGACCGCGTGGCCGGGCCGTTAGGCTTCGCCAAGGAACGACAACACCATCGCATTGAATGCTGCTGGATGCTCCACCAGCATCAGGTGGCCGCCGAGGACTTCCACCCGGGCCCGTGGCTGGTTGACGCCAATCCACCGCTTCGCCGCGTCCGCCCAGTCCTTGCGCAGGATCTGCATGATCGGCATCCGCTCCGCGACGCGTTTCGACAACGCCCGGAAATCGTGCCGCGTCGCATCCTCGAGCAGCGCGGCCGCCCGGCTTGCAGGCAGCGCCGCCGCAGTCTCGGTCATCTCGTCCAACAAGACGGCCGGCGCCTCGCCCTCGAATCCGGCGGCCATGTAGTCACGGAAGAAGGACGGATACCCCGGGCCGTCGACCACTTCGATGAGCCCCGCCACCTCCTCCGCGTCGCCTTCCCCCCAGTCGTCTTCGTTGTCCTTGACGATCTTCGGCGACTCGTCGATGAACACCAGGGAGGCGATGCGGTCGGGCCCATACTGGTCGAGATAGGACAACGCATCGAATACGCCGAGGGACCAGCCGAGCAGGGTCGCACCGTGCAGATCCAGCGCCTCAAGCAACTCGTGCAGGTCTTGCCCACGCTGAACGTAGTTGTTGCCGGCCGCAGACTGGTCGGAGCGACCTTGGGAACGGGGGTCGTAGGCAATGACGCGTCGATGACCGGCAAACGCGGGAATGTTCTCCCGGAAGACATCGAGCGAGCACGCCCAGCCCGGAATCAACACCATGGGCTCGCCCGTCCCGGTCTCCGTCAGCCGGATGCGCACGCCATCGGCAAGCAGGATCTCGCGCTCCCGGCTCCGGCTCTCCGAAGCGTTCAGAAGTCGACTCCGAGTTCCACGCCGATGCTGCGGGGCCGGCTGACGACCCATCGCGGTCTCCCGGGCGTCTCGGCCGCGATCGAGCGGCTGTCGCCCAGGTTGGCGATCGAGTTGGTGAGGTTGCGCGCGAACACGGCAACCTTGTACCTGTCGTTGCCGAGACCGAGCCTCAGTCCCAACTGTTGGTAGGCATCGCGCTGGCGCGGAATCGCGTTGACCTGCGACTGGCTTTCGCCCACGTGGCTCAAGTCGGCGCGGAGGAAGAAGTCCATGTCGAACATTGCGTTCGGCAGCAGGTAGTCCGCCACCAGGGATGCCGTCAACTCCGGAACGAACTGCAAGGGGTCGCCGTCCTGGTTGATGCCGGCGACGGTCTCGGTGAACTGGGCATCGGTGTAGCCGACGTTGAGCGCCAAGAGGAGGCTATCGCTTGCCCGGGCAGTCAGTTCCAACTCCACGCCTTGGCTGCGCGCCGCGCCGAAGTTGCCGCGGAACTGGAACCCGCAGGTGAGCTGGATGCGCTGCTGGATGCCGTCGAAGTCGATGTAGAACAGCGTCGCGTTCAGGCGCGCGGCGGCGCCGATGTCCGCCTTCATTCCCGCTTCGTAGCTGATCAGGTTGTCGGACTCGTAACGCGAGGTGTCGACGTCCGCTAGGCCGAGGGCGGCAAGATCCTCGGGGCAGCCGAGCGTATTCGGAATCGAGCCGTTGGCGCCGCCGAGCCGAAACCCCTGTGCGATCAAGGCGTACAGGAACAACCGGTCCGTCGCCTGGTACTCCACCGCGCCCTTGAAGATGAAGCCGTCCTCGTTCTGGCGCCCGCCCTCCGGGGGAACATTCGACAAGGGCTCGTTCTCGGCCAGTGGGACGCCTGCAGCGAGCCCGGCCTGCTGTTCCGTGAAGGTCACGCTCGTGTCGAACCAACGCGACCCCAAAACGAGGCTGAATTTCTCGTCCAGCGCTAGCTTGATCTCCCCGAAGACACCGGTTTCCTCCACCTCCGACGGTCGACTGGATGTGAATACCAAGTCACCGAACGGCCAAATGGCTTCCAACGGTCCCGGAATGCCCAAGGTCTCCTGTAGTGCAGCGAAGTTGTCATTCAAACCCCGCGCGTAGTTGCGCGGCTGGAACGCCTCGCCGTCGTCGGTGCTCTGGTAGAACGCCCCGGCAACGAAGTTCCATCCGCCGTCCAACTCAGAGGCAAAGCGCACCTCCTGGACAAAGGTGTCGAAGTTCAAGGTCTGGAAGATCGGGGAGGTAACCGGTCGGACGCCGATGACGTCGAACAGCCCGAAACCGCCGGCTTCCTCGGGCAGCGCCTGCAGGAAGTTGATGAACGACCCGCTGGCTTCGTATTCGAACGTCTCGCGGGAGAACCGGGAAGTGGCCGACGTGAAGGTACCGTGATCCGTGGCGTAGTTGACATTGAGCGTATAGAGCGACCACTCGTCCTCGCCGCCCTCGTCCACGTCGAAGTCGCGGTTCTGGTGGAAGTTGTCCGGTTGGACGTCGGCCAAGGGAAAACCATGCAGATTCGTTTCCTGGCGAAGCACCCGGGCGGCGACGGAGAGCCGGTCCGTGGCTTCGATGCGTATATGCGCCTGCACGGCGGTCACCTGCGGACCGTCGACATCCTCGATCACCGCCGACGGCGGGCCGGTGAGCGCTGCGGGGGCTGAGAGATGATTGGCGATGGTGCCGATATGCCGATCGAAAACGCCGGCGCGGTCTTCGACAAACGCCGTAAAGATGGCGGCCGCACTCTCGCTGAACGGGGCGCTGAACGGGATATTGACCGACCCCGCGAACAGCCTGTTGGCACTGTCGGAATTGCGGGTCGCGGAGAGTTCCGCACGAACCCAACCCGCCACCTCGTCGAACTGTGGCTGGCGAGTGATCTGCCGGACTGTTCCGCCGAGGGAGCGGGCGCCATAGAGCGTGCCCGACGGACCGCGCAAGACCTCGATGCGTTCCAAGTCGAGGATCCTGGGATCGATGGTCTCGGTAATCGGCGTGTCGTCGATGTAGAAGCCCGTCGTGTTCGTGCCCTCGATACCACGAAGCGAAATGGAGCGGTTCGAAAGGATTCCGTCGGTGGCGGCCCCGAAAGACAGGTTGGGAATGGTCACCGCGTAGTCGAAGAACTCCGTCAGGCCTCGTTCCCGCAGGTCCTCGCCTGAGATCGAGGACACGCTCTGCGGCAGCGACTGCACGGACTCGGAACGCTTGGTAGCCGTGACGATGACTTCCTCGAGTACAGGCTGCGCGCTGGCACCGCGCAAAGGCTCGCAAATACGCAACCGCTCCAAAGCCACCGGCCGCACCGGTTCGTTGTGCGGAGCACCTCCATGGTTTGCGACATGGGCGTTCCCCTCTTTCTGTCGTTCGACCTTTAGCGACAAACAGCATGGGTCACGCTATTGGGCAAATGATGTGGTGGGAATCGGGTATTTCCCCCATTTACGGCGGATTGCCGGCGTCCCGCTCCGGCACGTCGGTCTGTGCGGTTCCCAGTCGACTCCAGATGAACCTGGCATACCAATTCGAAGCCCCCCAACGCTCAGGTCGCAGCGTCCAACAACGCCTTGAGGCGTTAGAGAACTAGGCGCGCCGCATATGCGGCGCGATCGAGAATGCTTACGCATTTCCAAACGCGCCCGGTAGGGCGCGCATTCTCCCGGCCTCGTTCGAAATGCAACCCAAGTGTCAACATTCGGAGCGCTCGAGGAATCTAGCCCGAAAGTCGATAGACCAGTGCAGTCCGGTTGTGTGTTCCGGTCTTGCGGTAGATGTGGTCCAGGTGGTGTTCCACCGTCTTTTCGCTAATTCGCAACTCATCGGCGATTTGCACGGTGGTCAGTCCTCGGCTCACCTTGTGCACGACCTCCCGTTCCCTGGGCGTGAGCGCGAAGTCGGCGAGTTTCGACTCCGATACCAAGTCGTGGTTCTCGCCGAGAAAGGCGATCAGGTACAGCGGCAACGATCCATCGAGTTCCAGGAGGTCCACGAGTGCTCGTGGCCAACCCGGAATGTCCTCGAAGATCCGATGTGCATCGCCGAGACGTGCTCCGGCGCGAACGGAGGTCTCGTGTTTCGCCAGCTCGCCGGACAGGTAGCCCTTGATGTCCCTAGGCAAGCTCGGCGACACGTTTCCATTCGAGTCATCCACGACGCGCACGCTGCCCGACAGTCCCAACAGGCTTGAAACGGCGGCGCCCGCGCTGTCGACGATCCGCCAGTGGCGGTCAAGCACCAGGTACTCGCGCACCCCGGCACGTTCCATCAGCTTGCGGACCAGCGCCCGTGTACGCAGATGGCTGTCGGCCTCCGACTTCAGGCGCAATGCGCCGGCAATCTGCGACGCGAACAGCTTCGCCTTCAGGTGCTCGTCGGACCCATAGACCGGCTTGCCCGCAGCGCGGTGGAACCCGAACAGTCCGAGCATACCCTGGCTATCGCCCACCCCGAAGATGATGCTGTTGTGGATGCGCTGGGGCAGCAGGAAATCGCGGTAGTACCCGGAGGAGACGTACCGGCCCTCGCTCGGGATCACCTGGTCCGTCGACACCACGAGAGGGCGCCCGGCGACCGCCCGGCTTCTCAAACCCGCGAAGCAGGGATCGAAGGCGCGGTGGTGGTCCTCGTATTGCTGGATGCGCGCCCCGCTCAGGTTGTAGCCGACGCCGTCCCAAATGGGATGGTTGTCGAGATCCTCGCTCATGGAGTAGTAGACGCAACTCTTGGAGCCAAATAGCTCCGTCATCTGCCGGAACAGGGCGGGTGGAAAGTGGACTTCGTCGACGCATTCGACCGCCACGCCGGAGATTTCCAGGATGGCGTCGATGTCGGATTCGGAGATCGGCGGCACTTGAGTCCCCAACCGTTCCCCGTGGTCGTCGCCCTTCGCGACGGGTTCATCCGTACGCTGCGGGACGACTCCCCAATCCTACACCAACCCTCGACAGTCCGGTGCCGAAGCAGCCCCAACGGCAAAGACGGTCGGGTATGCTGTTCCGATGCTTGTTGGGAGGGCAATCGAGTGAGCGAGTTCCTTGAACGACGAGAGATCGGACGCACCGGCTTGCAGGCGAGCCGGTTGGGCATAGGGTCGACCTTCAACGCACCGGCGCACGTCATCGAAGACGCCTTTCATCGCGGCATCAACTACCTGTACTGGGGTACCGTGCGCCAGCCTGGGTTTGCACAGGCCATGGTCAATCTCGCGAAGCACCACCGCGAGGACATGATCCTGACGATCCAGTCCTACTCGGGCGACGCGGGCACCATCGAGGGCGAGGTGGAAGAGGCCCTGAAGGCGGCTGGGGTCGACCGCTTCGACTTCCTGCTTCTCGGCAATCGCGCGTCGGTACCAGCCGATGCCTTCGTCGAGGTATTCGAACGGCTGCGGGACCGCGGCATCGTCCGGTTCATGTCCCTGAGCAGCCACAACCGACCGATGCTGCCGCAGCTATTGGATCTCTACGCGCGTGGCGAGAGTCCCTACGAACTATTGATGCTGCGCTACAACGGCGTGCACCGCGGGGCGGAGAAGGATGTGTTCCCGTTCGTCCCCGAATCCGGACCGCGACCGACGATCATGACCTACACCGCGACGCGCTGGGGCCACCTGGTTGACCCGGACAAGATGCCCAATGGCGAAACGCCCGTCAGCGCCCGCGACTGTTATCGCTACTCGCTTTCGCACCCGGCGGTCGACATGGTGCTTTGCGGTCCCGCCAGCGCCGAGCAGATGAACGACGCCATTGCGGCCATGGAACACGGACCGCTGGAACCCGACGAGCGCGAGCGCATCGAGCGGATCGGCGCCTACCTCTACGGCCAGTATTCGCCGGCGTACCCCGATGCGGGCGACGCCGAGGACGTGGCGACGGGACGCGCCGCGAAGTGAGATAGGCGTCGAGGATTGGATGCGCCGGCCTGCACGGCCCACAAGACGCCTTACTCCGCCGCTGTTGCCGAGTTCGCCGCCCGACCGTCGCTTACGACGGGGCCGACTGACTGCTAGGCTGAACATAGCCCTTGATCGGCCCGCTCCACCAGTTGCAGACCCTGCCGTCGGCATAGTGGGTGGGAATCGCCGCTTTGAACCGGGCGGCGCGGGCTTCCCTGTCGGTGTCCGCGCCGTAGATCGCCTGCATCCGGACCTCGATGGTCGAGCGCATGGGCGCATCGTCCGGCGTGGTCGGATCCGCGACGGCGGTGTGGAACACCGTGGTTGGGGACGCGAAAACCACGATGGCGGCTGTGCGCGAAGTTCGCCGTGGTCCCGATCGACGCCGGATGCGGCTTGAGCATTCGGTGGTCTTCGTGGCTGTCTTGGTTCGAGCCACCCGTACCGGCAAAACGGGTCCGTGACGCCGAAGTATAGTCCGAGCGATGCTGTTTATACTTCGACTCGCCAAGCTCGGTGTTCGTCGACGAGCGCGAACGCAGGAGGAACCCGTACATGTCGGAACCCCAAGACCCGCAACTCGCGACCAGCGCGCTCTACGTCCAACGCGCCGCCCGGGC
>JAKZRQ010000083.1:0-25834 GCA_047518105.1 Pseudomonadales bacterium | reverse complement strand
TCCGACTCCAGCTCATACACGTGGACCTCCTTCGGTTGTCCGTTCTCGCGCCACCGAACCGGGCTGCCCGGCAGCCGCGTGAAGCCCCGCGTGCGCCCCAGCATCCGCCAGTTCGACGCCCGGTAGCAGGTGCCCGCGAAGCGCGACGGATCCACGAACGTCTCGGCCAGCAGAACCGGAAAACCGTGCGCCGCGCGCATGTCCCGCGACAGCCGCCGGAGACTCAGACCCAGCACCCGCGACGCCAGGTTGCGCGTCGCGCCCTTGCCGCCCAGAATCACGAAGCGGCTATTGTTGGCGATCAGCTTCAGCCGCCGGAACTGCCGCTCCCGCGTCCAGCCGATCCAGGCGTCCCGGACGCCGACCTTGAACGCTCCCGCCGTCCAGCCCACCAGCGCAACCCAAGTCTCCCCCCGCACCGCGACATGGCGCAGACACTGGCCGAACAGGCCATTGAACGGCAGATAATGAAACTCGGACGCCAGCGCATCCCAACGCCGCCGCTCGTGCGCGTCCCGCACGGGGCGAACCGTCACCTCGCGCGGCGCGATCCGGTCGCCGCAAGCCTCTGATGTCGCCATGCATCCCATTCATAACACAACGACTTCTGAACAGTCATAGCCAGCCCCCGTCTCAACGCCGTATGTGCCGGTTCGGCAGCTCAAAGAACGGTTTGCGACTTTTGGACGGCCCCGAGGGCCGCGCACTGGTTGCTTTATATATATTTAGAAGTATGCCCCTCGGTTGGCAGGGGCAGAGGCTGGTCCACAAAGGGGCGGGGAATAGGCGAAGGTGGCGTCAGCCGGCGCACGCGCAACGCTGCAACGAGGGTTTCGCGCCGCAGGGGAGTGATCGTTGGCAGACGAAGTACTCCGCGTCGGGCCGTATCCGGCCCAATAGAGGGCTGGCGAAAGGATTCAACCGATAG
Source organism: Pseudomonadales bacterium (assembly GCA_047518105.1). Taxonomy (GTDB): domain Bacteria; phylum Pseudomonadota; class Gammaproteobacteria; order Pseudomonadales; family Azotimanducaceae; genus VXYL01. Next base: position 24,906 of record JAKZRQ010000083.1, on the reverse strand, counting down.
TGCCGATGAGGTTCCCGTCGATGTCCCTCAGGTTGGTTGTATCCTCGTTGTCCGGCTGGATGACGGCCCCGAGCTCGCTGCGCATCCATATCCCGCCGGAACTGACGGCCGGGGCGACGGTGTGGCCGGACGCGCCGACGGCGCCGCACGTCTACACCTTCGCGGTCTAGATCTGGCAGCAACTCTACCGCTGGCCGAGCGACGGCGCGCGCGAGTACCGCGCCAAGCTGGACGCGCTGATCCACTTCCTGACCCCGGCATGCCGGCAGGATCGCCAGGCGATGGGCCGCGTTGGCGGCCCGGCGAGTATGGCGGTTGCACGCGGAAGACCTGGAGCAGGGGCGGCGTATCCGGCTTGGCCCCACCGGGCGGAGTGCTAAACACGCGACGATGGCGCCGTCGGCGCCGGCCTTCTATCCCGCAGACGCTTTGTGGCCGATTCGTCGGCGTGGCCATGGTTCGAACGCGGCGTGAAGCAAGGAGCCGGAGCTTGCCCGGCGTGTGCAAAACCGGGCGGAAAGCCGCCCACTCCCGCAGGGGACCGATGTCCCCTGCGGAGACCGGTCACCCCGACACAGCCTCCAAATCGACACGCCTTCAACCGGCTCGTCCGCGCTGTAACTCTCGCCTTCATCTCTCGCCAACGGCAACCCAAACCCCGCGCCCGTTCTACGGCTACAGCCCATCCATTTCCATCAGTGTTTCCGGTAACCCACTGTGACGAACCACGGCATCTTCGCGGCACTGGCGGAGTTCGAGCGGGAGCTCATCCGCGAGTGCACGGTGGCGGGATTGAAGGCGGGCGCGGGGCCGGAAGGGCGGCCGGAAGTTCGCGTTGTCCAAGGCGCAGGTACGGCTCGCGCAGGCGGCGATGGCGCGCCGCGACACCTCGGTGGCGGAGCTCTGGCAGGAGTTGGGTGTCGGCCGCGTGACGCTCTATCGCTACGTGGGTCCTCGCGGCGGGCTCAGGGAGAACGGAAGACGCGGACTGGAAGGCTAGCCCGCATTTCTCACCAGGGGCCGTGATGATCGCGGAGGATTTTGGCCCCGTGTACACACGGGGCCAAAAGACCCGCGAGGGCACGGCCAGCGCAGTCTGCAACCGGCACGATCGTTGGCATCGCGGTCAACTTCTTGAAACCATGAGCTCTTTTGACGCCGAGAAGCGGCCTGGTGAGAAATGCGGGCTAGAATCCTCGAGCATGCCGAATGTTGACGCTTGGGTTGCAGACGAACACCGGTGGGCGGCGCTCTTGAACGGCTCGTATTTCGAGACGCACTAGCGGAATGTCGGGGCGGCCCCGGCTAGGCGTCGACGGTGGAGTACTCAGGGAGCTAAAGAGATCCCGGTGTCGTGGTCAGGTGCCGACTGGCTCACTCCGGCGGCAACGCGTGGTCGGCGGCGACCCTTGGCGCGTCTTCGATCACTTGCGCGACACGGCTCGAAAGCGCCTTCACCCTGTCCTGCGCGTCATGCGCGGCGCCATCGAGTCGACGCCGTAGGCGCAGATTGTCGTGGCTGAGGTTGAGGGCCGCCATCACGGCGAGGCGTTCCATCCCGAGGGTATTGGTTCCGCCCCGAATCTGCTCCATGCGCCTGTTGACCTCTCGCGCGGACGCCAATAGATCATCGACCTCGTCGTCCTCGCAACTGACGTAGTATTCGTTGCCGAATACCCGGATATTGACCGTGGGCTTTTTTTCGCTCACGTCGCTCGATCCACGTCGAGCGATTTCAGCCGTTCAATCATGGCTTCGATCTTGCTTTTGGCTACTTCGTTTCGCTGGACAAGGTCGGCGCGCTCCGAGGCCGTTGATCGGTCACGTTCGCGCAGGGCTTGATTTTCCCGGGCCAGCGAACGGCACAGGCCGATGAGTTCATCGACCTTGGACTCGAGGACGCTGAGTTCATCAGCCAGCATAGCACCCCTCGGCTGTTCGAGAACGCTAGTGTGCCTCGCTGCACGAGGCGTTTGAGACTGCGTGCGCATTCTCTGAAGTAGCGCAACCTGGCTCGGTGTTCAGTTGAGCCGCGTTCAAGAATGCTAGTTTGGCCCGAGTCGACGGTCTTGTGAAGTCGTGTTCGGCAACATTCGTTGAGGCGCGCTGTATTGCGCCGCGGCGGCGGATGCTGACAGACTTGCGGCATGGCACAAAACAAGTGCATCTATGACGTCGCCGTGGTGGGCGCGGGCATCGTCGGCTCGGCGACCGCGCTCGCGCTCGCCAAACGCGGCCGTCGGGTCGCCTTGGTGGAGCGCCAGCCGCCTCGGCGTGTTCGCGGCGCCTTGGGTTTCGATGCGCGCACGGTCGCGCTGACCCCGGACTCGGTCTCCTTTCTGCGCGGCTTGGCCGGCATTGACGCGAGCGAGTTGTCGGTCATTGAGGCCATGCGAGTATGGGAATACGACGGGGGGGCGTCCATCGGCTTCGCGTTGCCGCTGCGACCAGCCGATTCGTCTCCGGGGCGTCTTGCCTTCGTCGCGGAGAACAGCGACTTGACGACGCGGCTGTGGAACGCCGCCAGTCGTTCCCTCGATCTCTACGCACCGTCGTCGGTCACCGGAATTCGCAACCAACCCGATGCCGTGGAGCTCGTTGGTCCGGAGATCGCGGCGCGGCTGGTCATCGCGGCGGACGGCGCGGCCAGCTCGGTAGGAAAGCTCGCCGGCGTCGCTCAGCGCGAGCAACGGGCGCCCCCTCAGCGGGCGATTGCCACCGTTGTCCGGGCCGCTCGCGGACACCGCAATGTGGCGTACCAACGGTTTGGGCGCAGCGGGCCGGTGGCGTTGTTGCCGTTGCGATCGGCCACGGAACCACCGCGCGATGCCGGCGTCGAAGAACCCGTGAAGGAATCGACGGTGGCGGTCATCTGGAGCACGTCCGAGCCCGAAAACCAACGACTCCGGAGCTTGAGCGACGACGCGTTCGGCAACGCCCTGCACGCGGAAACGGAAGGCGTGCTGGGCCAGTTCGAGGCGATCGACCGGCGGGTGTCTTTCCCGGTACGCCAAGCCTTGGCCGGGGACTTCAACCCGTTGCCCAGGGTGCTGATCGTTGGGGATGCCGCGCGAACGCTGCACCCGCTTGCGGGCCAAGGCGTCAACGTCGGCTTGGAAGATGCCCGGGCCATCGTCGCGTCTTCTGATGGCCACGATCTCGGGTCGGCGGGTCGATGGCGAGCGTTCGCCCGCGAACGCCGGATGCGTTCCAAGTTGATGATCGCATCCACGCGGGCGTTGCTCGCGGCCTACTGCGGTCCCCACGCCTCGAAACCCTGGATGCGCTTGGCAAGAAACACGGGCGTTCGCTGGATCGACGCTTCGCCGGGTTTGAAGGCGCAGTTGGTTCGCGAAGCCATGGGACTTGGACCGCTATCGTTTGGCGGGGAATGGACGTGAACGCGACCGAACAGGCAAGGACACCGCTGCACGATGCCCACGTGGCGGCTGGCGCGCGCATGACGCGTTTTGCCGGTTGGTCGATGCCACTGCACTACGGTTCGCAGATTGCCGAACACCACGAGGTCCGCCGGGCCGCGGGAATGTTCGATGTTTCCCACATGACGGTCATCGACGTGGACGGCGCAGATGGCGGCGAATTGCTGGCCCGGGTGTTGGCAAACGATGCGGCCAAGGCGGTACCGGGCAAGGCGGTCTACAGCATGCTCCTCAACGAGGCGGCGGGCGTCGTCGACGATGTCATCGTCTACGGACGCGCGAGCGGATATCGCGTGGTCGCCAATGGGGCCACCCGGGCGAAGGTGCTGGCCTGGTTCGCCAAGCACCGAGCCGGTTTCCGAGCGGAGCTGTGCGAGCGGCGGGACTTGGCGCTGATCGCCGTGCAGGGTCCAGGCGCGGTGGCGATTTTCGCCGATGTCACGGCCGTCGATGCCGGCGCGCTTGCCCCTTTCTCGGCGCTCGAGCACGGCGAATGGATGGTCGCGCGTACCGGCTATACGGGCGAAGACGGGATCGAGGCGATTCTCCCCGGGTCGCGGGCGGTGGAGCTCTGGCAAAGCCTGCAGGCCGCTGGCGTGGCCCCGGCGGGCTTGGCCGCGCGCGATACCCTTCGTGTCGAAGCGGGACTCATGCTCTACGGCCAGGACATGGACGAAAGCACGACGCCCTTGGAATCCAGTCTTGCCTGGACGGTGGCTTGGAGTCCACGGGACCGCGTCTTCGTGGGCCGGGAAGCCCTGGCCCGGCAAAGGGCGGAGAAGCCGAGACGCGTGCTACGGGGTGTGGTCATGGAGGGCAGGGGCATCATGCGCCCTGGCCATCCCGTCCTTACCGACGTAGGCGAAGGGGCGGTCACCAGCGGTATCTTTTCGCCTACCTTGGGTTACAGTATCGGCTTCGCAAGGGTTCCGCGGAACGCGGCCAGCGATTGCTCGATCGCGATACGCGGCACATGCGTGCCGGGTCGATTTGTGAAGCTGCCGTTCGTACGGCATGGAATACGGGTTTTTCAATGAGCGACGCACCATCCGAACTTCCGGCCGATGTGCCCGATGACTTGCGCTACGCGCCCAGCCACGAGTGGGCGCGGCTTGAAGACGGCCTCGTCACAGTCGGCATCACCGACTTCGCCCAGCAGTCGTTGGGCGATGTCGTATTCGTCGAGTTGCCGGGGTTGAACATGCAGGTGCAAGCGAGCGTGGAAGCCGGAGTCGTTGAGTCCGTCAAGGCGGCATCGGACATCTACGCACCGGTCTCCGGAACCGTGGTGGCGGTCAACGACGCATTGGAGGACGCCCCGGAATCCGTCAACCAGGATCCCTACGGAGACGGCTGGTTCTTCAAAGTGGATCCGGACGACGTCGAAGAACTCGACGAATTGCTCGACGCCGACGAATACCAGGACTCGTGCAAATCGGAAGACAACGATCATTGACAGCGCTCGCCGCGCCCGGGGGCTGACGCAAGGCGTCCGTGAACGGCTTACCGCAGCAATCTAGACCACCCCATGCCCTTCATTCCACATACCCCCGATGACGTTCGCAGCATGCTTGCGACCATTGGCGCGGCGACCATCGAGGATCTCTTCGACGAGATCGAGCCGGCGCTCAAGGCGGCCGATTTCAGCGTGATCGACGACGCCGTCGACGAGATGACGATGCTCGCCGAATTGGGTGCCCACGCTCGCCGCGACGAGACCGGCCCGTGTTTCCTCGGCGCGGGATGCTACGACCACCACATCCCGGCAGCGGTATGGGACATCGCCGCCCGGGGCGAGTACATGACCTCGTATACGCCCTACCAGGCCGAAGCGAGCCAAGGAACGTTGCAGGTCATCTACGAGTACCAGACGATGATCACCGCGCTGACCGCCATGGAGGTCTCGAATGCATCGGTCTACGACGGCGGCACGGCCCTGAGCGAAGCCGTGCTAATGGCCGTGCGCGCCGGCAAGGCCAAGTCGCGCACGGTCGCGATTGCGGGTGCCTGCCATCCGCACTACATCGATACCGCGACCAATATCACGCGCAACCAGGGCGTTGAACTGGTGCCTGCGGGCTACGGCCGCGACGGTCTCGCTGCGGTGGACGCCTTGGCTGCCCTCCACGACGCCGCGGCTGGCGGGTTGGCTGCGGTGATTGTCCAGCAACCGAATTTCTTCGGTCTCATCGAGCCGGTGGACGAGATTGCCGACTGGGCTGCCGCCAACGGAGCGCTCGTGATCGCCCTAGTCAACCCAACGTCCCTGGCGCTCCTCAAACCTCCGGGGGAATGGGGCAGGAACGGTGCCGACATCGCCTGCGGCGATGGTCAGCCGCTGGGCATACCGATGGCATCCGGAGGGCCGTCGTTCGGGTTCCTCTGTACACGTCAACGGTATGTGCGCCAGCTTCCCGGCCGCTTGGTTGGCCGGACCGTGGACCGCCACGGCCGCCCCGGTTTCACCCTCACCCTGCAGGCACGCGAGCAGCACATCCGGCGCGGCAAGGCGAGATCCAACATTTGCACCAACCAGGGCCTTCTGGTGACCGCAGCGACCATCTACCTAGCGTTGATGGGCGCGCAGGGCCTGCGCCGAACGGCATCGAGGAGCCACGCCCGAACGTGCGACCTGATCCGTGCGCTCACCACCATCGACGGTGTCGCCGAGCGTTTCGACGGACCGTTCTTCCACGAGCGGGTCATCGACGTCGGACAGCCATCCGACGGGGTTGCTGCGGCGGTTGCCGGGAGGGGGGTGGTTGGCGGCATGCCGCTTGGCCGCCACTTTCCCGAGCTCTCGAATTGCCTGCTTGTATGCGCAACCGAGAAGCGCACGGATGCGGAAATTGCCGCTTTCCGCGAAGCCTTGGCCGGGGCGCTTGGATGAAGACTTCGCCGCGTACCGTATTCGACCTGGGTGCGCCGGGCAGGCGCGCCGCCGCCCAGCATCCACCCGCCGGCGAGGCCGCGGATCTGCCGGCGTCGAGCTTGCGCGCCACGCCGCCTGGACTGCCGGAAGTGTCGGAACTCGAAGCCGTTCGCCACTACACGAACCTGTCGGCGCTGAACTTCTCCATCGACGGCCAGTTCTACCCGTTGGGCTCCTGCACGATGAAGTACAACCCGCGAGGCGCCCATCGCGCGGCGAGCCTCCCGGGGTTCCTCAACCGTCATCCGCTCGCTCCGGAGTCGCTGAGCCAAGGCTACCTCGCCTGCGCCTACGAGCTGCAGCAGATCCTGAAGGCGGTCACGGGAATGGCGGCCGTGTCCCTGACGCCCATGGCGGGCGCCCAGGGCGAGTTCGCCGGCGTGGCCATGATCCGCGCTTGGCACAACGCCAGGGGCGATGCCGGACGCCGGGAGATCATCGTTCCGACGGCGGCGCACGGCACCAATCCGGCAACCGCCGTGATGTGCGGCTACGAGGTTCGCGAAGTCGCTGTGGCGGCCAACGGCGACGTCGACATCGATGCATTGAAAGCCGCGCTCGGAGAGCGGACCGCCGGGATCATGCTCACCAATCCGTCCACCTGCGGGGTTTTCGAACGTCGCATCCGCGAGATCGCCGATCTGGTGCACAGCGCTGGCGGGCTGCTGTACTACGACGGTGCCAACCTCAACGCCATCCTGGGCAAGGTCCGACCCGCTGACATGGGCTTCGATGTGTTGCACATGAACCTGCACAAGACCTTCGCCACGCCTCACGGCGGTGGCGGCCCCGGCGCCGGCCCCGTGGGGGTGAACGAACGCCTGCTGCCGTTTCTGCCGACGCCCTTCGTCGGCTGCGGCGAAGACGGCTACCGATGGATCGATGGCGCCGAGGCGCCCGAGTCCATCGGCCGCTTGTCCGCGTTCATGGGGAACGCCGGCATCCTGCTGCGTGCTCTCGCCTACGCCCGCATGCTCGGCCGCGACGGGATGCGGCGCGTGGCCGAGTACGCGACGCTCAATGCCAACTACATGATGGCGCGCCTTGCCCAGGCGGGATTCGAACTAGCTTATCCCGACCGCCTTGCCAGTCACGAGTTCATCGTCACCTTCAAGAACGAGGCGAAGACCCTGGGCGTGACCGCAATGGATTTCGCCAAGCGCCTGCTCGACTACGGCTTTCATGCCCCGACCACCTATTTCCCGCTGTTGGTTGCCGAGTGTTTTCTCATCGAGCCGACGGAAACCGAATCCAAGGCGGAGATCGACGCCTTCGTCGACGCCATGATCCGGATCCGCGAAGAGGCCGAGCGCGATCCGGAAATGGTCAAGACCGCACCGCATACGCTGCCGGTGTCCCGGCTCGACGATGTTCGGGCGGCGCGGGAGCTGGACCTGACCTACGCCTCGAGTCCTTGAGCGCTCCGAATGTTGGCACTTGGGTTGCGTTTCGAACGAGGTCGGGAGAATGCGCGCCCTACCGGGCGCGCCGCTGCCACATGCAGCGCGCCAGCTACCGGGTCGCCGTGAGGGTGAAGATCAGCGGTAGTCCATGCCCGAAGGGTAGATGCCAATAGCCGTCGTTTCCCTTCTTCATCCCCCGGAACTGCGCGTACGCGGTCATCGGGTGCTCTGCCAGTGATCGCAGCCGAAATCCCGCGTCGAGCAACGCCGTGATGATCTCCGCGATGCTGTGCTGCCACTCGTGGGAGGCGCTCTCGATGGGTTCGTCGCCGGCGTAGGACGGCTCGCCCCCGGCAAAACTCAACCCTGCCGGATCGGGAAAGTAGCCGTAGCGAACCCTGAGATCGCCAGGTTCCTCGACCAACACGGTGTCGTCGAAAATCTGGCTCGACGGGTGGATTTCGAGCAGGTAGAACAAACCGCCTGGTTTGAGGTGGTGTGCCACGACTTGTGCCCACTTGGCGAGATCGGGTAGCCAAGCGAGGACGCCAATCGCCGTGTAGACGACATCGAACCGTTCGTCGAGAACCGATGGGAGGTCATAGATGTTCGAACGGATGAACCGGGTGCCGAGACCGAGCTCGTGGTTCAGTTCCCGGGCGAGGTCGATTGCGGCATCTGAGAAATCGACCCCCGTCGCCTGTGCGCCGAGTCGCGTCCACGACATCGTGTCCAGTCCGAAATGGCACTGCAGGTGCAGCAGCGACTTGCCTCGGAGATCGCCGACGCCGGAACGTTCGAGTTCGCTCAAGCTGATCCGACCCGCCTTGAAGCTCGCCACATCGTAGAAGTCGGACTTGGCGTGGACCGGCCGGCGTGCGCTCGTTCCAGTTTTTCCGGTTGGTCTCGATGCGCGGGTCGGCGTTCATGTCAATGACTGCTTGAACACGTCGGGATCCATGATGGGGGTGGAGCAATTGAGACCGTTGCAGACAAACGCCGAGACTGGACTCGTTTCGTTCGCGGCGACGGCACCGACCGAAGGGGGCAGGCAGGTTGGCGGCAGGTAGGTTGGCACCCGTGTGGCGTCGTCCGGGATGCCGTAGACGGCGCGGGCGGGTCGGTACCCGGCTCGGGCGACGTCGAGCCACCCGGATATCGCATCGGCGGGCCCGCGAACGATGATCAGTTCGGGCGGGTGGACAGTCTCCTCGAGTGCGTTCAAGAGGGTGCAGTGGCTGGCAGGGTGGCGCGCGATGAACCCCCGTGCCCATCGGAGCGTCCGTTCGGCCGCTTCCAGGTAGCGGGCTTCGCCGGTGAGGTGGCCCAATCCGATCAGGGCGCTGGCGGCAACGCCATTGCCCGGCGGCAGGGCGTCGTCGTCGGTGGGTTTGGGGCGGTGGATGAGGCGCTCGTGATCGTGTGCGGTGAAGAAGAAGCCGCCGGTGTCGGGATCCTGGAAACGGTCGAGCAATGCTTCGCCCAAGGACACGGCGAAGTCGAGGTGCTCGTCTCGCCAACGCGCGGACAGGAGCGCCAGGATCCCCTGGAGCATGTTCGCGTAGTCGTCGAGATAGCCCGGATACTTGACGGCACCGTCCTTCCACGTGGCGTATAGGCAGCCCTCGTCGACCATGCGCGTCCGAACGAAATCGGCTGCCCGTGCCGCGGAATCGATCCAAGCGCCTTCGCGCAGCCTGACGCCGGCTTTCGCCATACCCTGGATGGCCAGGCCATTCCAGGCGGCCAGCACCTTCTCGTCCTTCCCAGGCGGCTCGCGCTGGGCGCGGGCCGCGAAAAGCTTCGCTTTGGCGCTCGCCAGCAAGTCGGCCGCCGTCTCGGGATCGAGGTACACCCGTGCGACCACCGATTGCCACGCATCCCGGCGGAGCAGATTCCACTTGCCCTCGAAATTGGCGGGTTTGTCGAGGCCGTACAACGTCTCCACCAACAGGTATTCGTCCTCGGCCAGCAGCCGTTTGACCGCATCTCGCCGCCAAACGTAGAACTTGCCTTCCTGGCCTTCGCTGTCGGCGTCCTGCGACGCGTAGTAGCCGCCGTCGGGATGCTGCATTTCGCGCATCATCCATGCCGCCGTGTCGCGCACCGCCTCCGTGAACAGCCGGTCGGGCCCGAGGCCAAGGGCGTCGGCGTAGAGGGCCATGAGCGCGCCGTTGTCGTAGAGCATCTTCTCGAAGTGGGGGATCGTCCAGCGGCGATCGGTGGAATAGCGACAGAAGCCACCGCCGAGATGATCGTAGATGCCGCCGCGCGCCATCCTGGTGAGGGTCGTCATGACCATGTTCAAGGCATCGCGGTCGGTCGGCTTGGACGAGTCGGCGTGGATGTGCGCCCAGTGTCGCAGCAGCCGCAAGATGGCGGTCGGCATGGGGAACTTCGGGGCCGAGCCGAAACCGCCTTCCAGCGCGTCGTAGGCGTTGGCAAGTTGCTCCCGCGCTTGTGCGAGCAGCATGCGGTCGTCCTCCTCCGGCTCCTGCTCCGTGCGGTCGAGTTCGCGCAGCGCGGCGGCGAGCTTCTCGCCTTCGCGGGTCACCGCGGCACGGTCGGCGAGATAGGCGTCGCCGATGCGCATGAGCAGGTCGCCAAACCCCGGCATCCCGTAGCGGGGGTTGCGTGGGAAGTAAGTGCCGGAAAAGAACGGCAGCAGACTGTCCGGGTCGAGGAAGGCGGTCAGCGGCCAGCCGCCGGCGCGGCGGTTCTGCATTTGGTAGCTCAGTTGGTAGATCCTGTCCAGATCAGGGCGCTCCTCGCGGTCGACCTTGACGTTGACGAAGCGTTCGTTCATCAGCGTGGCCGTGGCCTCGTCCTCGAACGACTCGTGCGCCATGACGTGGCACCAGTGGCAGGACGAATACCCGATGGACAGTAGAATGGGTTTGTTCTCGGTGCGGGCGCGTTGGATCGCCTCGTCGCACCAGGGATACCAATCCACAGGGTTGCCGGCGTGCTGCCGGAGGTAGGGGCTGCTCTCCCCGATAAGCCTGTTCATGGACCCGACAATCCAACGGTGAAGCATGGATGATAACCGCAGAGGGCGCGGCGCCTTGCTACGCGCCGTCGGGAGCGCCGGAAACTGGGTCGGTTGTCAGTTCAGCCGTGCCTGAGAACGAAACTAGGCCGTGCCCCTATGCGCTCAGGTCGTCGAGCCCCGCGCCCGCAACTGCGCCAACTCGATTTCGGTCTCGAGACGGCGTGCGGCTTCGGCTGCGGCCTGCGCTTGTGCGTCTCTTGCCATCGCCTGGGCCTCTCTTGCCATCGCTTGTGCCGCTTCTAGCGACGCCTCCGCGACCTGACGGCCTGTCCTCTCCTCGTCCGGCGTCAACAGGTCGAGACCCGTCGACGGGTCGTGGAACCGCAATACGCCGTGATCGAGCCATAGGCACAAACCCAGTTCTCGGCTGACGAGCCCCCGCTTCCCGTTCGGCAGCGGACGTTCGACCATCGGACGGTATTCCGCACCCGATAGTTGGTGCCCCTTGAGCGCCGGGTTCAGGTACTCGCCGCGCGGGTCGAATTGGAAGTACTCCCCGACGCCCCATTTCGCGTAGCGTATCTTCTTTCGTTCATCCGCTTTGCGGGTAGTCCTCGAGGTCACCTCCAGCACGAACGCCGGGACCTCGTCCTCCCACAGCTTGTAGACTTCCCGGTCCGTTTCCGGCACGTCGAATGCGACGAAAATGTCCGGCGAGACGTGCCTTCTCGGATTCCCCGGCTCGTCGTAGACGAGCATGTTGATCCCGACGTAGACACTCCCGCGGTCAGAACTGCTGCTGGCCGCAGTTTGTTTGACGAACGTAGAGATGGCGTAGCCGGCCTCCATCAGGCGTCGGCAGTGAAGGGGAGACTCCGCCATGGGTTTGCCGTCCGAACTCGGGTACTCAACCGAATCGGCGTCTATGGCAAGCACTTCGCTCATCGCTCGGTCTCCTTGCGCGAGGTTGATTCCCCGCAGGCGTTCGGTGAGACGGGTCGTGATCGGCGAACCGAACGTAGCACACCGTCTGGCGCGTATTCAATTTCATTCTCGGGCGTGCTCGGATGGCCGACATCTCTTTCGGGCGCCTCGGTGGGTTGCGTCAAAAAGGAAATTGTCGCCGACAAGCCGAGGCGGCTCTGCCAGCCATCGGCTATCGCGGCTGTGAGAAAACGCTGAAAAAGCGCGGGTTTGTTCCGATAGCGTGTTGGCTTCGCGTTGGGCAGTTCTAGATTCCTTGAGCGCGCCGAGTGTCTGGCGGGTTCTCTCGGGATCGCCGGCATGACACTTCAGTTGCATTTCGAACGAAGCCGGGAGAATGCGTAAGCATTCAAAACGCGCTGCATATGCAGCGCGCACTAGAATCCTTGAGCAGGCCGAATGTTGACACTTGGGTTGTTGCGAACACCGGTGGGCAGCGCTCTTGAACGGCTCGTATTCCGAGACGCACTAGCCCGCTCGGCGCGATCGAGAATGCGTGCCGTGACGAGCGCGTTTGAAGAGTGGTGGCGCATTCTCCACGGGTCGCAACTCGACTCCCTGGTTCAGTTCAGCCGTGCTCGCGAACACCAGGCGCGCTGGTTGACCGGCGCTCGTCACGCCAACGCTTGTGCGACCAGAGCCAATCCGCCGGTGCCTGGTCGATATCCGCCTGGAGCTTGGCGACATAGGACTCGACGACGGCGCCGCGATCATGCGGGGGATCGCCAATCTTTTCGACGCGGCAGTGGTAGTGGCCGGGTTTGATACGCTGGCAGGACAGGTAGAAGGCGGGCCACTTCATGACGCGCGCGAGCCGTTCCGGGCCGGTGAAGAACGCGGTCTCCCGTCCGCAGAACCTCACGCTATGGCGATCTCGACCACCGGGGCGCTGATCGGCCACAAGCGTCCATACCGGGTGTACCTGACGTCGTTTGAGCACCTCCCCTCGGATTTCGTTGGCGGGAACCAGGGTGACCCCGAAGCGGTCGGCCAGACGAAGAAACAGGTCGTTCATGGCATCCACATGCGGTGGCTTGTACACCGTGAAAACAGGCGCTTCTATGACACTCGCCAGCGCGTTGATCGCCCAGATCAGGTTGCCGTGGTGGGCCATCAGCAGCACCGCGTTGCCCTCGTTCAGGGCTTGTGTCCCTTCGAAGGTCACGCGTTCGCGCAGCTCGTCGCGATCCATGGACAGCAAGCGCACGATCTCCACGGCCGTCTGGGAAGCACCTGCGTAGAAACCGCGCGCGAGCGTGTCCGAGTCGGCATCGGGAAAGGCGTACTTGAGGTTGGCATCGACCACGTGCCGGCGGTACGCCATGCGCATCAAGGGCTCTGAGCAGCGAGCCACGCGGTGCAGACGCCGCAGCGGCCACCGGCTGGCGGTCTTTAGGATCGACTCGAGCATCGCTACTCCACTGCGTTCAAGGGCTTGTCTCCGGCTTCGCCGCTCTGGCCCCGCTCTGGTCCTCAGCACGGTTCCTTCTCAACCGCTACCATAGTCACCAAAGCCGCCGACGCAAGTGCCCAACAACCGGAGTTTCGGCACCCTCCGGCGGCGTTCCATTGTGGAGGAGACGAATGACCGAGTTCCGCTTCGGGACCTTGGGAGCGGCGAACATCACCCCCGAGGCCCTGCTCGGACCCGCGAGCGGCAACCCCGACGTCCGGGTCGTCGCCATCGCCGCCCGCGACCGCTCCCGTGCCGAGGCGATGGCGGAGCGCAATCATATCGGGCACGTGGTGGACGACTACCAGGCCGTGATCGACCACCCCGACGTCAATGTGATCTACAACCCGCTGCCCATCAGCCACCACCGGGAATGGACCTTGAAGGCGCTCGCCGCAGGCAAGCCGGTGCTGTGCGAGAAGTCCTTCGCCCTGAACGAGCGCGAAGCAGCCGAGATGGCCGAAGCCGCCGAGACGGCCGGGCTGCTGTTGATCGAGGCGTTCCACTACCGCTACCACCCGGTCTTCCTGCGCGCGCTCGAAATCTACCAATCCGGCGCCCTTGGCGACCTGGTGCGCCTGACCGGCTCGTTCCATGCCGGCGTCGGCGAGGGCGGCATGCCGACCAACAACATCCGAATGATCTACGAGACCGGCGGCGGCGCCACCATGGACATGGGCTGCTACCCCATTTCCTGGGTGCGCCACTTCACCGGCGAGGAACCGACGGTGGTCTCGGCCCAAGCCGTCGAAGGACCGCCGGACGTGGACCTGCGGCTAGTGACCGAACTCCGGTTCCCGAGTGGCGCAACCGGTGCCACCTCGGGGTCGATGATGAAGGGCGATCCCTTCCGCGCCGATCTCGTGGCCGAGGGCACCAAGGGCACCTTGACGGTCGTGAATCCGCTGGTACCGCACAAGGGGCACCAGATCAAACTCGAGGTCGACGGCGAGACGACGACCGAGACCCTCGACAAGCGCACCACCTACGACTATCAACTCGACGCCTTCGTACGCGCTTTGCGGACCGGCGAGGAACTGCCGACCGATGCCCACGACGCCGTCAAGCAGATGCGCCTGATCGACTCGTCCTATCGCGCTGCGGGCATGAAGGTTCGAGGCACATGAGAGGAGCACCGAGACCTGTGAACGCACTCGAGACAACCATCAACGCGGCATGGGAGCGCCGCGACGAGATCGGCTTCGACACCCGGGGGCCGGTTCGGGACGCCGTGGCCGAAGCGCTTGCCACGCTCGATTCGGGATGCGTGCGCGTCGCCGTGAAGGTTGGCGGCGAATGGGTCGTAAACCAGTGGCTGAAGAAGGCGGTGCTGCTGAGCTTCCTGCTGAACGACATGGAACCCATCGACGGCGGGCCGGGCGGCGCGCGGTGGTGGGACAAGGTGCCGTCGAAGTTCGCGGGCTGGGACGAAGCGCGGTTCCGCGCCGCCGGCTTCCGCGCCGTGCCCTCCGCGGTCGTTCGCCACTCTGCCTACATTGCGCCGTCGGTGGTGCTGATGCCGAGTTTCGTCAACCTGGGCGCGTACGTGGACAGCGGCACCATGATCGATACCTGGGCCACCGTCGGCTCGTGCGCGCAGATCGGCAGGAACTGCCACATCTCCGGCGGTGCGGGCATCGGCGGCGTGCTCGAACCGTTGCAGGCGGAACCGGTGATCGTGGAGGACAACTGCTTCATCGGCGCCCGCTCCGAGGTCGTCGAAGGCGTCATTGTCGAACAAGGCGCCGTGCTGGGGATGGGGGTCTTCATCGGCGCCTCGACCAAGATCGTCGATCGCGAGACCGGGGAGATCGTCACCGGTCGCGTGCCCGCCTATTCGGTGGTCGTGGCCGGCTCGTTGCCGAGTCCTGCCACCGATGCCGGACGCCCGCGACCGAGCCTGTACTGCGCGGTGATTATCAAACGGGTCGATGCACGCACGCGGTCGAAGACGTCGATCAACGAACTGCTACGCGACTGACCAGGCATCCGGAATCGCGTCATTCGTCCTCGAGAACGACCGCCGTCCCGACAGCGAGCAGTTCGGCCGCGCCACCCATCATCATGGATGTCGTGAACCGCGCCGCGACGACGGCGTTCGCGCCGAGCGCGGCCGCCTCGGCCATCATACGGTCGAGCGACTGTTCCCGGCTCTCGGCGAGCAACTTCCCGTATTCGTGGACTTCGCCGCCGACGATGTTGCGCAAGCCCGCCAGGATGTCCTTGCCGATGTGACGGGTGCGCACCGTATTGCCCCGCACGAGGCCCAGTGTCTTGACGATTCGCTTGCCCGCGACCGTATCCGATGTGACTACCAGCATTGTCTACCTCGCCTTCGAAACCGAGTTGCGCCACCAATGAGCGCCTATATTTCCACGTCCGTGTACTTGTCGCTCTTTCGCTCGATGAGCCGTTGACGCAGTACCGAGAGCAGCAGCACGGCGAACCCCAAGTAGAATCCGCCGACCACCCAGACGATCACCGGCGACTCGTCCCCGGAGAAGAACATCCCGTAACCGATGAAACCCAAGCGCTAGCGCGCCGGCGATGACTAGCAGCCAACCCACGCCACGAAGGGTCCGCGTCGTCGCGTCGTTCATGGTGCTTGCCTCCTTCGTGCGCGCCACCCGGTGATGGGTTCCGCAGCCTGGGCCCTCGGCCCTTCAACACAGGTGGATTGAAGCGCTATCCTTGTACTTCGTCAAGATGTGGTGTCAATGTGGTGTCGGTCGAGGCGCAGCCACGATGACCAAGTGTTCGAGAGTTGAAGCGTTGAAGGCCCTGTCACACGACAAGAACTCCTCCACCTCCGGAACACTGCCGATGGTGGCCGATCAGGACGAAACCGTTGACCGCCTGCGGGAAGAGAATGCGACGCTCAGGGCGGAACTCGCTCGACTGCGTGCCTGTCATGCGCCGTCCGCCGACGCCACTTGGGAAGCGGAGATGGCGCGTGGCGTCACCTACGCCGACGACCACTCGCCCACCAGCTCCCTATCGGCAGGCCGATTGCTCAAGCAGCTTTCCGGCCTATCCAGGGAGCGGATGAACGCTGGCCGCATTCGCAACAGCAGCGACTTCGACTACCTGCCCAAGCCTGGCAGCGACGAAGCGCAGCTCGAGGCCGACTTCGTTCGCTGGGGCTACTGCCTGGTCGAAGACGCCATGTCACCGGACCAGATTGAGGCCCAGGTGGACCGGCTGGTGGATCAAGCCGCGGCCGAGAGGCGCCTGGACGTCGGGTTCACGACGAGCGCCAACGACACGGCACAGCTCGTCAACAACCTGGTGCTCAAAGGCGCCGTATTCAGAGACGCGGTGGAGTTCAAGCCGTCCGCAGCCCAGCGCGGCCCGCTGGTGGACCGGCTGCTGACCAAGGTGATGGGCAAGGGCTTCGGCTTGGGCTGCGCCCATGGATCCATCGTCCACCAGGGCGGCGGTCTGCAGGAACTGCACATCGACCAGGGCGGCATGCCGATGCCCTATCCGCCGTTCCCGTTCGGTTCGCTCATCATCTGGTGCTACACGGCATTCGACCTAGCCAACGGCGGCACCTACGTCGTGCCCGGCTCCCACCGGACCGCGAGCGGCAACACCAGCTTCCACGACGGTGCCGACCTCGTGGGGCTCGTGAACGGCGAACCTGGACTCGTGGCCGTTTGCGCACCTGCAGGCACCTGCATCCTCACCGACACCCGCATCCTCACCGACACCCGCATCCTGCACGGCGGCGGTCGCCGCACCGCCCCCGACACGCGCTACGCCATGCGCTGCCACTACAACCGCCACTTCATGCGCGCGCTGCACGAGCAGTCAACTGCGAACCTGCACGTGCCGGGCGACGTCTACGAACTGCTATCGCCAAGGCTGAAGCAAATGATGGGCATCACCGTCAACAACCACCAGCCCATCGGCGAACTCCATCAGGACGACGCCTGACTCGTGCGACGGCTCAAGCGTCGCCCGCCACCTCGACGGAGAACGCCAGCGGCTTGCCGGCGATTTCCGTCTTTGTCGCCTTCTCCGCAACGGCCCCGGGTTCCAGCGCTAGCGCCAAAGTCTCGCCCGCGATGTAGTCCCGGTGGGCCGCGATGGCCTGCGCGATCTCGTCGTCGCCTTGGTAGACGATCCGAACCCGGTCGCTGACGGCGAATCCACGCTCCTTGCGTGCGCGCTGGATACGGTTCACGACCTCTCTGGCCAGCCCCTCGCGCACCAAGTCGTCGTCCAGGCGGCAGTCGAGTTCGATGGAGATGAGTCGGTTCGATACCGTATCGGTCCCTTCTCTCGCCTCCCGGAAGACGTTGATCTCGTTCGCCTCGAAGCGCTCGCCGTCGATGACGACGGTGCCTTCTTGCTGGAACGCCTCGATGGCCGCCGGGTCCAAGGCCGCGATCTTCGCTTGGAACGCCTTCATGCGCCGGCCAAGACGCTTGCCGAGAACCGGGAAATTCGGCTTGGCGTAGAGCGCAATGTAGTTCGCCTCGTCCTGTTCGTAACGCACTTCCTTGACGTTCAACTCGGCCTTCACGTAGTTCTCGAGCGCCTTGATTTCGTCCAGCAGGGCCGCGTCCCGGTGGATGATGGTGAGCCGCCTCAAGGGTGTGCGCAGGTTGATCCTCACCTGTTCGCGCTTGGAGCGGCCGAGTTCGATCACCTGCTGCATCCGGGCCACGGCGTCCTCCAGGAGCGGCTGGCTGAACGAGGTCTCCGGTTCGGGGTAGCTGCATAGATGGACCGAGACGGGCTTCGGGTCCACGCCCGCCCCTTTGGCGACGGACAGGTAGATGTGCTCCGAGAGGAACGGCGCGAAGGGCGCCATGGCGAGCGAGAGCTCGTAGACCGCCGAGTGCAGCGTGGTGTAGGCGGCGATCTTGTCGCCGGTCACCCGTTCGCCCCAGAACCGCGGGCGGTTCAGGCGAATGTACCAGTTGGTGAGATCCGCGATGAACGAAAACAGCTTCGGCACCACGTTGTAGAGCCGGTAGCGCTTCATCTCGGCGTCGATGTCCGCCTTCAACGTCTGCAGACGGGAGAGGATCCAGGAATCGAGGATGTTGTCGCCGCGATGGGTGCCCTTGGCCGGCGTCCAGCCGTCGATGGCGGCATAGGTCTGGAGGAATGACCAGGCGTTGTACCACGGCAGCAGCGCCCGTCGCACCATGTCGTGCACGCCCTTGTCGACGAAGCGCTGCTCTTCCGCGCGCACCAGCCCGGAATTGATGAGATAGAGGCGCAACGCGTCGGCGCCGTAGGATTCCATCAACTCGTCCGCCGGCGTGTAGTTCCGCAAGCTCTTCGACATCTTCTTGCCGTCGGCGGCGAGCACCATGCCGTTGACGATGACGTTGCGGAACGCCGGCTTCTTGAACAAAGCGCCGGCGAGCACCATCAGGGTATAGAACCAACCGCGGGTCTGGTCGAGCCCCTCGGCGATGTACTCCGCCGGAAAACCCTGTTCGAAGATGGCCTGGTTCTCGAACGGATAGTGGAGCTGCGCGTAGGGCATCGAGCCCGACTCGAACCAGCAGTCGAGCACCTCTTCGACGCGTCGATAGACCCCCTCTTCGCCGTCGATTTCGAACGTCAACTCGTCGACGAATTCCCGGTGCAGGTCTTCGGCGTCAACGCCCGTCAACGCCTTCAGCTCTTCCCGGGAGCCGATGCAATGGGCGTTGCCGGTGACATCGTTGATCCAAATCGGCAGCGGCGTCCCCCAAACCCGGTTGCGGGAGATCGCCCAGTCGACAACGCCCTTCAGCCAATTGCCGAAGCGACCGTGCTTGATGTGCTCCGGTACCCACAGCACCTGCTCGTTGGCGGCGACGATGTCGTCGACGAACTCCGTAACGCGCACGAACCACGACGGCACCGCCCGGTAGATCAACGGCGTGTCGGTGCGGTAGCAGTGCGGATAGCTGTGCACGATGTCCTGGCGTTCGAAGAGCGCGCCGCATTCCTTGAGATGCCGGACGATGTGACGGTCGGCGTCCTTGACGAACTGACCGGCGAAGTCGCGCACCTCGTCGGTGAACTCCCCTCGCATGGTGACCGGGCAGACGAACGCCTCGATCCCGGCGGTCTGCAACACCCGGTAGTCGTCTCCGCCGAACGCCGGTGCCTGATGCACCAAGCCCGTGCCTTCGTCGGTGGTGACGTAGTCGTCGGCCACGACGACGAAGGCACCGCGTTCGCTTTCGGCGGCGAAGTAGTCGAACAGGGGCCGGTACCGGCGACCCACCAGGTCGGCACCCTTCAAACGCGACTCCACCGAGAGCGACGGATGCCGGGCACGGTAGTCCGCCAGACGCGCGTCGGCCAGGTAGAACGTCTTGCCCGCCTCGGCGTCGGCGACCTTGACGTAGTCGATGTCCGCACCGACGCAGACCGCGAGGTTCGACGGCAAGGTCCACGGTGTCGTTGTCCAGGCCGAGAGATAGGCGTCTTCGTCTTCCAGCTTGAACAGAACGGTGATGGCCGGGTCCTGGACGTCGACGTAGTTCTGGCCGGCCTCGAAGTTGGCGAGCACGGTCTCCAGAGCCGTGGATACGGGCATCACCTTCATGCCCTGGTAGACGAGACCCCGATCCCAGAGTTGTTTGACCACCCACCACACCGATTCCATGTACCAGACGTCCATGGTCTTGTAGTCGTCGTCGAAGTCGACCCATCGGCCGAGCCGGGTGATGGTCTTGCGCCATTCCGCGACGTAGCGCTCGACGATGGCGCGGCATTCGGCGTTGTAGCCGACGACACCCATCCTCTGCACGGCTTCCTGGGCCGACACGCCGAGCGCCTTGTCGATTTCCTGTTCGATGGGCAAGCCGTGGCAATCCCAGCCGAAGCGGCGCAGCACGTGGCGGCCTTTCATGGTCCAGTAGCGCGGCACGATGTCCTTCAGGATCGAACCCACGAGGTGCCCGTGGTGCGGCAACCCGGTAGCGAACGGCGGGCCATCGTAGAAGATGTAGGGTTTCTTGTTCTCCGTGCCGGCAAGCGACTGACGGAACACATCGTGCTCCTGCCAGTGCGCCAGGATGTCGTGCTCCATCGCAACGAAGGAGAACGCGGCGCTTGATTCCACCGGGCTGGTCATGGCGAGTCGGTGCATCGGCATTGGGGGGCGCGCATTTTAGACGAAACAATGTCCGGCAAGGGACCTTTACCGGAAGGGGGGAGTCGGCGTCGCCTGCCGCGAGGACTTCCTTCTGGGCTGGCGACAGTCGAGAGCCTTGGTTCAGTCACCAGATGAGAATGTGGGTGTCGAGCAAGGCCGTCACCGAGCATTGCTCTCCCAATGGCCCTGAAACGCGGTCAGCCGGTGGCAGAACTGTGGCCCGCAAACCGGTCCTTGGCCGAGTATCCCCAGACAGAATTGAAGGGTACGGTCACTGAGGTCGGTGACATCGTCGGGCCGGCGGCGGGGCTGGGCCTCAAGAACGCTGCTGGTCCTACGCCTCGTATAGGTGGCAGGCCACCAGCCGATCCGGCCGTCCGGCGTCGACGAGGGGGATCAACTCCGGCGTCGTCTCCCGGCAGACGTCCATTACCTTGGGACAACGGTTCGAGAACCGGCAGCCGGCGGGCACGTTGACCGGAGAGGGGATTTCGCCTCGGATGGCAGTTGACTCGCGACTGCGTTCGCTCACCGGGTCGGGTTCCGGGTTGGAGCCGATCAACAGTTTGGTGTAGGGGTGCTTCGGTGCGAAGAAGACCCGGTCGGCGGGACCGATTTCGACCAGCGAACCCAAGTACATGACGGCCATGCGGTCGGAGACGTAGCGCACCATGGACAGGTCGTGGGCGATGAAGAGGAGGGTGAGTCCCAGCGAGTCCTTGAGTTCGTCGAGCAGGTTGACCACCTGCGCCTGCACCGAAACGTCCAGGGCCGAAATCGGTTCGTCGCAAACCACGAACTCGGGTTCGAGGACCAGCGCCCGGGCAACGCCGATCCGCTGACGCTGGCCGCCGGAAAACTCGTGCGGGTAGCGCGACATGTGATCCGGATTGAGACCCACGCGTTTGAGCCACTCGCCCACCATTTCCCGCGCTGCGGCCGCCTTCAAGTCCGCGTGCAGCTTCAGGCCCTCCCCGACGATCTCGCCCACGGTCATCCGGGGATTCAAGGAGGAATAGGGATCCTGGAAGATCATCTGCATGGCGCGCGCGTAGCGCTGGAAGTCGGCCGGCCGATACTTCGCGGGCAGCGACTCGCCCTTGTACACAACCTCGCCGGCAGTCTTGTCGTGCAGGCCGACCATGGTCTTGCCGAGCGTCGACTTGCCCGAGCCGCTCTCGCCGACCAGTCCGACGATCTCCTGGGGTTCGATGTCGAAGGACACGTCGTCCACCGCATGCACCACCTGCCCGCGTGCAATCGGGAAGTGCTTGGTGAGGTTGCGAATCTGAACGAGGGGTTCTGTCATCGGCAGTGTGTCGGTTCCTTCACCAGTAGCGTTTCCGGGCGACCTCGGCAGAACCGCTCGCACCGCGACGCCTGACCCTAAAACTAACACGTCGCGCCGTCGAATGTATCGCTTCCCCGACCGGCCCGACCGGCCCTGGGGCGCTCAGGCAAAAGAACCGGTCGCGGTCAAAGACGCCCTATGCCGAGGCGGTACTCCCGCACTACCGCGCCCTTATCGCCGAGGGCAACCGATTGACGGTTCTGTTCCAAACCGCCCCGGCCTTGCGTTGACATGGTCGACGGTGTTGCGGGCCCGGGACACGTCAAGCGAGGAACCAAGGCAGCACGTCGAATCCTCTTAGCCTTAGGTTCAGCTCCATTTGCGGTACTGGCAGCGGCAAGCCGAACGAAGTTTTTGCCAGCACCGACATGGATAGATGGCGGGTCAGCATGGCCCGAGATTCTCCCGGCAAGGCCAGGATTTGTCAGATTGATGATTGGATCATCAATTTGACTTCACATAGCCCATGCGCGCTGGGCAAGCACGGTGTCACTCCGGGGTCGTTGCGGCCGCCTTCCGGTACACCTCCCCCGCATCCGCCTCGCAGCTCTCGTGGTGCAGCCAGCAGGCGGCCTTGTGGTCGGCATGGAGTTGGAATGCGTCGGGGTGGTTCTCCTCGCACGCACGCATGGCGAAGGGGCAGCGGGCGAAGTAGCCGCAACCCGCAGGCGGCGCGAAGAGATCCGGCGGACTGCCGTCGATGGGCGTCAGCACCTGCGCGGCGTCGTCCCGGTTGGACGGCATGGCCGCTTTGAGGCCCAGGGTATAGGGGTGCGCGGAACGATAGAAGACGTCGTCGACGCCGCCCTGCTCCACCACTTCCCCGGCGTACATGACCAGCACTTCGTCCGCCATTCGCGCCACCACGGCGAGATCGTGGGTGATGAGAATGATGGCCATGCCGTTTTCCCGCTGCAGGTCCCTCATGAGGTCGAGGATCTGCGCCTGGATGGTGACGTCGAGCGCCGTTGTCGGTTCGTCGGCGATCAGGATCACGGGCTCGCACGCCAGCGACATGGCGATCATCGAGCGCTGCAGCATGCCGCCGGAGAACTCGAAGGGGTACTGGCGGGCGCGTTTGGCCGCTTCCGGGATGCGCGTCATCTCGATCAACTCGATGGCGCGGGCGAACGCCTTGCGGTGGCTGTAGCCGCTATGCACCTGGAGCGTCTCGGCGATCTGGTTGCCGATGGTCATGGTGGGATTGAGCGAGGTCATGGGATCCTGGAAGATCATTCCCACCAGGCGCCCGCGGATGTCTTTGCCGTCGATCTTCTTCTCGACGATCACATCGACGCCGTCGAGCAGCGCCGTGCCGCTGGTGATTCGTCCCGGCGGCATGGGAATCAGGCCCATGATGCTCTGCACGGTGACCGATTTGCCGCAGCCGGACTCGCCGACGATCGCAAGGGTCTGTCCCCGGTCCAAGGAGAACGAAACACCGCGCACGGCCCGCACGGTGCCACCGTACGTGTCGAACTCGACCTTGAGGTCGTTGACTTCGAGCAGCGAACTCACCTTGTACTCTCCTCGCTCCGTGCCTCGATTGACCTACCAGCCCGGGGCCGCCTCCAACACGCGCGTCTGCGCCTTCACCTCGTCCTCGTCACGGTAGAACAGGCGACTGTCCAGCACGGCAACGGAATCCGCGGCAAGACGCCCCAGGGACAGCCGCCGATACGCGGTCTCGCCGTTGATGTCGACGCGCACGCGAACCACGATGTCGGCCACATGGTAGTCGCTCACGTTGGATAGCTCGACAACCACTTTCCCGTCCTCGAAGAACGGCTCCGCAACCACGTACCGGGCGGGCGAATCTTCGATGTCGAGCCTCACGAAGGCATCGGCTGCCGCTCGGCCGACGTTGCCCGTGCCTTGGCTTGCGACCTCGAACAGACGTTTGGCTTGGGGACGCTGGCCCTCGGCCAGCGCGTAGGCGCCAAGCTTGTAGGACGCCAACGGCGTGGGGAACAGACTGTTGCTACGGGCGATATCCCCGCTCGCGAGCAGTTTCTCACCGAGGGAGTCGCGGGCCAAGCCACGTCCCAGGTAGTGCCCGAAATAGCCGGTATCGCGTTTTATGGCAGCGTCGTAGGCTTCGACGGCTTGCTGGTAGCGACCTTGGCTCGCGAGGATTTCGCCCTTGATACCGTGAAACTGAGCCTCGCGCGGTTCCTCTTCGATCGCCTCGTCGATCAAACGCATGGCCAACACGGGATTCTTGGCCGCGTCCTGACGGGCCCGATCCGCAGCCTCGTAGGCACTTCGGTTGGCGAGCAAGGTCGCGATGCGCTCTTGGTAGCGCTCCCGCCCAAGCTCCCCGCCGGGCGGAAATTCCGCAAGTGCCGCACGGTTGTTCGCCACCCGTTCCGGCGACGGCGGATGGCTCGCGAACATTCCCTCCAGCCAATTGTTTCGCCTGCCTTCGGACAATGCCACGAACTTCTGCTGGAGCGTGACGGCGGCCATCGTGTCGTATCCCGCAACGTGCATGTACTTCATGCCGTGGTAGTCAGAGACGCGCTCCTGCTCGCGTCCGTACTTCTGCCCCACGAGATGGAGACCAAGGTTGGCGGCGCCAACGATGCGCTCCGCGTGCTTGGAGTTCTCGGCAGCCAAGCCGATGCCGACCCCGGCCAAGCCGAACAACAAGCCGCGCTGGACGCCCTGCGCCCCGTGCTTCGCCGCCGCGTGCACCACCTCGTGGCCGAGCACGGCCGCCAGTTCCGCCTCGTTGTCGAGTTCCACCAACAGGCCGCGATGGACGCCCACCTTGCCGCCGGGCAGCGCCCAGGCGTTCGGCGTTCCCTCGTTGATCACCACGAACTCGTAGGGGAGCGGCCGATCACTCACGGCGGCAACCCGCTGGCCCACGAAGGCCACGTATTCCGTCACGGTGGGGTCCACCTGATAGCGTCCTCCAGCCGCCTGCTGATACGGCTGGTATTGGCTTTCGCCCATCGAAATCTCGTCCGCCGTCGAGAGCAGCGAGAGTTCCCGCTGTCCGGTCACCGGGTTTACCGCACAGCCCGCGGCGAGCGCGAGCACGGCGAGGAACGGCGTTGTCCAGGCCGTCCTCATAGCGGATCGGTTGGTCGAAGCGAGCGCGCGCCCTGTGGGCGCGTTTGAGAATGCTTGCGCATTCTGCGCGCCCTGTGGGCGCGTTTGAGAATGCTTGCGCATTCTCCCGGCTTCGTTCGAAATGCAACTCAAGTGTCGACATTCGGCGTGCTC
>JAKZRQ010000082.1:0-7752 GCA_047518105.1 Pseudomonadales bacterium | reverse complement strand
CGCCTACGACTCCGAGGGCAACGGCATCACCATCCGCGGTATCGGCACCCAGAAGGCGGTGCAGTACAACGCCGACCAGGCGGTCGCGTTCTACGTCGACGGGGTCTACACGAACGATGTCTACGGACTGGCACCGAACCTGTTCGACGTCGAGCGGGTCGAGGTGGCCCGCGGTCCCCAGGGAACGCTGAACGGTCGCAATTCGATCGCTGGCTCGGTGAGCTACGTGAACCGCAAGCCGACCGACGCCTGGGACGCGCAGCTCCTGGTGGAACTCACCGACACGGTGACCCAGCGCTACAACGCCGCCTGGGGCGGTCCGCTGACCGACAACGTGAGTTTCCGCCTGACCGGCGGCTACCACGAGGGCGACGGCTGGCAGGAGAACGCGGGATCCGGCGACGGCTACGCCGCACCCGACCAATACACCTTCGCGCCGCAGGTGCGCTTCACCACGGACCGGTTCGACGTCAACGTGCGCCGCCAGACCGCCAGGGACCGCGGGACCGCCCGTGCGCCGGTGCGCCTCGTGGACGTCGACCGGGACGCGCCGACCTACCTCTTGGGCGGCATTTGGCCGGTCACCAACTATCTCTACCTGTACCAGAAGCCCCTGCCCGGAATCGCCAACTGCAACCCGGCGCAGTTCCGGGACTACGGCGGGCTGTGCGACGAGTTGGAGAACAAGGTCTTGAGCAACCGGTCCAGCATTCAGGACAACCAGACCGACCGCTGGTCGCTGAACGCCGATGTCGATGTCGGCGATCTCTTGCCGGGCGCCGACCGGGGCTTGCTGACCCTTCGCTACACCTACGGCAGCACGGTGACCGACACCGTCGGTTCGCGGGACGGCGACAACACCGATCGCGTGCCAAGCGCCGAGGATCCGTACACGCCCCAGGACTGTGTCGACCAGATCGGGCTCGCCGAGTGCAAGGAACGCAACGTGCTGTACCAGGATCGAGAAACCGCGTACTTCTGGGACAACGACGAGAGTTCGCACGAGGTGCAGTTGTTCTCCAACTTCGACGGCCCGTTCAACTTCGTAGCCGGTGCATACGCCTACGAGAACGAAGCCCACTGGCGTGGCAAGACCGGCAACTACGCCGACGCGTTCAATTTCACCAGCGCGGAGGATGCCGTCGCGGGTATCGACCGGGACGGCGATGGCGCGCCGGACTACGCGAACTGCCAGGAGTTCTACGAGACCTACGTACTCGGTCCGGACGATCCCGATACCGAGATCCTCGAGGGTCGCAGCCTGAACCCGGAGGAGTACCTAGGATGCGAGCCCGGCGACAACCACCTGCTCAAGGGTGGCTCCGCCAGCGGCGCCGGCTACGAGACCCGTGCGTTGTTCGCCAACGGCGAGTACGCCTTTAGCGACGAGTGGCGCGTCTCCGGCGGTCTGCGTTGGACCGAGGACAAGAAGGACCAGCGCGGCGTCAGCGGCACCTTCGGCGTGGGCAACGTTCTCGGCGTACCCATTACCCGCTTCGGCGGACTCTCCAACCGCAACGACAGTTGGGGAGGCACCATCGGGCACGTAAGCCTCGAATACACGCCAGCCGACAACCGGCTCTACTACGGACGCATTTCCACGGGGTTTCGCGCCGGCGGGTTCAACCAGATCTCGGGCGGCACCAGCGCGGCGGACATCGCCAACAACATCGTCCCGGCGACCTTCGAGGAGGAGACACTCGTCAACTACGAAGTGGGCGTGAAAGGACAATTCCTCGACGACCGCCTGGTGTTGATGACGGGCACCTACCTGCAGGTCTTCGACGGATTCCACTTCAACGGCCAACAGTTGATCTCCGAAGAGCGTCGCGGCACCCGGGAGAGCCCGATTCTGGAGTACACCGCCAACGTCGATGGCACAGAAATCTGGGGCGCCGAGGTGGAGTGGGCGTTCTACGCCACCGACCAACTCCGGCTGTCGGGCTACTACAACTTCCTGGACTCGTCGGTGGGGCCGCACCGAGCCTACATCGACGGGGATCGCGAAGCCGACACCCTGGGGACCTTCATCCACCGCTGGATCGACGAAGCGACCGGGACGCAGATGGAAACCGAACTCGGTGGCATGCGCGACAATACCGGCAACCGGTTGCCGCAGATGCCGAACCACAAGGGTGCCGTCACCCTCGCCTATACCCCGTCGCTCGAGGCGTCGGGAACCGTCGAGGCGCTCATCACCTGGAGCTACACGGGCTCGCGCTACCCCAGCATTGGCAACCTCGACTACCGGGTGCTCCCGGCCTACAGCCGGGTGGATGTGCGGACGACGTGGCAGTCCGCGAACGAAGTCTGGGCCGTGACCGGATACGTGCAGAACCTTTTCGACGAGATCGGCATCCAGGAGTACGCCTTCGATTGGGGGTGGCTCACCGAGCCAAGGCAAACCGGCGTGCAAATCCGCTATCGACCGCAGTTTTAGGGGCGTGGGAAGGGATTGGCATTCCCTCAGGAAGCCCCAGTTGCGGCAGTACCGATAGGGCGCCGGCAGGGTCCGCCGCACTTCCGTGCGGCGTGCCTTGTGCTGCTTCTCTTGTCCACCGCCGGCTGCGGCGGTGGTGGTGGTGGTGGGCCCACCGAACCACCGCCCCCGGGGCCTGGTCCCATGCCCCCCGTATCGGAGACGGGCATCCGCTTCACGCGCGTACTGGATTCGGGCTTGAGCCGGGAGTTCGTCGCGCGATTCTTGAGCATCAAGGATCCTGAGCGATTCAGCAACGGCGTCGCCGCCGCGGACTACGACGCCGACGGAGACGTGGATCTCTACGTCGTCGGGGGCCGCACCCAGCCGAACCACCTCTACCAAAACCAGGGCGACGGAACTTTCGTCGAGGTCGCGGCAAGCGTCGGCTTGGACGTCTCGCACTGGGGCAGCGGACCCGTGTTCGGCGACGTCGATGGCGACGGCGACCTCGACCTCTTCATCGGCGCCGGCGACGGCGACCCCGTCTACCTGTTCGAGAACCGGCTCGATGCCACCGAAGCGCCGAGGGGGGTCTTCGTGGACGTGACCGCCGCGTCCGGCATCTCGATCACCACCGAGAACACGGTCTCCGCCGCCTTCTACGACTACGACGGCGACGGTCACCTCGACCTGTTCCTCTCCCACTGGGGCGCCGTGCGTCAACCCGGCGAGGACACCGAGACCGTGTGGCGGAACAACGGCGACTTCACCTTTGGTAGCACCAGCATCGAGACGGGCGTAGCCGAGGCGATCGTCAAGGGCGGTCGGGATTGGTCGTTCACGCCGAACTTGAGCGACATCGACGGCGACGGCGACGGGGACCTGCTGATGGTCTCGGACTTGGGGCACAGCGAAGTCCTCGTCAACAACGGCGACGGTACCTTCACAGCAACCACGGACACTGCGGTGATCGTCGACCAGGCGGGCATGGGCGCCGCCGTTGGCGACTACGACAACGACGGCGACATGGACTGGTTCGTGACCTCCATCTACACCCTCGATGTCGGCGGCGAACACTTCGGGAACCGGCTCTACCGCAACGACGGGTCGGGTGTGTTCACCGACGTGACCACGGAGGCCGAGGTCGACGACGGCGGCTGGGGTTGGGCCAGTTGTTTCGCGGACTTCGACAACGACGGCAATCTGGACATCTTCCACGCCAACGGCTGGCACCGCGAACTCGACAAGGACTTCACCATCGACCAGGTACGGCTGTTCCATTCACGCGGCAACGGCATCTTCGACGAACGCGCCGAAGAGGTGGGCCTCGTGAACAAGAGCCAGGGCCGGGGCGTGGCCTGCTTCGATGCAGAACGGGACGGCGACATCGACCTGCTGATCGTCAACAACAGTTCCGACCACCTGGTCTACTACCGCAACGACACCGACACGGACAACCGCTACCTCGGCATCCGGCTCGAAGCCGAAGGAACCAATCCGCACGGGGTGGGCGCGAGAGTCACGGTAACGACGTCGCAGGAAGTCCAGACCCGGGAACTACGCGCCGGCAGCAACTACGTCTCCCAAAACCCGATGGAAGTGCACTTCGGGCTTGGCACCGCACGCGTAGCCGATGTCCAGGTCGACTGGCCCGACGGGTCTACCAACGTCCTGCGCGACGTTACCGCCGATCAACTGCTCACCGTCACCCAGGGCCGGGACGTCGTCCTTCGGCTCAACGTGGTTCTCGGCGACGGCGACGGCATCTACGCCGAAGGCGACGAGATCGCCATCGAGGCCGCCGCGCCGGCACGGAACTACCACTTCAGTCATTGGACGAGCACCGACGGCGGGACCTTCGCCGACCCGAACGCGGCAATGACGGTGTTTACCATGCCCGGCAACTCGACGACGTTGATCGCCAAATACCTGCCCGGCGTACCCTTGGGCGCCGACGTATCGGTGGCCCGGCGCTGGAACGAGGTGCTGTTGCAGGCGATCCGCAACGACTGGGCGCGGCCGACTGTGCATGCGCGCAACCTGTTCCACACCTCCGCGGCCATGTACGACGTCTGGGCGACGTACTCGGACACGGCATCACCCTGGCTGCTCGGCCGCACGCGGGCCGGATCGACTTGCGGGTTCGAATCGTTCGCCTTGCCCGACGACATCGAAGCCGCCCGGGAAGAAGCCATCAGCCACGCGGTGTACCGCATCATCTTCCAGCGCTTCCGGCGTTCGCCCGGCGTTGGCCGCATCCGGCGCGATATCAACACGCTGATGGATGCGCTCGGCTACGATCCCGATGTCGACTCCACCGACTACGCGACCGGTTCCGCGGCCGCGCTCGGCAACCACATCGCGGCCTGCTACCTGGACTTCGGCCTCGCCGACGGTGCGAACGAGGCCAACGACTATGTGAACACGGTCTACGTGCCGGTCAATCCGGGTCTGGAGCCCCATCTGCCCGGCAATCCGAACATCGTGGACCTCAATCGATGGCAACCTCTCTCGCTCGAGACGTTCATCGACCAGGCGGGGAATCCCGCCCAGTCCGAACCGGAGTTCCTAAGCCCCGAGTGGGGTCTAGTCGTGCCCTTCGCTCTCTCCGAGTCCGATGTCGTCCGCTACGAACGCGACGGATTCACCTACTGGGTGTACCACGACCCGGGCGCGCCACCCACCATCGATGGCTCACTCTCGTCCAGTTACAAATGGGGCTTCTCGTTGGTCGCCATCTGGTCGTCGCACTTGAGTCCCGACGATGGTGTGACCATGGACATCTCCCCCGCGAGTCTCGGCAATATCGACGTCTACCCCCGGCAGTTCACCGAATACCCGGACTTCTTCGACACCCTCCGGGGCGGCGATCCCGGCACGGGCCATGATTTCAATCCCGCAACCGGAGCGCCCTACGCCCCGCAGATGGTCCCGAGGGGCGACTATTCCCGGGTGCTCGCCGAGTTCTGGGCTGACGGCCCGGACTCGGAGACCCCACCCGGCCACTGGTTCACGATCCTCAACGAGGTCAACGACCACGAACTCCTCGAACGCCGGTTCCGCGGCAGCGGCACTCCCCTTGGCCGCCTAGAGTGGGACGTCAAGGCCTATTTCGCCCTCGGCGGAGCCATGCACGATGCCGCCATCACCGCCTGGGGCATAAAGGGCTGGTACGACTACATACGACCCATTTCCTCCTTGAGGGCGATGGCAGATCGCGGTCAGAGTACCGACTCCGAGTTGCCCTCGTACGACGTCGACGGCATCCCACTCGAAGAGGGGTACATCGAACTCGTGGAGATTGGCGACGCCCTGGCCGGCGACAACGACGAGAACGTCGGCAAGATCAAGCTCCTTGCCTGGCGCGGGCCGGACTATGTCGACGACCCTGAGACCGACGCGGCGGGGGTCGACTGGATACTGGCGGAGAACTGGTGGCCCTACCAGCGGCCGACCTTCGTCACGCCGCCGTTCGCCGGCTACGTCTCGGGCCACTCGACCTATTCCCGGGCGGCGGCCGAGGTGCTGACGGCGCTAACGGGAGATCCGTTTTTCCCTGGCGGCATGAGCGGCTTCGAGATCCGGGCCAACGAGTTCCTGGTGTTCGAGGAAGGGCCGTCGGTGGACATGACCCTGCAATGGGCGACCTACCGCGACGCATCGGACCAAACCAGCCTGTCGCGCATCTGGGGCGGCATCCACCCGCCCGCCGACGACATACCGGGCCGGCTGATCGGCATCGAGATCGGGACCGATGCCTTCGCCCTGGCCGAGTCCTACTTCGACGGCTCCGCGCCCTAGATAGGATAGGAGCTTGCGCCGCATGACCAACTCGTATGCCTCGTCGATGAGCGGCGCCATGTCGTCGTAGTGGTCGGACACGAGATCGCACCGCACCAGGTAGCGCGACTCGCCGGCATCGCGCCACGCGAAACGGTCCGCCGAAACCAGCACTTCGATCGTTTCGGGTTCGTCGCCGGTTGAGAAGAGGACCTTGTCGACGAGGAAGGTGGCCTGCACGTCGCCTTCGGCGAGGATAGGATCCGGCAGGTCGACGTCGAAGCGCCCGGAGATGACGAGATGTGTGTTGTGCACCACGTTCGGCGAAGACGCTTTGTGCAAGGCCCGTCCGGCCATGTCGAAGGCGTCGTATACACAGCAGTTGTCGTTGGAGAAGCACTCGTTAGTGATCGCGATCGGTTCCCGGGCCGGCGTATCCGCCGGACGTGGTGCAGACTGCGGTGGAAGGTCGTCGTCCGCCCCAGCCCGTCCACCGCCCGCGTCGTGCCCGTCCCGTAGTGGAAGGTCGTTTCCGCGAGCAGCACCCGGATCGTCGCCGCCCTGCCGCCGACGTGGCTCGCCGCCAGGACCGTCTTGCCCCGCGCATCGACCATGGCGGTCAGCGCCCCGCCCTCGCCGTAGCGGTACCGCCAACTACCCCCCGCCAGGTCGGTCGCCGCCGCCAGCCGGCCGCGGTCGTCGTAGTCGTACCCCACCGCGCGGCCCAGGTCGTCGCGCGCGACCACGATCCGTCCGTCGGCGCGGCGGACGAACTCCACCGAGCCGGCATCCGACTCGAGACCCGCGACGACTCCCGCCCGCCAGTCGATGCGCAGCCAGCCGCGCGGGTGTCGGACCTGCGTCATGCGCCAAGGCCCGTTCGCGCCCCACCGCGTGGCCTTCCCGCCGGAGATGCAGCATCACCCGGCGCGTGCCGTAGTACGGGAACTCCATGTAGAGCTTGTCCACCGCCAGCTGCAGCGCCAGCATCTCCGCGTCCGCCGGCCTGGGCCGGTAGTACAGCGACGACCGGCTCCCGCCCGCCAGCGCGCACTTGCGCGACAGCGGCAGGCTCGCGTCCTCGCGGATCAGCCGGACCTTCTCCGACCGTCCGAGACCCCGGAACCCCTCCAAAAAAAACGCGCTCCACCACCAGCTCGCCGATCCGCGCGTACAGCCGCTCGATCAGCTTCTCCGTGTCGCGCGCCGCCGATCCGCCCCCGCCGTCGCCGAACACCTCCAGCGGCCCGTCGTACGCCTCCGTCTTCCAGCGGCTCAGCTGGTTCGGGTTGATGCCGTGCCGCGCCGCGCGATCTCCCGAACCGTCGCGTCTCCCCGCATCGCCTCGACCACCACCTTGGGCTTGAACTCCGCCGTGTATCTCCGGCGTCCCATCCTCGTTCCCCCGTCCGTGGGAACTCACTTAGGATACTGTCCAAATTTGCCCGACCACTTCACTGCTACTTCACTGCTCAACGGTCGGCGACAAAGACAAATAGACGTCGAAGTCTTCAATCGCCGATCCGAGGAAGACGGTCCGCGAGACCTCC
>JAKZRQ010000081.1:0-3345 GCA_047518105.1 Pseudomonadales bacterium | reverse complement strand
GCCCGGCCTGACCGTGCGCGCCCAGTACCATCAGCAGCGCTCGGACGGCGACCTGGACATCGGCGGCGTGGGTTTCATGCCACCCCGCTTCCCCGAAGTGACGGAAGACATCGACCGGTTCTCCGTGGGCGCGAGCTACAGCTTTGGCCCCTTGAGCATCGGCTTTGACCGATTCAACACCACCGGGGCGCGCAATACGGGCGATTTCAATGCCTGGGCCGCCGCGGTCACGTATCACTTCGACCTCTTCAAGCCCTAGCCCGCATTTCTCACCAGGCCGCTTCTCGGCGTCAAAAGAGCTCATGGTTTCAAGAAGTTGACCGCGATGCCAACGATCGTGGCGGTTGCAGACTGCGCTGGCCGTGCCCTCGCGGGTCTTTTGGCCCCGTGTACACACGGGCACGTGCCGCGCACATGCTCCCTCAACCGTAGGCCCCGCTATGCTCTCGGTCGCGAGCACGCGCACAGGGCCAAAATCCTCCGCGATCATCACGGCCCCTGGTGAGAAATGCGGGCTAGGAGTCGGGTCCGCGTCCCATCGGGGCGCGGGCCGGCGCCAAATCCGATGCACGGC
Source organism: Pseudomonadales bacterium (assembly GCA_047518105.1). Lineage (GTDB taxonomy): Bacteria > Pseudomonadota > Gammaproteobacteria > Pseudomonadales > Azotimanducaceae > VXYL01. The sequence continues at coordinate 2,771 of JAKZRQ010000081.1, read as the reverse complement.
GAACTGACGGTTGGCGTGGCTATTCCCGCGCTCAACGAGGAGCAGTCCATCGGCCTCGTGGTTCGGGATCTGCTGGCCCTGCGCAACGCGGACAAGTCTCCCGTGGTCGACGACGTCGTCGTCTGCGACAACGGCTCGGTGGACTCAACCACCGCCTGCGCCGCCGCGGCCGGTGCCCGGGTCGTGCGCGAACCCCGGGCGGGATACGGGAGCGCGTGTCTCGCGGCCATCCGCGCCTTGAAACCGACCGACGTCGTGCTGTTCACCGATGGCGACTACGCTTTCCACGCAGCCCAGGCAACGCGCTTGCTCGGTTCCATCGCCGACGGTGCGGACCTCGTCATCGGCTCCCGCACCCTCGGCCGACGGGACCCCGGCGCCCTGACCCGTGGCCAATCGGTCGGAAACCGCGTCGCCACCACGCTGATCCGCTGGCTGTGGAGACATCCGATGACGGACTTGGGACCCTACCGCGCCATCCGCGCCAACGCGCTGTCCCGGCTCGACATGGCCGACAGGGCGTTCGGTTGGACGGTGGAGATGCAGGTCAAGGCGATCCAGTGCGGTCTGCGCATCGCCGAGGTTCCCGTGGATACCCGTGCACGAATTGGCGAATCCAAGATCAGCGGCACCCTGCGAGGCGCGGTGGGCGCCGGCTTCGGGATCCTCGCCATGATCGCCAGGCTGCGCTGGCAGCAGCGGCGGCTCACACACAACGGACAAACATGAGACAAGCAACGCGAACCCCTGATGCGATCCGGTGGCTGTTGGCCGCCGCCCTGTGCTGCTGCGCCGCGACGGTGCAAGCGGCAGCCCAACCGGAGCTCATCCCCATGTGGGATGCCAGCGACGAAACCAACACGGCGATCATCGATCACGGCCCTTGGCAGGAGATCCTCGATGCGCACCTGAAGGCGCATCCGTCGGGCATCCACCGCTTCGACTATGCCGCCCTGAAGGCGAGCGCAGAGGATCGCAAGAAGCTCTCGACGTACCTTCTCGGCCTAACGGAACTCGATCCCCGAACCTTCGCCCGGGCCGAGCAGATGGCGTACTGGATCAACCTCTACAACGCGCTCACGGTCTACGTCATCGTCGGCCGCTATCCGGTCGACTCCATCAAGGACATCAAGAGCGGCCTCATCACCTACGGCCCGTGGGAGTTGGAGTTGATCACGGTGCAGGGCGAGAAGCTCACCCTCGACAACATCGAGCACGGCATTCTGCGGCCGATCTGGCGCGACCCCCGCATCCACTACGCGGTCAACTGCGCGAGTCTCGGCTGTCCCAATCTATCCCCGGAGGTCTACCGCTCCGACAACCTGGAACGCCTGCTCGAGAAGACCGCCAGCGAGCACATCAACCATCCCCGAGGTGCCCAGGAGGTCGATGGCGAATTGCTGATATCCAGCATCTACGCGTGGTTCAAGGTGGATTTCGGCGATAGCGACGCCGGCGTCCTCGCGCACCTCAAGAAGTACGCACGGCCCGAACTGGCCGAGATACTTGACGGATACGACAGTTTCGACCACCACTACGACTGGCGGTTGAACGCGCCTTGAGCTTGCGACGCCGTCGGGCTTGGGGCAGATGGGGCAGATGGGTCAGATGGGTCAGATAAAGGAGCGATAGCCTTGAAACGCAATCAGATCATCCTGTTGGCAGTGGTCGCGGCACTCGTGGTGCTGTTCTTCGTGTTCGACCTGCAACGCTACGCGAACCTCGAGTTCTTCCAGACCCAGCGCGCGGTGGTGGTGGGCTACTACGAGAGCAACCCGTTGCTGACCATCGCGGCGTTCATGGCCATCTACGTTGCGATGGCGGCGCTGTCGCTTCCCGGCGCCGCGATCATGACGCTCGCCGCCGGCGCCATCTTCGGCCTGCCGGTGGGTCTCGTGCTGGTATCGTTCGCGAGCAGCATCGGCGCCTCCCTCGCCTGCCTCCTCGCCCGCTACCTCTTCCGGGACGCCGTGCAGAAACGGTTCGGCAAGTTTCTCCAACCGATCAACGAAGGCATCGAGAAGGACGGTGCGTTCTACCTGTTCGCCCTGCGCCTGGTTCCCGCCTTCCCCTTCTTCGTCGTCAACCTGGTGATGGCGCTGACCCCCATTCGGCTGTGGACGTTCTACTGGGTGAGCCAAGTCGGCATGCTTGCGGGCACGGCGGTCTACGTCAACGCGGGCAAGGAGATCGGTCAGCTCGAATCCCTTGCCGGAATCCTGTCCCCGACCTTGCTGATCTCCTTCGCATTGCTCGGGGTGTTCCCGATCATCGCCAAGAAAGTGCTCAACGTCATTCAGAAGCGGATTCCGAAGGATGCTTGACGCTGCGTTCTCAAGCACCTCGACCCCTCGATGGGTGGTAGACTTCACCGATCTGGTCCCAACCGCATCAGATGGGGGCGACAAGGCTTCGACGGCGGTAACGAAGGCATCAGGTGCATGCCGAGAGGGTAGTGACTCTCGTTAAACAATCGCTGCAACTACTTATATAGTTGCCAACGACGAAAACTACGCACTAGCGGCGTAAGCTGCTTGCCTCGATGAATCGGCGCCCGTGACGACGATTCGAGGGCAAAGTTTCACGGGATAGCGGCTCGCCGTGCGCATCTGCGCACCGCCTCGGAGAGAGCCGCGAAACTTGAACGAGGCTCGCCCACACGCACCCTGACCGCCGGGTCGCCAACGGGCTAAAGCAATAGACGGCCTAAGCATGTAGAGCCGATGACGGAGTGCCGACGGACGCGGGTTCGACTCCCGCCGCCTCCACCA
>JAKZRQ010000080.1:0-9997 GCA_047518105.1 Pseudomonadales bacterium | reverse complement strand
CGCTATGATCGGCAAAGGCAGTTCGACAAGCCTCGAAAGGACATCTGGCTCCGACCGCTCAGAAAAGACTGGAAACGAATCCTCAACCGGTGACACCCTACCCGCCGTCACGGGACGACCGAACGCTTACACCGGCACGATCATTGGCATCGCGGTCAACTTCTTGAAACCATGAGCTCTTTTGACGCCGAGAAGCGGCCTGGTGAGAAGTGAGAAATGCGGGCTAGGTCGGGGCTGGTCGTGGTGCCCATCGAAGCAGGCTCCATCAGCAGGTGTAGGCCGGATTCGGCTGAGTCTTGACCGTTTCTTTGAAAGGAGGGGTCCGTGCGCCCGTCTTCGCCTTGGCATATCCTCTGCCCCATGATTGTTGATCTGCTGTACGGCAAGACCGGCCTGCCCGTCCGTTTCGACGACGATCTGGACGTGACGGTCATTGCCAAACCGGCCATGCCGTTGGTGGCGGATCCGTCCGCTGCCGTCCGGTCCGCTTTGGATGTCGGCGTGGGTTCGCCGCCTCTCGCCGAACTCGCCAAGGGCAAGCGATCGGCCTGCATCCTGATCTGCGATGTCACCCGCCCGGTACCGAACGGTCTGTTCCTGCGGCCCCTGATCGAGACCATGTTCGTGGCCGGCATCGACGCTGCGGACATCACCGTGCTGGTGGCCACCGGCTTGCACCGTCCGAATCTCGGCGAAGAGTTGGCGGAATTGGTCGGCGACCCATGGGTGATGAACCGGGTGGCGGTGGTGAACCACGACGCGCTGGACGACGCGGCGCACGTGGACTTCGGCGAGACGCCGACGTTCGGGATGCCCGTGAAGCTCGACCGCCGCTTCGTGGAGGCCGATTTGCGCATTGCCACCGGCCTCGTGGAGCCGCACTTCATGGCCGGCTATTCGGGCGGGCGCAAGGTCGTCGCGCCCGGCGTCGCCCACGCCGACACCATCCGCACCTTCCACAGCGCGCGTTTCCTCGAGAACCCTCACGCGGTGCAATGCCGACTCGACGGCAACCCGCTACACGAAGAGCAGTTGGAAATCATGCGGATGCTCGGGGACGTCTATGCCCTCAACACCGTAATCGACGACGCCCGGCGGTTGTCCTTCGTCAATTTCGGCGAGATCGTGGCGAGCCACCTCCAAGCCGTGGAGTACGCCGACCGCTACCTGACGGTGCCGGTTCCCCGTCGGTTTCGCACCGTGGTGACATCGGCGGCGGGCTATCCCCTCGACCAGACCTACTACCAGACCGTCAAGGGCATGGTGACGCCGATGGACATCCTGGACGACCAGGCGACCCTGATCGTCGCCTCCGACTGCTCGGAGGGTCTCGGCTCCGACGCCTTCCGGAACGCGCAACGGCGGCTGATCGGCCTGGGCGCCGACCGGTTCTTGGCGTCCCTCCTCGACAAGCGGTTCGCCGACATCGACGAATGGGAAAGCGAGATGCAGACCAAGGCGCAGCGTGCCGCCCGGGTGCGGATGCTCAGCCGGCTGAACGAGCGCGACCGGCCGCTCACGGGCATCGATCTGATCGACTCCGTGGAGGACGCGGTGCGCGAAAGCGTTATCCGGTCCGGGGATCCCGCGGTGGCGGTGATCCCGGAGGGGCCTTATGTCGTGCCGCGGTATCGAGCGGCCGTCGCGCAAGGGTGACCATTGAGAGGTACCCATCCTCCTTGGGTTGTGATACGTTGTGTACATCCGCACACACGCAACGAAAGCCAGCCATGTCTACTACCGTGACGCTCCGGTTGGACCCCGAGTTGAAGCGACGTCTTGATCGCCTCTCCCGGGCGACGCAACGATCCAAATCGTTCCTGGCCGCCGAAGCCATTCGCGAGTTCGTCGATCTCAACGAATGGCAAGTCGGGGAGATCGAGGAGGCGCTCGCCGAAGCGGACCGCGGCGAGTTCGCGAGCGAAGAACAGGTGGGCGAGATATTCGGCAAGTGGGGAGTCGGTGGAGGTTGAGTGGCTTGCCAAGGCATTGAGTAACCTAGATGGCGAAGCCGAATTCGTCGCCAAAGACAATCCGGTTGCAGCCCGAGCCCTGGTCAAGCGCATTCACGAGGCGGTCGATCATCTGAAGTCCAATCCTGCGCTGGGTCGCCCGGGTCGCATCCATGGCACTCGGGAGCACATCGTGCCCGGTACGCGGTACATCATCCCGTATCGAGTCAGACCCCAGTTGAACCGCGTGGAAATCCTGCGCATCTTTCACACCTCGCGACGTTTGCCCGAGAACGGGTGATGTCCATCGAGATCCACGCCGGCAATCGCCTGGAGACGCTCGCCCGGTGGCTCGCGGACGAACTCCGCCGCGACCCGCTCGATCCCTTCGACCGGGAGCGAGTTGTGGTTCCGCACCCGACCCTGGGCCGATGGCTTGTGCTCGAACTCGCCAGGGAAATGGGCATCGCCGCCAACGTCTCCATCGAACTTCCCGCACAGTTCGCTTGGTCGATCATGCGTGATGCGGTGGGTACGCTGCCCACCGATACGCCCTTCGCACCGGCCCGTCTGCGTTGGCGGATCTACGACCAGGTGCAGAGCCTTTCCGGTCCCGAGGCGGAGCCGGTCAGGCGCTACCTCGGGGATGGCGACCCCCGTAAACGCTTTGAACTGGCGGACCGTCTGGCCCGGGTCTACGACCGTTGCCTGCTGTACCGGCCGGACTGGATCAGGGCCTGGGAGAACGGCGAAACCCCGCACTGGCAAGCGAGGCTTTGGCGCGCCTTGACCCACGACGCCAGCGAGCCAAGCCACTGGGTTGCCGCGATCGACGCGTTCCGCGAGGAGGTCCGGGACGGCGCGTTCGCCAAAGGCCGCAACTGGCCCCGGCGGGTGAATTTCTTCGGTGTCGCCACCCTCTCGCCCTCCTATCTCGACTTGCTGCGCCAAGCCAGCGACCACCTCGATGTCCACCTGTACATGCTCAGTCCCTGCCGGGAATACTGGAGCGACATCGCCCCGAGGCGGGTGATTCGGCGCCACGCCGATCCGCGCGACCCCGCCGCCGAATACCGCACGGAAGGCAACGAACTCCTGGGTGCCTGGGGCAAGCCGGGACGGGACATGCAACGGTTGCTGCTCGACGCCGAACTGTCGACCGGGATGCCGGAGGAACACTACGACGAACCGCGCGGCGAGACGGCGCTGGCCGCGGTGCAGCGTGACATCCTGGACCTTCGCTTGGCGTCCGAAGCCAAGGAGGAGCCGACCTCGGCTGAGACCCGCCGGCAGGACGACTCGATCCAGATCCACGTCTGCCACTCGGCGATGCGCGAAGCGGAAGTGCTGCACGACCGCCTGCTTGGCCTCTTCGACGACCACGAGGACATTCAACCGGCTGATGTGCTCGTGTTGACGCCGAACATCGTGGAGTACGCGCCCGCCATCGAGGCGGTGTTCGCCGCGGCCGATGTCATTCCCTTCAACATCGCCCGACCCCGGGCGTCGGCGACCCGGGCGGTGCAGGCGTTTATCGACCTGCTGGCGTTGCCGGGTTCCCGCTACGGCGCCGAGGCCGCCATGGCGCCACTGGAGTCCGCAGCGGTACGCGACCGCTTTCGGATCGCCGAGCGGCACCTACCGCGTCTACGGGAATGGATCAGCGGCGCAGGCATCCGATGGGGCATCGACGCGAGCCATCGCCAGGACGAAGGGCTGCCTGCGTTCGACGGCCACGGCTGGCGGCAAGGCCTGCAGCGGCTGCTGCTCGGCTATGCCATGGAAGATGACGACACCCTATTCAACGAGGTCGCGCCGTGTTCCACGGAGTCGGCGGGTTTCTCCGGCGACTACGAACTGCTCGGCCGTTTCGTCGAGTACTGCGAAGGCGTGATCGAACTGCACGCTTGGAAGGACCAAGAGCACACCCTGTCCGATTGGAAGGAAACCCTGCAAACCCTGGTCGACCGGCATTTCGCCACCGACTGGCGGAACGCTGCGGAGACCGCGACCGTCAGACGGTTGATCGAGGATTTCGGCGCGGAATGCGACGTGGATACCACGATGCCGTTCGGGGTACTGCGCGATGTGCTCGGTGCTGGCGCGGCTCGTATGTCGATGCCTGCGGTTCGCCTCGCCGAAGGCGTTACGGTCACGTCGCTCAGCATCGGCCAGGCGTTTCCCGCCAAGGTCGTCTGCACGGTGGGGATGAACGACGGCGCCTTCCCCCGTCGCCCATCGCCGTCGTCGTTCGACCTCGTCGACGCCGACGAAGGCAGGACGGGCGATCGCAACGTTCGCGACGAGGACCGCTTCGCCTTCCTGGAGGCGCTGCTCGCGGCGCGTCGATGCTTCCTCGTGAGCTACAAGGGGCGCAATGTCCGCGACGACAAGGCGATACCGCCTTCGGTCGTCGTGGACGAGTTGCGCGAATACCTCGACAAGCGGTTCGCACGACGGTTCGAGACCGGCCATCCCCTGCAACCGTTCAGCCGCCGCTACTTCGAGCCCGAGGGCGAACTGTGGAGCTATTCGGATCCCATGCGCGATGCCGCCCAAGCCGTGGTCGGCAAGAGCGCCGGTGCCAGCGCGTGGGAACGACTTTCGGCTCCGGTCGAGGCGGTCGACGGAAAGCGTGAGAAGCGCATCGACCTGGACGCATTGATCCGGTTCTTCCACAACCCGACGCGGTCTTTTCTGCGCGAGCGCCTGGGCATTCGCTTGGAGATCGACGAGATCGCGCTTGCCGAGGACGAACCCCTGACGCTCGACGCGCTGGAACAGTGGCAGTTGAAGACCGAGATATCCAAGTCCCCACGCCGAAGCACGTCCGACGAACGGATCGAGGAATTGATGAAAGCGCGCGGTCGCCTGCCGAACGGGGCCCCGGGCGGTCTTGTCTACGACGACGCCCATGCGGATGTCCTGGATCTCGATCAGGAGCTTGAAGCGTACAAGGACGCGCTCGCGGCAACTCCCCAGGACATCGCGTTGGACCTGGGCGACTATCGGCTGACCGGTTCGCTGGAGGGCGTGGACACCGAACGAAACATCGTGCTGTTCTGGCGCATCGGCGGCATCCGCGAGAAGGACCGTATCGGGGCATGGCTCAAGCTGCTTGCTTGGGTGGCTCAGGAAGACGTCGGAGCCGAAGCCCGCCTTGTCTGCCTGGCCTCGAGCGGCGTCGAGAAACAGACACTGCGCGTCGGGAATGGTACCGATGCGCGTCGGGAACTTCGTTGTTGGCTCGACGCGTGGTGGCGGGGCATAGACAGGATGCTGCCGTTTTCGCCTCCCGCCTCGATGATCTATGCGAAGGCCTTGAGGGACTCGAAAGGGCACCAGGTCGCATGGAAGGCGGCGACGGGTAGTTGGCGCGGCGAGCGATCCTTCGACGAACTCCGAAACAGCTACGTTTCCCTAGCCTACGACGGTGAGGATCCGTTCCCGGAGGAGGACTTTGCGGAACTGGCCGAAGAGCTGATCGGACCGCTCCTGGAGGCCGAGGAGTGACCCCGTTGGACCAGACCGGCGTGACACCGCTGAACGTTGCCCTGGGCGAAGCTCCGGAACTCTTGATCGAGGCCAGCGCGGGAACGGGCAAGACCTACTCCCTGACCACCCTTGTCGCCCGTCTGGTCGTGGAGGCGCACGCCGAAATCGGCGATCTGCTGGTAGTCACCTTCACCGTGGCGGCGACGGGTGAACTGCGCGACAAGATTCGAGCCACGTTGCGCGATACGTTGCGTTTGGCCTGTCATGAGGATCCGAAACCACAAGCACAAGCCCGATCTCTGCTCGAACGTTGGCGGAGTCTCGGCATCGACGACGCGGACGCCGCTCGGCTTCTCGACCAGGCCCTGCTGGACCTCGACCGCGCCAACGTGATGACCATCCACGGCTTCTGCCAGCGGGTGCTCGCCGATTTCGCGTTCGACGGCGGCTTGCCCTTCGCCTTCGAAATCGCCGGCGACGGTTTCGACACCCTGAGCGCGGCCGTCCGCGATCAGTGGCGCAGGTCGGTCTACCCCGCGCCCGGGCTACGGGTTCGCTACGCGCTGAAGAAGGGGTTCGACCCCGACAAGCTTGTGGATTGGGTCGCCAGGTACGTCGCGAAGCCGGTCCTCAAAGTCCAGGGCGGTGAACCGCCAACCCACGAGAGATCGCGCGAGCTTGAAGACTTGGAGCGCTCCTGGCACGACACCCTGCGCGCGGCGAGGAGCGCGTTCCATGCGGAACGGAACGACATGAACGACAACCAGCGCAGTTGGATCGGAAAATTCCTGCGGCGGCCCGAAGTGAAATTCGTGAATGGCGCCAACTACTTCGGAAACAGGACCGTGCGCAGCGAACTGCTGAAAGCCAATTCCGCCTCGGCCCTTGTTTCGAGCCTGGACGAGCTGGGGCAAGTGTCGAGCGAATTGCGCCCCGCCTACGACGAAGTCTTGCGCTTCATGCGGCGCGACGCGTTGGAGAAGACCGGAGTGACCCTCAAGGGTCGGGTGCGTGAAGATCGCCGGCTCGGTTACGACGATCTCCTCACCGGCGTCCACGAGGCACTGCGCGGTTCCGGCGGCGAGGCATTGGCACGCCGCATCCGCAAGCGCTACCCGTGGGCGCTCATCGACGAATACCAGGACACCGACCGGGTGCAGGCGGACATCTTCCGCCGCATCTACCGGGACACCTGGCGTGTCGACGAACCCGGGGGACTCACCATCGTCGGTGATCCGAAGCAGTCGATCTACCGGTTCCGCAGCGCCGACATCTTCGCCTACCTAAACACCAGCCAGGGCGTGGCTCGGGAGTCGAAGCTGCGTCTCGAGCGCAACTACCGCTCCGTGCCGGCGCTGACCGAGGCGGTGAACGCGGTCTTTAGCCATCCCTGCCCTTTCGCGGTCTCCGGGATCGTCTACAAACCCGTGGTGTCCGCCGTCGACGAAACCAAGCTCTGGATCGACGGGGACACTGTCCCGGGGTGTGGATCCGCGCCATTTCAATTCCGCTATGTTCCGCCACCCGGACCCAAGCCCTGGACCAAGGAGGCAATCAAGGACCTCGCGGCGCGACTGGCGGCGGACGAGATTGCCCGGCTCTTGACGCTAGCGGGCGAAGGCAAGGCGACCTTGGACGGGAAGCCGATCAAGGGTTCGGACATCGCGGTGTTGGTACGCAAGACGGACCAGGGCCGCAGAGTGGCTGCGGCGCTGCACGAGCGCGGCGTCTCCAGTGTCGAGATCGGTGTCGAGAACGTTTTCGCAAGCCGCGAAGCCGAGCAGCTTGAACGCGTGCTCTGGGCAATCGCCAAGCCCCAGTCCCCCCCGCGCACCCGGGGCGCGTTGGCGAGTGACGTGTTCGGGCTGGACGCGCAGGTACTTGCGGCCCTGCAGGACGACGACAGCGCCTGGAACGCCTGGACGGAACGGCTCGGTGGCTGGCTTGACGAATGGCAGCGGGCGGGCATCGCAACGCTGGTCCGACGCATCCTCGAGTCCCCCGAAGCCAAGGGTGCCGACCAGTTGTTGCGCTATGCCGATGGCGCGAGGCGGTTGACCAACGTCATGCATTTGGCGGAGCTGCTTCAGGCTGCCGAAACCGGGGGACGTCTTTCACCGACCGGCCTTGCGGCGTGGTTCACGCGGCAGCGGGCCAATGCCCGGGACCGGGACGAGGTGTCGCTGCTTAGACTCGACAGCGACGAACAACTGGTCAAGATCGCCACCGTGCATGCGGCCAAGGGGTTGGAATTCCCCATCGTCTACTGTCCTTTCGTCTGGGATTCGGGCCGTCCGGAAGCGAGGCATTGGGCCGACTTCCACGGCTCTCCGGTCGACCACCACCCGGAGATCCTGGAGCTGGATCCTTCCCAAGAGAACCGCAATGCCGACTGGCTGGAGCAGTTCTCCGACGAAGCGCGCCTTCTCTATGTCGCGCTGACACGCGCCAAGGAGCGTTGCATCGTGACCTGGGCGAAGGTCAACCGGGGAGAACACGCACCGCTCGCCTGGTTGCTCTACGGACGGGATCACGCTTCGGGAGATGTGGACGCGTCAAATGTCCTGTGCGCCGCGAAAAAGGCTGCGGCCAAGACGTCCGATGCTTTTCGCTCGGGCCTCGGCGACCTGGCGCAGCGCTGTCCGCACGGCATTTCGGTCACGAACGTGGGTCCAGGGTTCGATTCGCTCTCCCACCTGCCGGCGTCGAGCGACGAAATCGAGTTGACGGCGCGCCAACGCCGCCGCGAGCCTCGGCGAATTCGCCAGATGACCAGCTACTCCGCGCTCAGCCACAGCGCGGGGGTAGCCGATTCGCCGGACGACCACGAAGTCGTCGAGCAGCCGGATCGGGACGAAGCGGAGGTTCCCACCGATCAGGAGGAAGCCGCCACAGCCGAGGCCCCGGAAGACGCCCGCAACGCCTTTACCTTCCCGGCCGGACGCCGGGCCGGCAACTGCCTGCACCGCATGTTCGAGCGTCTCGACCGGCGGGAAGAGGAGTCCTCGGAGGAGGTCTGCCGCGAGAGTCTCGACCGCTACCGCATCGGTGCCGAATGGCTCGACGTCGCGCAGTCCATGGTGGAGAACACCCGCGCAACGCCCTTGGTCGCGACCCTTGGTCCCGGCAAGGACAAGGGCTTCCGGCTTCGCGATCTCGCCCGCCCGGTCCCGGAGATGGAGTTCCACCTGCCGCTCGAGGGGCTCGACCGACGTCGATTCGGTGAAACCCTTGCGGCGCACGGCTACGACAACCCGTTCGGCGGATCGCAGCCGTCGAACATCGACGGCTTCCTGCGCGGCTTCATCGATCTCGTCGCCGGCCACGAAGGCGTCTGGTACGTCCTCGACTACAAGTCCAACTGGCTCGGTGGTCGGGTGGAGGACTATCGGCCGGCGGATGTCGCCAAGGCCATGCGGGCGCACCGCTATCCGCTCCAGTACCTGCTCTACCTGGTTGCCCTCAACCGCTACCTCTCGGTGCGTCTGCCCGGCTACGAATACGACAAGCACATGGGCGGCGCGTTCTACCTGTTCCTGCGGGGCATGGACCCGGCCACCGGCATGGACCGCGGGGTCTACTTCGACCGTCCGAGCCGGGCCTGCATCGAAGACCTCGACGCCTGCTTCAAGGGTGCGCCGTGACCGATCTACTTCAGGAACTGCGCGAGAACGACCTGATCGCCGACATCGATTGGCATTTCGCGCGGCTGATCGCGAAGTTCGACCGGCACGAACGTCCCGAGGTCGCGCTCGCGGCGGCGCTCGCCAGCGTCCGAACACGGGCAGGGCATGTCTGCCTCGATCTGGTCGAGTGTGCGGGTCGTCCACTCGAAACCGTGTTCGACGACACGGGGCCTTCAGAGCGGGAAATTCCATCGCGTACGTTGCCACCGCTCGATCGCTGGCGGGACGCCTTGCTCGCAAGCCCGGTCGTCGCGGGGCCGGACTGCGAAGGACCAAGACCGCTGGTGCTCGACGCCAGGGGGCGGCTGTACCTCGCCCGCTACCGGAACGCGGAGCGCAGCGTTGCCAAGGCGTTGCTCGCCATGGCGGAATCGGTGGATTCGGTGGCAAACGCCGACGCCAAGCTCGACGACCTGTTCCAGGCGGAGGATCGAGACCAGCGACGTGCGGCCGAAGCCGTGCTTCGCCACCGCCTGTGCGTAGTGACCGGGGGCCCGGGAACCGGCAAGACCTACCTCGCCGCCCGCCTGATCGCGCTGTTCCTGGACCTCGGACTCGCCAAGCAAGATCGGATCGCCCTGGCGGCCCCCACCGGCAAGGCAGCGGCGCGTTTGCAGGAGTCGGTCGCCGGTCAAATCGAGGAACTGGCACGCACCGTTCGCGCGCTGGAGGGCTACGTGGCGAACGCCACCACGGTACACCGCCTGCTCTACCGCGCCCGCAGTGGCGCTGGACTCCCGGTGGATGCCGTCGTTCTGGACGAAGCGTCCATGGTCGATCTCGCGCTGATGTCGCGGCTCGTCGATGTCTTGCCGGACCACGCCCGCCTCGTCGTCCTCGGCGATGCCCACCAGTTGTCTTCCG
>JAKZRQ010000079.1:0-4433 GCA_047518105.1 Pseudomonadales bacterium | reverse complement strand
CCCGGGAGAGATGTCACCACGGGGTAGGTACGCGACGGGCGTGTTGCCTGCGTCGCGCCTTCCGCGGTTCCGCGGCAGGTCGAATCGGGCCAACAAGATCCTGTTCAGCGGACGGGAAAGGATGATCGTCGACCTCTTGGCGGAACATCGCCTCGACTCCGACCACATCTTGGCGACCCGGAATCATGGCACTCCCCATGGCCCAGATCGTCCCGCGCACCCGTCAAGTCCTTCGCAGGGCCGGGACGGTGGAAAGATGGCGGATTTGGTACACCGTTTGCGAACGGGCGCGGACCTGCGGAACCTCGGCGGCAGAGCAGAATGGCAAACGCTCGAAACGATGCAGAACATGCTCAACTCCACCGAAGAGATGGCTTGACGACCGACCGCCTTGACGGCGAACTGCCGCCGAAAACCGTAGGGTGTGCGACAAATGCTTGGTGAGTGTCCGCTAACATCGGACTGAATTCGCCGCCAAGCCCGGCGCGGTCGATGTAGTCCCGTCGTCAGAGGCTTGCACAGGCTCGGGACGGGCGACGACAAGCGTCGCCAACCGCGTGCTCCGGATCCGCTGCGCCCGCGCGGCCGGTTCGAAGACTACCCGGACGACCGCTTGCGGGTGGCCGCATGAGAAGGTTGGTGTTCACTCACCAAACATCTGTCGTACACCCAAAACCGTATTCGCGGTGTAAACCGGCGTAGCTTTGGATTAATCTACCGGGCTGTCGGAGTGGACGTTCAGTCGTCGGCAACTCCGGCAGAACGTTGGGACGGCCCTGGCTGTTTTCGGGAACGTCTCGAGGCGCAAGGAGGCGCAAGAAAGTGCGCCGTCATGTGTCTTCCTACGGGCGCGAATCGCTGAGGCGAATGGAATGCGGCACGGTGAAATTGCCGCCGCCGGGTCGGTGTTGGTCGCCTTGAGGGTAATCGACGGACTCGATGTGGCCGCGTGCGGCGCGCGTTAGCTGGAGCGTGCCCAATGTTGACACTTGAGTTGCATTTCGAACGAAACCGGGAGAATGCGTAAGCATTCTCGATCACGCCCGTCAGGGCGCGCGCTAGCTGGAGTGCCTAGTGGAACTGATTCCCGTCTACCTCGCCTTCATCCTGATTCTCGCGATCTTTCTCGGCGTCGAGTTGATCTCGAAGGTGCCGGCGACCCTGCACACGCCGCTGATGTCGGGTGCCAACGCCATTTCCGGCATCACCATCGTCGGCGCGCTCCTCGCGGCGGGTTCCGGCGGTCCGAGCTGGCTTGCCACCCTACTCGGCGCGGTCGCCGTGTTCTTTGCCACCGTAAACGTCGTCGGCGGCTACCTCGTTACCGACCGGATGCTCGGCATGTTCAAGAAGAAGCCTGATGACCCCGCCTGAACCTTCGTCGGTTCCGCAAATTGGCGCTAATGGCGAGCCAGCGTGGGGTCCGGGGGGGAGCCTCCTCCTTGAAACAGAATGAGCGCGCTGCTGGTCAATCTCGCCTACATTGCCGCCGCGGTGATGTTCATCTTCGGTTTGCGGATGCTGGGTTCGCCTGCCACGGCCCGCTCGGGCAATGCACTGTCCGCCGGCGGCATGTTCATCGCCATCGTCGTCACGCTGCTCTCGAAAGGCATCGTCGAATTCCACTGGATCGCCATCGCTGCCGCTGCCGGAGCTCTCGTCGGGGCGTTGGCTTCGCGCCTCGTGGCCATGACGGCGATGCCGGAAATGGTGGCGATCTTCAACGGCTCCGGCGGCATCGCGAGCCTCCTGGTGGGCTGGGCAGCACTGTTCGGTGGCGATGCGGGGGCCGTCGCCGTCGCCACGTTCACTGCGGTGACGATCTTCCTTTCGGTGATGATCGGCGGCGTCACCTTCTCGGGCAGCGTCATCGCGTGGGCCAAGCTCGCCGAGGTGATGCCGAGCGGCGCCATCGTGTTCGCCGCGCAACGTTTCATCAACGGTGCCGTGTTGCTCGCCCTGATAACTTGCGGCGTGCTCTTCGCGCTCGATCCGGCGCCGCAGTCCGATTTGTTCATCGCGATCCTCGCACTGTCGCTCCTGCTCGGCATCATGGCGGTCATCCCCATCGGCGGGGCCGACATGCCGGTGGTGATCTCGCTTCTGAACAGCTACTCGGGACTCGCGGCCTGCGCCGCGGGCTTCGCCATCAACAACAACATCCTGATCGTGTCCGGCTCGCTGGTGGGCGCGGCGGGCATCGTCCTCACCAGCATCATGTGCAAGGCCATGAACCGGTCGCTGGCGAATGTCTTGTTCAGTGGCTTCGGCGCGGTCAAGACCGCCACCAAGGTGGAAGGCGACGTCCAACCCATCGTCGCGGACGACGCCTATCTGATCCTCGAAGCCGCATCGTCGGTCACCTTCGTGCCGGGCTACGGCATGGCGGTCGCCCAGGCCCAGCACGTGGTGCACGAACTCGGTGAACTCCTGGAGGGGAACGGCTGCGAGGTGAGCTACGCCATCCACCCCGTCGCCGGCCGCATGCCCGGCCACATGAACGTGCTGCTCGCGGAGGCGAACGTCCCCTACGACCAGCTCGTCGAGATGGATGACATCAACCCGCGCATGGCCAATGTCGATGTTGCGGTCGTGATCGGGGCCAACGACGTCGTCAATCCCGCTGCCCGCGAAGACAAGGCGAGCCCGATCTACGGCATGCCGATCATCAACGTCGACCACGCCCGCACGGTGTTCGTGCTCAAGCGCTCCATGGCGTCGGGTTTCGCCGGTGTCGACAACCCGCTCTTCTTCGGCAGCAACACGCGCATGCTGTTCGGCGACGCGAAAGCATCCATCTCGGCCTTGATCGCCGAGTTCAAGTGACGCGCAAACACAAACCCTGTAAGAACCTACGGGATGTTGGTTGCCTAACATACGGTTCTTGCAGAAACCTGCCTGATACTGCCTGATACTGCCGATTCATGTTGACTTCCGCCGGGTTTGTTAGCTATCGTCATCTGCCAATGGCGACTACGATACCTAAGTACGGGTTCCCGAGGTGCCGCTTCCTACGCGAGAACGCTGGGGAGAGCATGAGCAGGCTCGCTGGGTTGGCCGTTGTGGGTCGTGACCTTGTTCGATCACTCGAACAAGGCAATTCTCATTCAAGGCACAAGGTGATGTCGGTTTTCAACGCGCTGCAGAAACTCCATGCGGATTCGTTGCGCGCCGAGGACGAGCTGGTGCCGTTTCCAGAGTCTGAAGATGACGCGATGGAGGAGTAGTGATGCCGCTACCCAAAGGTGAAGAACTAGAACGGCGCTATCGGACACTGTTTGACAACGACTCCCTCCGGAGGGTGGCGGAAGCACGTACGCCGAATGACGCGGATCCCGTCAACGAGGACGCCATCCTCGAGTTCGTTCAAGCCTCCGATGACGGCCATGCCGAATATGTGCGGTCAGCGGTTCGTCGGCTCGATTCTGACAGTCGCTAATAGGTTCCGATACCCACCTCGGGACGGCCCACAAGGCAAGTCCGATGTCGCTCGCGCCCCAAGAAACAAAGATTGCCACGCGACAGGAGCTTCTTGAACAGATCTTTTCTGGACTACAGGCGAGCCTTGGTCCGGACTTCGAGCACTTGACGATGAATCGCATGGTGCTGCACAACGTCGTCGTAAGCTACTTCCACGACGTGGATCGGCACAAGGACTTTCATGGAACGGAGCGCGTCGACCAGATCAAGCAGGCCGCATTCGCAATCAAGTGGATTGCGAAACTTCGCCCAATCCAATTCGATTGGGAAGATGGACATGTCTCACCCTCAATTCTATATGTCAATTAAATCTATGCTGTTAGATCCGGTTTGGCATTCATGAAGATGTCTCCTGAAATACTACCCAAGCAGGTCTATGATGATCTTCTATACGCGTTGCGCTATAGATCTGCAGACGAACGAATGATCTTTGTCTAGTTGGCAACACTACAACATGCGGCAAAGGGTGAAATAAGAGTGGAGCAATGACTAGCAGGTCGGGGCCGACGGTCTCTCAAGGTTCTCGCAAGAAGAAGGCTGCGCAAAGCCCTCTTTCGATAGTGGCTGTGTTTTCGGTTTAGTCGAAGCCGGACTTGCATACACCGTAGGTGTCTCATCCGAGTGGTTGCAGATATCCATTCTAGTTTTCATGGGTCTGTTCGCGATCACTATTGCTGTGACGTTCTTTGTCTTTCTTTGGAAGAGAAATTGGGTGTTCTATCCACCATCGGAGTTCTACGACATACCGGTAGACGGCTACGTTAGAGCGATGCGCGGTGAAGAAACGAGCATCAGTTCGATGACGATTCAGATTCTGAATAAGGCTCTTGACAACGAGACGTTGCAGGACAAGCTTGTCCCAACCAAGATTCCAGTTGACTGTCGACAGACTGCTGTCGAGCATCTCATTGAGGAAATTCGACGGAATACGATCGCAAGCGTAAGGGCCTCTG
>JAKZRQ010000078.1:0-21862 GCA_047518105.1 Pseudomonadales bacterium | reverse complement strand
CGGATCCGCGCAACCAACGTCTAGGCGCGCCGCATGTGGCGGCGGCGCGCCCTCACGGGCGCGATCGAGAATGCTTGCGCATTCTCAAACGCGCCCGGTAGGGCGCGCATTCTCAAACGCGCCCGGTAGGGCGCGCATTCTCCCGGCCTCGTTCGAAGTGCGACCCAAGTGTCAACATTCGGCGGGCTCAAGGAATCTAGCCGCGCGGCATGTGCAGCGCGCATTCGGCGCGCGCAAGGATTCCTGCTTCCCGGCCGCTCCGGCGGTTGAGCCCCCGGCAAGCTCCGCCGAACCGACGTGGCACGGCGACGGGCCGCGCGTATACTCCAAACCATGAGCGTTCGCACGCGCGTCGCGCCGAGTCCTACGGGCGACCCCCATGTGGGCACCGCCTACATGGCACTCTTCAACTATGTCTTCGCCCGCAGTCACGCTGGCGAGTTCGTCCTGCGCATCGAGGATACCGACCAGGTCCGGAGCACCGCCAGCGCCGAGAGCGCGATTCTCGGCGCGTTGCGCTGGACCGGTCTCGAATGGGACGAGGGCCCCGATGTCGGTGGCGAGTACGGCCCCTACCGTCAGAGCGAGCGTCTGCACCACTACCGCCACCACGCCGCCGAATTGCTCGACTCCGGCGGGGCGTTCCATTGCTTCTGCTCCAAGGAACGTTTGGACGACCTGCGCCGTGGGCAGCAGGCCAATGGCGAAACCCCGCGCTACGACGGACGCTGCCGCGCCCTCGAACCTGCGGAGGCTCGGGACCGCGCCGCTAGCGGCGAGACCCATGTCATCAGGTTGAACGTGCCCGACGCGGGTACCTGCCGGTTCGACGACGGATTGCGGGGCGAAATCGAGATCCCCTGGACGCAGACGGACATGCAGGTGCTGGTCAAGTCGGACGGCTTTCCCACCTACCACCTGGCGGTGGTCGTGGACGATCACCTGATGCGCATCAGCCATGTGCTGCGGGGCGGAGAGTGGATCAACTCCATGCCCAAGCACCGGCTCATCTACGAATACCTCGGGTGGTCGATGCCCGAGCACTACCACCTGCCCCTGTTGCGCAATCCGGACACCAGCAAGCTGTCCAAGCGTCGGCACCCCACCGGCCTCAACCACTACCGTCGTTCGGGATATCTCCCCCAAGCGCTGCTCAACTACCTGGCGCTCATGGGTTGGTCGATGCCGGACGAACGTGAGGTATTCAGCATCGCCGAGATGATCGACGCCTTCGACATCGACCGCATGTCCACCGGAGGCCCCGTGTTCGATCTCGCGAAGCTCAACTGGATGAACGGGCGGTACATCCGCGCGCTCGGCCCGGACGAGTTCATGGACCGTGTCGCCGCCTGGGCGCTCAACCGCGCCGATCTCGCCGCCCTCGTGCCGTTGGTCCAGCCACGGACGGAGCGCTTCGCGGACCTTGTGGGTCAGGTCGACTACCTGCTGGGTGATCGGCGCCCGCTCACCGAGGCGGACTTTGCCCATAAACGCCTGGGCACGGACGATTGCAAGCGCATTCTCGATCATGCGAACCGGCGGTTGGACGAGCAGGAGGACTGGGGCCGTGGTGCATTGCACGACGCCTTGCGATCCCTTGCCGAAGGCATGGACCTTGGCATGCGAGACTTTCTGGCCCCCTTGTTCGTGGCCATCTCGGGACGCGCGGTAGCGCTTCCCCTGTTCGACTCCATGGCCTACCTAGGCCGGGATCTCGTGCGTTCAAGATTGCGGAGCGCCATTGCCGCGCTCGGCGGCGTGAGCAAGAAGGAGGCGAAGCGTCTGGAGCGGTCCTATCGGGACTTGGCGTCCAGCTAGTTGGCGCCGCCCTTGATACCGGGTCTACGCTCGGCTTAGTATCGCCCGACCTTGCGTGGGGCCATAGCTCAGCTGGGAGAGCGCTACAATGGCATTGTAGAGGTCGCCGGTTCGATCCCGGCTGGCTCCACCAGGACATAGAACCACCTGTTTGCCCGATCACTTCAGATGCCGCCGTCGTCCGCGTGTTGGTTGGTGGTGGTCTGGCGCGTTCTCTCATGTCGTGTTCAGCCGCGCTGCTGGTGCTACCGGGCATGGCGGCATGGTCAATTGTGCCGTTCAAGTGTTGAGCTACGAACGGCATGTTGGATAGTTTGCGCGCTACGGCTAGGTCGCCGCCGATGGCGCTTGTCGGGACGGAGGGCGATGCCGCTCGTGTGGCCGACCGGCTTGTTGGGCACTGCTACTAGCCCAGCGCGAGAGCGCTGCCGTCAAGCGTCTCGGGATTGCGCCTTCGCCTTCAAGGCGGCGACCTCGTCGGCGACTGCGGACGCATCGGGCAGCTCGCGACCCGCGCGACCGTACCAGTGGCCGGCGTTGCGCATGTCGCCTTCCATGATGTGAACGATGCCGTGCGCCCAGCTTCCGAGCGACGAGGAGTCCTTCTGCACAATGCCGTGGGCGGCTTGCCAATCGCCGTCCTCGAGGAATCGAATCGCGTCGTTCAACGTGGCCATGGGGCGACGCTAACAGCACCTTGGAGCCAAGTCCACTGTCGCTTGGGTGTCCTTCGGGGTAGATTCCAACACTTAGGACAGACGACTCGAGACAACCATGACCGACCCGGCGAGCCACCTGATCGAAACGTTCGAGGACGGCATCGCGACGTTGACGATGAACCGGCCGGAGGCACGCAACGCCCTGTCGCCGGAAATGACGGCGTGCCTCGAAGAGGCGGTGCCCCGGTTGGCCCGCGACCCTGCCGTCCGGGTGCTGGTGGTGACCGGCGCGGGCGATGCGTTCTGCGAAGGCGGCGACGTCA
Source organism: Pseudomonadales bacterium (assembly GCA_047518105.1). Lineage (GTDB taxonomy): Bacteria > Pseudomonadota > Gammaproteobacteria > Pseudomonadales > Azotimanducaceae > VXYL01. Next base: position 19,062 of record JAKZRQ010000078.1, on the reverse strand, counting down.
CGGGATTCGTCCGGACCGCGAGCGCCCCGCCGGGCGGGGAGCGCTCGGGTCTCGAGCAACGGGTTGCCGGATTGCGCGATTCCATGGAGCTGGTGCGCTGGCTGCACGAGATGCCGAAGCCGACCTTGGCGGCGATTCCCGGTCCGGCAGCGGGAGGTGGACTCTCCATCGCGCTGGCATACCACATGCGGATTGCCGTGGAGACCGCGAAGTTCACCACGGCCTTCGCCAAGATCGGCCTCGCAGGCGACTACGGAGGGTCGTATTTCCTGCCGCACCTGGTGGGTGCCGCCAAGGCACGTGAACTCTACTTCACGGCGGAGTTGATCGACGCTCCGGAGGCGGAACGGATCGGGTTGGTGAACCGCGTCTACAGCACCGGCGAGTTTCCTCGCGCGGCGCGTTCGTGGGCACGCCGGCTCGCGGACCTGCCGACCATCGCCCTCGGCTACATGAAGAAGAATCTGAACGCTGCGGAACACGACACCCTGGGCGACGTTCTGGACCTCGAGGCCCCGCACATGATCCGTACCTTCGAGACCGAGGACCATCGTCGCTCGGCACGGGCGTTCGTTGACAAGGTGGCCCCGGAGTTTCGCGGACGGTAGTGGTGGCGGACATGCGTCGAATCCCCGCAGGTCTGTGCGCGCTGATGATCGGTCTCGGCATGGTCGGGAGCCCCGCCCAGGCGCAGCCCAACGACCCCAGCGACGTCGTCTACGACGGCGACCTCGTCGACGGCGTACGCGAAGGTCGCGGCACCCTCACTTGGGGTCCCGGCCACCGCTACGAAGGCGAATTCAAGGCCGGTCGCATGCACGGCAAGGGCGTCCACTCCACGCCCGACGGCGAGGTCTACGACGGCGCCTTCGTGAGCGGGCGACGGCACGGCAACGGCACCCTTCGGTTCTCGAACGGCGATGTCTATCGCGGCGAGTTCCGCAACAACGAGGTGACCGGTACCGGCGAGCTGTTCTGGGCCAACGGGGATGTCTACGAGGGCGACTTCCAAGCGGGCGCCCGCACCGGGCGCGGCACGCTCAACTGGCGTAGCGGCGCCAGCTACGAGGGAGAGTTCATCGGCGGTCTACCCGACGGGGAGGGGGTCTACCGCTACGTGGACGGACGCGTCTACCGCGGTCGGTTCAGTGGCGGCTTGAAACAAGGTCGTGGCGAACTCGAGTGGCAGGGCAATCGCTACGTCGGCGACTTCTTCGCGGACGAACGGCACGGCCTCGGACACTACTATTGGCGTAATGGCACGTTCTACAAGGGAAACTTCGCCTACGGACGCCAGCACGGCCCCGGGGTCAAGGAAACGCCCGACGGGGAACTCTCCTTCGAGATCTGGGACAACGGGGAGCCGGTCGCCGCCGCAACGGTGGAGCTGGTCGAGCAATGCACCCTGGTCATTGCCGGACAACCGTGGACGTTCAACGGCGACGAGTGCATCAACGGGCTCGCCCACGGCGCGGGCAGCGCCGTCCGGCTGGATGGCTCGGCCTATGTGCTGAACGGGCGGTTCGTTCTCGGCAAGCAGGTCGGCGGCGAGATCCGCAGCCTCGAATTCCAGGATGTCGACTGACGTGGAAATCCCGGGCTACAGGATTCAGCGGGAGATCGGTCGCGGGGTCGATACGCGGGTGTTCGTCGGCCTGCAAAACGCTTTCGGAAGACCGGTCGCGATCAAGGTTTTATCGCAAGCCAGTGCCCGGGATGCAGGCGCCAGGGAACGCTTCCTGTCCGAAGCACGCGTTGGCGCCGAACTCGATCACCCGAATATCGTCCGGGTGATCGATGCCGGGGTTAGCGGAGACGTGGTTTATCGCGTCATGGAATACCTGCGCGGCGGCGATCTCAACGCGAACCTGGAGACCGGGCTGCACTTGCAGAACGTCCTCATGGTCGTCAACGAAGTCGCCGCGGCCCTGGACCATGCCCACGGCAAAGGGGTGGCACATGGCCGCGTCAAGCCGGGGAACATCCTGTTCAACGAGCAGGGGACCGCGCTGTTGTCCGACTTCGGGATTGCCGTCGGCAGTACCCGTGCCGTTCACGCGACGCAAGCCACGGGCGAGTCCGGATCGTACGGTGCGCCCGGATACATGAGCGCCGAGCAGGCGGCGGGCGATGCGATCGATGGCCGGTCCGACTTCTACAGCTTGGGTGTCGTCTTCTACGAGGCGTTGACGGGACGACTGCCCTTCAGTCCGGTCTCGGAATCCGCCGCCAGGTATCCGCATGGAAAGATCCCGCCGCTGCCGTTGCAGTTGGCCCCCTTCGAGGCCGCGCTGGAACGTTTCCTCGCCGAATCATCCGAACAGCGCTTTCAGTCCGCAGAACAGATCGTTCTCGTCTTGGATGAAATCCGCAACGCGGGCCTTGTGCCCGATGCGGTGGTCAAGAACGGGCCGGTGACGTCGCGGGAGGTGGCGGCCGTGGTCGAGCGCCCGGAACGCCATGGGACACTCGGGAGTGCCGATGCCGGCCCAGCGCGACCTCGCCGAGTCTTTGCCATCACCGCTGGGCTCACCATCGCCTGCGCGCTTGTTGCGGGCGGTTTCTACCTTGGTACCCAGGAGGATGTCGCGCAGCGCGCCTTGGCCATCGCGGGGGTTGTGGAACATCCGGACGTCGTGCTTGCCTGGCAAGCTGCGGAGAAGCTGCGTCTTGATCCCAACCAGGGGTTGGGCGCGATCGTCGCGGCGTATCGTCGCGTACTCGGGCTCGAGGCGCGCCACGGCGCGGCCCTCGATGCGATCGCCGCGCTGGCCGGGCAGTGGAAGCAGGAAGCCGATGCTCTCATCGACGGTGACGACTTCGGACTCGCGCTCGCCAAGCTGAACGAATTGGCCAGCGTCTTCCCGGAAGATCCCGATCTCACGACCCTGTTCGATCAGCTCGCGGATAGCCGCCGTGCCCAACGGCTGTTGGCCGACACCAATCGGCAGTTGGCGCATTCGGGGCTCGGCGACGCCCGTTCGGTGGACTACGCGATCGTTCACTACAAGGAAGTCTTGCGCTTGCGTCCGGGCAGCAGCGCGGCGCTCGCCGCGCTCGACGACATCGCGGTGTTCTACGGTGCCTTGGCCAGGGATCACGCGGTTGCTGGCGACCTCGCCATGGCGATGGAGCACCTGGAACGGGCGGTGGCGGCGAATACCGAGTTCCAAGGCATCGAGGAGGTCCGCGCGAGCTTGACCGACGCGGAAGCGCTGCAGGCGGAGATAGACGATATGCTGAGAACTGCGGGGGACCTCCGCCAGGCCGGGGCGCTGATCGAGCCGCCGGGGTCCAACGCCACCGAAGTCTACAGCAGCGTGCTCGCTATCCGACCGGACGATGCGGTTGCCCTGCAAGGCCTGGCTGGCATCGTCGGCGAGGTGTTGGCGTCCTTCGACACGATGTTGGCCGCTCGACGGCCCGATGAAGCCAAGGAATTGCTGGAGCGGGCGGCCGCATCGGGAATCGGCGATCAGCCGGTGGACGAAATGAACGCCCGCTTCGACGCGGAACTGGCACGCATCGAAACCGTCCGCAACCTGATACGCGAGGCCGAAGCGTTGTTCGAGAAGGGCTACGTGACCGGACCGGCGCTCGAGGACAATGCCGTCGCCCGGCTGCGCGAGGCGCAACGCCTCGATCCCGACAACGCCGATGCGGGCCGCCTGATGTCCATGGCCGCAACGCGGCTGGCCAAGACCGCCACCGAAGCCTACGTTGCAGGCATGACGGAGGAAGGCTTGCTCTACCTCGACCTTGCGCTGACGGTCTCCCCCGGAAGCAGCCGGTGGCGGGAGCGTCGGCAGCGCTGGCAGGCCGAAGAGGAGCGCAGCCGCTCGGCCGCCGCCGAAGAGGCAGGATCGGACGAACCCTTCGATGCCCGGGAACGAGGCCCCGACTGAATTCCCGGGCGATGATCGGGTTTGATAAGATCGCCGTCCGATCGGTTCGAGGCGACGGCTTGGCCACCATTCCTTTCACCCGGGAGCTTGCGTTCGAATACGGCGAGGCTGCGGAAGTGTCCCCCGGCATCCGTCGCGTGATCGCAAACAACCCTAGCCCATTCACGTTCTACGGCACGGGCACCTACATTCTCGGGCGCGGCAACGTCGCCGTCGTCGACCCGGGACCGGCGGACCCTGCCCACATCAGCGCGATCCTGCGTGCCACCGCGGACGAGACGATCACCCACATGCTGGTGACCCATACGCACATGGATCATTCGCCCGGATGCCGCTTGCTCGCGGCGCACACCGAAGCGCCGACCTACGGCTACGGCCGCCACGGCGCGGACCGGATCGCGGACGGGGTACAGGTGGAGGAAGGCGGGGACATGGACTTCGAGCCGGACGTCACCGTTCGGCACGGCGATGTCATCGACGGCGACGGCTGGTCGGTGGAATGCGTGCACACGCCCGGCCATACATCGAATCACGTCTGCTACGCATTCGCGCCCGCGCCCGCGCCCGCGCCCGCGCCCGCGCAGGGGAGGGCGCTGTTCTCGGGCGATCACGTGATGGGCTGGTCGACCAGCGTGATTTCCCCGCCGGATGGCGACATGAAGAGCTACATGGCGAGTCTTCGCCTTTTGCTCGACCGCGACGACGGCGTCTACTGGCCGACTCACGGGCCACCCATCACCGACCCGAGAACCCATGTCCAGGCATTCATCGATCACCGGCTCGAGCGCGAGGAGCAGATCCGCCAATGCCTGACGAAGGGTGTATGCCGCATCGGCGACATGGTGGAGATGATGTACGCCGACGTGCCCCGTGCGCTGCACAGCGCCGCCGCCCGCAGCGTCTTGGCCGCGATCGCGTACTTGGTGGAGCGCGGCGAGGTTGGCTGCGAAGGGCAACCGGACGTGAATGCCGACTATCGCCTGTTGGCTTGAGTAGGGCCCACGCGCCCTGACGGGCGCGACCGAGAATGCTTACGCACTCTCCCGGCTTCGTTCGAAATGCAACTCAAGTGTCAACATTCGGCGCGCTCAAGGAATCCAGGCCTCTCCTGCGGCTGCCCTATCCGCCGGCGGCAGCCTCGGCGGTGGCCGGATCGGCATCATGGCTGGTCTCGGTCTCGGCCAAGGGCAAGCGCACCACGAACGCGACCCCGGAGCCGTCGACGAGGTTCACGGCCCAGACGGAGCCACCGTGCTGCTCGGCGATCACCCGGACGACATGGAGACCGAGTCCGAAATGCAGCTTGCTCTCGGGCGCGCGCTGGGAAACCATGGACTCGAATAGGGATCCCGTGGCGTCCGGCGGCAGCATCGGGCCGCGGTTGGCGACCGTGATCTGCAGCATGTCGTGGCGCACGTCGAGTTGCACGTGGATCGGACTGTTGGCGCGGTGGAAGTCCACGGCGTTGTCGATGAGCTTGTCGAGCATCTGCTCGATACGGTAGTCGGCCACCTTGGCGTAGATCGCCCCGGGTGTGCCACGGAACGAGAACCGCTGGCCCTCGTGCGTGATCTGGCAGTTGGCGACATAGCTCTCGATCAGCGCCCGGACGTCGATGACTTCCATGTCTTCCGATGCGAGGGACTCCTCGAGATTTGCCGCATCGGCCAGGTTCTGCACGATGGCGCCGATCCGCAATACGCCACGCCGCGCGCTCTCGAGGTACTTGCTGTCGCGGACTGCCTCGGATTCCCGGGCCAGTTGGTCGAGAGAGGTGATCAGGGTATTCAGCGGATTGTTGATCTCGTGACGCAGGGTTCGAGGCATTTTCTGCAGGAACGCATTGTGCTGATCCAGCCGCGCGAGCATGTTGGACACGCTCCGCGCGAGGTCGCCGATCTCGTCGGCGCTCGACATGCCGGCGGTGAGGGAATTGGTCCGCAGGCGTCCGTATTCGTCGATGGCGGAGGTGACTTCGCGGCGCAGGTTTCGGATCCGCCAGGTGAGGCGGCCGGCGAACAGCACCAGACAGACCAGGACCGCGACAAAGCTCAACACGGAAACCATGGCGAGATCATCGATCGCTTGGCGTTGGAAGAACTGGATGTCGTCGATGTTCTGCTCCACAACCACGGTGCCGATCACCGCACCGCCCTCGGAGATGATCGGATGCCCGGCCATGATCGTTTCCACGTCGCCAACGCGACGCCGCAAGGCATTGGGTTGACCCGCCAGGGCCGACTCGATGATCCGGGCCTCGATTCGCTCCTGGCGTGGACCCGCTGGATCGGTTCCCTGTTCCCGGGATAGCCACCGCTCCACCGCATCGGCGGCAGATCCCAATCCATCGCGCACCGCCGAGAGCCAGGCGGGAAGTTTCAGTGATTCCGCCGACGCAGGCTCGTTCTTGGTGCGGTAGCCGCCGATGTCCGCGCGCACCCGCTCCTGGGTGTCGATGATGAGGATGCGCATGCCGGAATAGCCGAGGGATTCGAGAATCTTCAGCATGTCGGGGGAACGATGAACGATCAGGTTGAAGGCATCCTGGGAATCCGGGAGGGTTTGTGTGACGGCGTGGATTGTGCGTGCATCCGGATCGTCGACATCCACGAACGAAAGCCCGAAACCGCTGCGCGCTGCGGTGCGGCCGGAGCGGCGCGAGCCGACGAGGGCGAAGGGCATGCGCAGCTCCACGGCGAAGCCGGCGTCGGTCTCCCGGACGAATCCGCGCACGTCGTTCTCCGGCAATCCGCCTTCCTCCGCATAGCCCCACTCGGGGTCCATCCGATAGGCGGTGGTATCGCCGGACTCCGACAGCGTCACCGCGATCCGGCCGGGCTCGCCATCGTCCTCCAGGAAGCTGATGCGCAGATGGTCGGCGTTGTCGAGGCGCAGGAAATCTGGATTGCGGTAGACGCGCACATCGTCCTCGATCTCGAGATAGGCGTAGAGCATGAGGCCCTCGCCGTTCACGCCGCGTTCCTCGCGCAGTGTGCCGAGGCTGAGCCCGAAGGAGCCGTCGCCGGGACTTCCGAATCGACGCGGTCGAATCTCCTCGCCCCAGTCCAGGGTGGAGGCGTCGACGCGAACGGGCGCCTGGATGGGCCACACCACGAGATCCGTGTCGCTTGGATCCAAGGGCAAGTCGTCGAACAGGTCGTCGCGGCCGTTGAAGTTGATGGCGATGCTGTCCGCGATCAACTGTTGATGGTTCGATTGCATCTGCACGGAGATCTGCTCGATCTGGTCCAGCAGCAGAAACGACGCCCAGGGTGCGAAGATCAGTCCCAGCGGGAGTCCAACCAGCATCAGCTTGGTAACCAGGCGGGCACCGCGGATCCTCTGGGTTCGTCGGCGGAACCACCGAGGCGAAGCCCGAGCGCCTTTGGACAGGGTGCCCGGAGGGGAGGATGTCGACGCCCTAGGCGGAGCCTCCGGGGAGGAGGCATCCGGTGCGGTAGCGTCCGGCGCAGTATCCGCAACGGGTTTGCGAACCGCCTTCGGGCCGGATCTTGCGGCGCTCATGGCGTTGTCCGAAGGCGGACCCGGCTATGCCGCCCAGCGGTAGCCGAAGCCGTACTCGCTGCGGATGCAACCGAAATCCGCATCGACCTTCTCGAACTTCTTGCGGATGTTGCGCATGTGCGTGTTGATCGTATTGTGGGTGACTAGGGACTGCATCGTGGCGTGCATCAACGTCTCGTAGCTGACCGCGTGTCCGGGCGCGCGCACCAGCTTCGCAAGCATGCGGAACTCGGTGGCGGACAAGTCGATTCGTTCACTCCGCCAGGACACCAAGAGCGCGTCCTGGTCGAGCCTGAGTTCGCCCACGTGCTTGGACGCGCCGCTCTTGACGGTGGTATTCGTGCGCACTTCGTTGATGCGCAGAAGCGACGAGATGCGCTCGGCCAGATAGTCGAGCGAGATCGGCTTGGGCAGGTAGTCCCACGCACCGAGCCTCAGTCCCGAGATCTTGTCGATCTCGTTGATGCGTTCAGTGAGGAAGATGACCGGCAGGTTGGGGTCGCGGGCAAGGAGATCCCGGCAAAGCTCAAACCCGGCGTCCACCTCCTCACCCAGGATGATGTCCAGCACGGCCAGGTCGGGCATGCGGGAGTCGAAACCTTGAAGCGCCTCCTGGCGGCTGGCGTAGGCGCTTACTTCGTGGCCCTTGGACACGATGGCGTCGGCGTAGTTCGCGCGCTGGTCCGGGTCGTCCTCGACGATTGCGATCAGCTTGGCCATGGCGCGATTGTAACGCGTTGGTCGTCCATCCACATCGGATTGCCATACCGACGAGACGCGGGTCCGCTCAACGCCAGTCTGCGAGGGTTTGCCGGGTCCTTCGGGCTTGATCCCGGATGCCCTCGTGATCGTTGCCGATGGCCAGTTGGGCGATGGCCCAGGCGTACTCGCGGATCACGAAGGCGCGCATGGTGTCGGCCAGGCGAGAGCGCGTTCCCGCGATCGCCGTTCCCGAAGCCCGGCATGCCTCCAGGCACTCGGCGGCTTGTGCCAGCCCCCACTCCAAGCCGAGGCAGAGTCCGGCCAAGTCGAACAGCGGGTCGTTGTCCCCGGCGGTTTCCCAGTCGAGCGTGCGGAAGGGGCCGAGGGCGTCGGGAAGCTCGGTACGAACGATGTTCCACGGGTTGAGGTCGTTGTGGCAGCCCCGCGACTGCGCGGGGGACCAGGCGAGACGCTCGAAACACCCCGCAACCAGCGGGTCAACCCGCCTTGCCCGGCGAAACATGGCGGCCACCTCGCCGGAGTAGTCGTAGCGGCGGATCCCGGTCGGAATCTGGCTATGCAGGGCCGCCAGGTAGATTCCCGCCTCCAGCGGAGTCGGCGGGGCCTCGGCCAGAACCGAACCGTCGATCCACCCCGTCAGCAGGTATCCCGTGTCCTCGTCGTGGGCAATGACATCGGGCGCCGCGGGGATGTCGAGGTATCGCCGTTCGTGGATTCGGGACTCTCGCCGTGGCGACGATGCGACGCCGCGAAGTGTTCCACCGTCCGGCGCCCCGGTTTGCTCGACCACTCTTAGCGCATAGGCGCAGCCGCCAACTTCGATTCGGTAGTTGCGATGGGTGTATCCACCGGGGAGGTAGTCGATTCGCATGATCCGCGTGCGGTCCCAGCGAGGCATCAACCGCCCCAGTGCGGCGCGAACACGGCGGCGGTCTTCCCCGGTCGGCGGAACGGTTGGCATGGCGCGATTCTATCGCGCCGTCAGCGAGTCACCGCGGGCAAGTCAATGTCTGTAGAATCGCCATGCTCGATGCAGCCCACTCAATGAGGACGACCATGAAAATCGACTACGTGGACAACGCCCCACGCCGATTACGAAGTTTCGATCCCGAGGTCGATCTGACCGTCGCCGAAGCCGTGCACATCGCGGAGATCTTTCGCACGCCGCTTGATGGTTCCTACAACTGGGACTACCGGGTCTCGGAGAACCGGATCAAGAAACTCTACGAACTCGGCAAGGAGCTGAACTGGAATGCGACCACGGACATCAACTGGTCGCAGAATCCCGACTTCCACGAGGCGGCGCCCATGTCCATCGCCCAACAGGAGGAGTTCGTCGACGGCAACCCGTGGATTGGCTATGCGCCGTTCGATGCGCTGAACCTACAGCGCAAGGTCGAGTACCTGAAGCACGAAAACGCCTGGTCGCTGTCCCAGTTCCTGCACGGTGAGCAGGGCGCGTTGCTGGTGGCATCCCAACTGGCCTCCTGCGCTCCCAGCTTCAACGCCAAGCTCTACGCGGCTTCCCAAACCTTTGACGAGGCCCGTCATGTGGAGGTGTTCAACCGCTACCTGCAAACCAAGATCGGTTTCTCCTATCCCGTCACCCAGGGCTTGAAGGATCTCCTCGACAAGGTCCTCACCGACCAGCGCTGGGACCTGAAGTTCATCGGCATGCAGATCATCCTGGAAGGTCTCGCCCTGGCCGCGTTCCACGTAGCTCGCAGCGAAACCTCCGACCCGGTGCTCAAGGAGTTGCTCTATCTGGTCATTCGCGACGAGGCGCGGCACGTCACGTTCGGGGTGAACTACCTGGAGGAGTTCGTCGCCACGCTATCCGACGAGGAACGGGAGGATCGGGCCGAGTTCGCCTACCAGGCGTGCGTGGTGAGCCGGGATCGGCTGCTGCGCAACGACGTCTTCCGCCATTTCGGCTGGGACGTGGAGGAGAGCCGGCGGGCGTTGGTGGATCGAGGCCTGAATGCGGATTTCCTGAACATGCTCTACGCCCGGGTCATTCCGAACCTCAAGCGGATCGGCTTGCTGACCGACAAGGTGCGCCCGAAGTTCGAGGAGATGGGCGTGCTCGACTTCGAAAACCTGTCCACCGACGGGGACATCGACTGGCGGGCACTCGAACGTCCGCTCGATCTCGAAGAAGTCGCCTGACCCGGAGGTCGCCTCGCCGGGATTCGGCGATGGGCGCCGGCGTGGGTGCGGCGGCGTGGAACTGACCTTCGCGCGCTTCGTTGCGGCGCTCCGCAACGCGGATGTGCGCGTCTCGCCTGCGGAAACTCTGGACGCCTTCGACGTTGTCTCGCGGGTAGGCGTCGCGGACAAGGCGCTGATGAAGGACGCCCTGGCCGTCGCCAAGTCGCCAGTGGAGAAGGCCGCTTCGACGACACCTTCGAACGGTTCTTCCAAGTCGCCTTCCGCGAACCCGCCCAGCGTTCGTTCCTGCGCGGCGTGGACCGGGCCGCGATGCTTGGACAACTCGAAGGCAACTTTTCGGCACCCCTCGTGGAGTCGGTCGCGAACGTGCTCGACGATGATCGCGACCACTTGGCGCTACGGATCCAACGCGTTGCAGACGGTATTGGAATACATAAAATCAAAAGCTTGCGGGAGAAATATGTATTCTCTCTACATATAGCGCGAGCACTGGGCGTTAGCGAACTGGACGCCTACTTGGCTGGCGGGGCGGGCGATGGCGGCATTGATCGTTCTCGCCGGGACGCCTTGCGGTGCCGGCGCCAGTATTTCCAGCAGGCCATCAGGGACTATGTCGATGCGCTGGCGGGAGGGGGACTCGGAGATGCGTCGCTACGCGCCCTATTGTTTTCGGGTCGAGACCTGCAACAAGCTGCGCGACATCGAACGGTTCGCTGATCGGTTGCTGACCGCTACGCGATAGGGCGTGCCCTCGCCTCGGCGGCTCAGTTGACGCCGACCACGTATCCCAAACTAGGTCCGATCTCGCGGTGGAGCACCAGATCGGCGATGTCGTCGAGGGGGGTGGCTTCCCGGTTGAGGACGACAAGACGCGCGCCTAGACGTTTGGCGTATTCGGGGAACCCGGCCGCCGGGTAGACCACCAGCGACGAGCCGACGACGACGAAGAGGTCGCATTCGGTGGTGAACGCCTGAGCCTTCGCCATGGCCTCCTCGGGCATCGGTTGGCCGAACGAGATGGTGGCGGTCTTGACGATGCCGCCGCAGCGGGCGCAGGGTGCCACCTGTCCCAACGCCTGGAACTGGCGCTTGAGATCTGCGAGCTCGTAGCGGGTCTCGCAGGACAGGCACTTCGCGTAGCGGTTGTTGCCGTGCAATTCGATCACCCGGTCGTCGGGGACGCCGGCGTCCTGATGGAGGTTGTCGATGTTCTGGGTGATGACGGCGGTGGCCCGGCCATCCGCGATCAGCTTTGCCACGGCGCGATGTCCCCGATTCGGCTTGGCGTCCGACCATTGTCCGTCACCAGGTCCGAAGCGGCGTCGCCAGGACTCCTGACGGCGTTCGTCCGAAGCGACGAAATCCTGGAACTCGATGGGCTTGATCTTGTTCCACAGCCCGGTTCCCGGACTGCGGAAGTCGGGAATGCCCGATTCGGTGCTGATGCCGGCGCCGGTGAACACCACGATGCGTTCGGCGGCGGCGATCATGGCGCGGAATGCTTCGAGGTCGGCACTGTCGTCGTCGGTGCCGGTCATGCGTGGGTCAGCCACGATGCTCGCCTTTGCGCAGGCGGTCGAACGCGGTCGCGCGGCGAGGAGCCTGCCGGACGGCCAGAACCTGTTTGGCGCATTCGCGCGGTGTGGATTTCGCGGTGTCCACCTCCACATCGTAGCGACAGCCGGCGTGCACTTGGTGGAAATGGCTAGCGGCCGTCCCGGGAAAACGGCCCGGACGCGCCCGTTCCCGTGCTGTGACGGTCTCCAAGTCGCAGCGAACGCCGGTGAAGATCACGTCGCGGCCCGCGAACACGTCCAGGTAGTCGGCGAGAAAGTCCGGTTCCAGGAGCAGATCGTCGACCACGACGTCGATGCCTGTGGTGGCGAACGCTGCTGCGGCCCGGCGCATGCCTTTCAACGTCAGCCGTCCGATGTCGCCGAATCGAAGTGCTGTCATGCCGTCCCTGGGCACCACGTTGAGCCCGCGCGCACCGGGCTCGTCCGCTGCGGAGTTCATGCCGCGGTAGCGCCCGGACATGCCGTCGCGAAACTGGTCCAGGGCGATGTGCTGCACGGGTTCGGGACTGAGTTGCTGGATCGCGCGTGCCAGGGTCGTCTTGCCCGAACTCGATGATCCGTTCAGGAGAATGATGGTGCCCGCCGACATGACCGGATGTTAGCGCGATTCGCCGAGGTCGTTGTCCGTCGGCGGCGACCGGCTTGCCAGACCGCCCTAGTGCTCTTGGTAGCGCATCCCAAAGGTGTGGGCTCGGTCGAAGTCCGTCGGGATGCACGCCGGACGCGTCCATTCCCACGACGTCCAGATGGGTGGCGTAGTCGTGCCGGTGAGCAGGATGCGCTTGGGATCGGTTTGGTTGCTGGAAACGACAGGTGCCCGGTCGAGTAGACTTGGGATCGTTTATCGGCAGCGACGCGCAGGTGCAACATGCAGGGGTTTCTCGGAGTCGTGGCGTTGCTGGGGATTGCCTGGCTCCTGGGCGAGCGCCGGCGAGAGGTTCGCCCCTTGCAGGTCGCCGTGGGCGTCGTAGTGCAGTTCGGCATCGCGTGGCTGCTCTTGAACGAGCACTTCTCGGGAGTCCGGGATGTGCTGCTGAAGCTCAACGGCGTGGTCTATGCGATCGAAGCCGCGACGATCGAAGGCACGACGCTGATGTTCGGCTTTCTCGGCGGCGACCGGATTCCCTTCGTCTTCGCCGAGGGTTCGGCGCCGCCATTGGTCATCTTCGCGTTTCGGGTGCTGCCGCAGATCCTCTTGTTCAGCGTCCTGGTCGCCGTGCTCTGGTACTGGCGCATCCTGCCTTGGGTGATCCGCGGCTTTGCGTGGACACTGCGACGGACCTTGGGGCTTGGGGGGGCCGTCGGTGTGGCGGCCGCGTCCAGCGTCTTCCTAGGCATGGTGGAGTCGCCGCTGGTCATCCGCGCCTATCTGAAGAGCCTGACGCGCTCGGAGTTCTTCGTGGTGATCACCTGCGGCATGTCCACGGTGGCGGGGTCGATCATGGCGGTGTACGCCACCGTTCTGACACCGGTGATCGACGGCGCATTGGGCCATGTCCTCATCGCATCGGTTGTGAACGTCATCGGCGCGGTGGTGGTGGCGCGGATCATGATTCCGGAGACCGGCGAGGCCACGGCGGGCGATTTCGCCGATGCGTTGAAGTACGAAAGCACCATGGACGCAGTGTCCCGGGGCACCATGGACGGCCTGCGCCTGGTAGCCAACGTCGCCTGCATGGTGATCGTGCTGGTCGCCCTGGTGGCCTTGGTCAATCTCATGCTCGGCGTGGTCAACGTCTTCGATGCGCCGCTGACCCTGGAGCGGATGTTCGGTTGGGTGCTCGCGCCGGTGGCGTGGCTGATGGGCGTGCCTTGGGCGGATGCCACCGGCGCGGGGACGCTGCTTGGTACCAAGGTCGTTCTGAACGAGTTCATCGCCTACCTGGAGTTTGCCGAGGTCGGCGGTGACTTCTCGGCCCGCACCCGGGTCATCATGACCTACGCGCTGTGCGGCTTCGCAAATTTCGGCAGCCTCGGCATCCTGATCGGAGGCATCAGCGTGCTGGTGCCGGAACGGCGCGGGGAAGTGCTGCGCTTGGGGCCCCGGGCGATCCTGTCCGGCACGCTGGTGGCGTGTCTCACCGGAACAATTGCCGGCCTCGTGGCCGGCTGAGTCACCGGTCGGGCTGCAGCCCTGCAGCACTGTCGACGACGTGGCGGATGTCCCGGTCGTCGATGTCCAGGTGAACGACCCAGCGGGGGCCGGAGATACGGACGCCGCGTGCGGCCATGTGGGCCACCATGAGAGAGGGATCGATTCCCTCGATGTGGACCATGTTGGTGCGCTGTTCGGCGGCGATGCCGAGGCGGTCGAGGCCCGTAGCCAGATCCTCCGCGCGGCGGTGGTCGTCGGCCAGACGCTCGACGTTGTCGTTCAGTGCATGGAGACCTGCGGCGGCGAGTATGCCGGCTTGGCGCATTCCTCCGCCGAGGACCTTCCGCCAGCGTCGCGCCGCCGCGATGAAATCCGCACCACCGCAGAGAACCGACCCCACGGGCGCACCGAGTCCCTTGGACAGGCACACCGAGACGGAGTCGCAGTGGCGGGTGATTGCGCGCGGGTCGATGCCGAGCGCGACCGTCGCGTTGAATAGGCGTGCGCCGTCCAGATGGATGCGCAGGCCGCGCTCCTGCGCGAATGCCCGGACGCTGGCGAAGTAGCCGGGACCGATGGCGCGACCGGCCTGGGTGTTCTCCAGGCAAACGAGTCTGGTCTTCGCGAAGTGGATGTCGTCGGGCTTGATCGCCGCCCCAACGTCGCCAAGGTCCAAGGTGCCGTCGTCCTGGAAGGGCAGGGGTTGGGGCTGAATGCCGCCGAGCACGGCGGCACCACCGCCCTCGAAGCGGTAGGTGTGGGCGTCTTGGCCGGCGATGTACTCGTCTCCACGCCGGCAGTGGGTGAGCAGCGCGGCAAGATTGGATTGCGTGCCGCTGGCAACGAACAGCCCCGCCTCGAAGCCCAGCCGCTCGGCGCAGGTCCGCTCCAGTCGATTGACCGTCGGATCTTCGCCGTAGACGTCGTCGCCCACTTCGGCGGTGGCCATGGCGGCCCGCATTGCGGCGGACGGTTTCGTGACCGTGTCGGAACGGAGGTCTGTCTCGGGCAAGGCGGCGGCTAGGCGCGCCGCATGTGGCGGCGGCGCGCCCTGACGGGCGCGATCGAGAATGCTAACGCATTCTCCCGGCTTCGTTCGAAATGCAACCCAAGTGTCAACATTCGGAGCGCTCAAGGAATCTAGCGGAGCGGACGGCTGGCGGGCTAGCCCGGGCGAGCGGTGGTCGCGATCAGCCTGACGCCAGGGACACGTTGTAGACGCCGGCTTGGCGCGCGGAGTCCATGATTTGAATCATCGTGTTGGTCGTCGATTCGGGGTGCGGTTGAATGATCACCGGCGCTTCGGGGTTCTCCGCGTGCATCCTTTCGATGTTGGCGCGCACCGAACGGACATCGACGTCCTGTCCCATGATGAGGATGCGGTCGCGGTTGGTGATCCGCACCACGATGCTCTTCTTGTCGGGGTCGACCGTCTCCGGCTCCTTGTTGTCGGGTCGGTTGACGTCGAGACCGATCTCCTTGACGAAGGTCGCGGTGACTATGAAGAAGATCAGCATGATGAACACCACGTCAAGCATGGGCGTCAAGTTGATCTTGCTCTCTTCGGAATCCCGTCGTCTTTTGCGCCTGCGCATGTCGTCCCCTGGCAAGACTTGGTTGTTCGACCGGAGTGTACTGCAACCGATCGGACACTCCAAGGCGCGTCTTGCGTCAGGCCTATTCAAAAGTCCTGATTTTTTCAGATGGTCGGCGGATCCGTCGAGGCGTCGGTCGGCTTCGGCTGGCTGGCGGGGGATGTCGATCCGTCTTGTTGGGGGGTTGTCGGGCTTGTCGGGGAGGATGCGGGGCGTCTTGTCGGCCTGCGGACGTGGCGGTTTGCCCCGTGTCGCGCACCGGGGCGGGGCTTTTTGGCGGGACGCGGCGCTCAGCCGGACGGCGGGGTCAGGACGGCGTCGAGGGCCTCCTGCGGTCGGGCAGCGTACACCGCTGGCTGCGCGAGCGCAGCGCGGTCGGCGAGCTGCTGGGCGTGGACTTCGAGTCCGTCGGCGCGATGCAGTTGTACCGCGCCTCGGACGCGCTGATGGCGCATCGCGAAGCCATCGAGGCGCACCTGTTCGACGCCGCGATGGAGCTGTTCGACACGCGCCCGACTGTGACCCTGTTCGATCTGAGCACATCGTGGAACCAAAAGTCCACTGCGGTGCGTCGCCGCCGCGGCCGGCACGCCCCTTGCGGGTTGGGATTCCGCGGGAGGTAGGTCTGTCAGCGGGATGGAGTGACAGATGGTCACCGATTCCTTGCCGATCCGCACCTCGCGAACGAGAAGGCGCACGATGCGCTGACGCTCGGCGATGGCCAGCGATCCCGCGGCCTCGCGCATGCGCTTCAGGAAACGCGCGACCGTGGTGGCCAGCGCAAGCTGGGATGAACGATCGAGGTTCGCGGTTCGCAGGGCGTCGAGTTCGGACAGGACCGCACGTTGCCGAGTTTGCATGGGGGCGTTTATCTCGCGCAATTCGTCGAGCGTGACGAGGCCCTCCTGGTAGGCGTCGAGCAGGCGGCGCATTCGGGTCTGATTGCGGGACGACTCGGCCCGCAAGGTCGCCATGCGGCGATCATTCGAGGCGGTGTCGTTGGCGGCCGCGAGTCGGCTGTCGATTTCGGACCGGACGAGTTGCGGGTTCTCGAGCAAGGCGAGTACTTCCCGCCAAACCCCGGCGTCGAGTTCGTCGGCGCGAACCGGCGGATTGTCGCAGACGGCGCCCTGCGGCCGACGCCAACTGTCGATGCCGTGGCACCGGTAGTAGTGAATGCGCTTGCCGTGGGATCCCTTGCCGGAATTGCCGGAGCTCCGCCCGATCGTGTAGCCGCACTCGGTGCACACGCAAAGCCCTTGGAGCAGCGTCGGATCCGCCGTCTTGCGCGGCGAGAAGCGCCGATTCTCCGCCCGCCGCCGTTGTGCCCGCGCGAAGACGGCCGCCTCGACGATGGCTGGAACGGGCAACTCGATCCATTCCTCGCGAGGGCGCACGGTGCGCCCGGTCAGGCGCCGAACCGTCCCCGCCTTGCGCCTGCCGGTGCGGTTGCGGCGCGCCGGCTTGCCCGTGCCGACGGTCTTCAGGTAGGCCGCCCTCCCCACATAGGTCTCGTTCCTCAAAACGACGGCGACGGTGGCGGTCGGCCAGCGCTCCGCATGGCGCGGCCGGATACCTTCCGCGTCCAGCCGCCGCGACACCGCATGCATCTTGAGACCCTCGCGCACATAGAGGTCGTAGATGCGGCGCACGACGGCCGCCTCGGCCTCGTCGATTTCGAGCCGCGCGCCGCACGCCTCGGTCTTGCGGATCAGCCGATAACCGTAGGGCGGTCGCGAGATCATGTTCAGCGAACCTTGACGGGCGCGGTGGATCTTCCCGCGCCGCGACCGTTCCGCGATCTGCGTGCGCTCGTACTCGGAGATGGCCGACAGCATTTGCCGCAGCAGCATGCCTTGCGGCGTCGCGTCGTCGGGTTCCTGGACGAAGACGATCCTCGCGCCATGACGGGCGAACTCCTCCTGCAGCAGCATCTGGTGAGCGAAGTTGCGGCTCAGCCGATCGGCGGACCAAGCCAGGACCGTCTCCACCTCGCCGCCCGCCACCGCGTCGCGCAACGCCTCCAGCGCCGGCCGGTCGAGCGTCGCGCCGCTGAACCCGTCGTCGGCGAACACGCGTTCCTTCGGAACGGTCCAGCCGCGGCCGCCGGCATGCTCCAGCACGGCCTCACGCTGACTGGCGATCGTCTCGCGGTGGCGCTGGGCTAGACTCGATACCCGCAGATACGCCGCGACCGTTCCCGGCGTCGGCGGCAGGACCACAATGTTCATTGGGTGTTCCTCTCGTAGACCAGGTGCGCTCGCGGACCAACAATCCATAGGCTTCCCCGAGGCGTTCCTGCGCGAGCCGGTCGAACACATGAACGAGACGGATGCGCGGCATCCGGCCCTACGTTTTCTCGGACAGAAAGGCGGCGATGGCCTGCGAGACCAGCGAACCCAGGCTGCGGCCCGTCCGCCGCGCCCGCACCCGCAATTGCTCGACCAGATGCCGCGGAACGCGCACCGTGATCGGTTGCTTGATCTCCGCATCCGGCAAGAGTTCGTCCATGTCGCCCGCCGCTCGCACGTAGCGGCGCGCCTGAACGGGGGAAAGCGCGTAGCGTTCGGCCAGCAGCCGAACCGCCTCGGTCGCGCCGTGACGGTCCCGCAGCTCGTGTGCCGCGTTCAGCCGTTCGGCGCGTTGCTGCATCGTTGCGCGCGTCATGGGTCATATGGTAACGCCATTATATGATCGAGTTCAAGTCCTTGCCTTCCTCGCCGGGCGGGCGATATGCCGCTCGAAAGCCAGCGCGCCTTTTGGTTCCACGTTGTTACCAACACCTGCCTCGAGGGCGACGCGGCGGATCTGCCGAAGGCCAGGCGCGGCCACTCCAAGGAAAGTAGGGCCGTTTGGCCAAAGCCCTTGCAGGGCGCGGGCTACAGGCCGGTCGGGCGTTTTCGTACCCTTCGGTTAACCCACAGGGAAGGGAATAGCGGGGAGTGCCTGAGGTACGGTAGGGAAGCCGTCTAGGAACCAGCTTCCGCCTTGAACCCGACCTCGAACTCGGCAACATCCAGCACGAGCCCTCCGTCGGGCTGGCCGCGTTCGATGTTCCATTTTTCCCACGTCACTTGCAGGTCGCCCGTGGGCAGCGTGAGCAACAGCGGCCAGTCCGCAAGGAACAGCGTCCGCAAATGGTCCAACGCGGGCAGCGCTTCGGCGGTCGGGCCGTATGCTTCCAAGCCGATCTCGCCGGTGTAGTCCCGACGGCTGCCGAAGCTAGTACGTTCTTCGGCAGTGACGCGCATGGCGACCTCCACGGTGCGGACGATTCCAGGCTTCCGGCTGTTGACTAGGTACCAGTCGCGGCCAGCCACCTGATACACGCCTGCAAGGGCGATCAGCGCGTCTTCGATTGCTACTTGAATGCCCATTGCTCAATCCTCTGTGTCGTTGGCCCAAGCCATCAATTCCGTAGCGAGCGGGCCTAGCGGTCGCGCTTCTGCCTTGGTTTTCATCAAATGGCA
>JAKZRQ010000077.1:0-21488 GCA_047518105.1 Pseudomonadales bacterium | reverse complement strand
ATTTCTCACCAGGCCGCTTGTCGGCGTCAAAAAGCTCTTGGGTTTCACTAGTTTGACCGCGATGTCGATGATCGTGCCGATGGCGGACTGCGATGGCCGCGCCCGCCCGCGCTTCGCGCGGAGGCCCTCGCGGGTCTTTTGTGCCCGTGTGTACACAGAGCCAAAATCCTCCGCGATCATCACGGCCCCTGGTGAGAAATGCGGGCTAGAGCGTCTCGGAACACGAGCCGTTCAAGAGCGCTGCCCACCGGTGTTCGCAACAACCCAAGTGTCAACATTCGGCATGCTCAAGGATTCTAGCGCGCCGACCGGCGCGCATCGCGCGCGCTGGTAGGCCACGGTGCGTACCGATACAATCACGCCTCTAGCAGGACACCGTGCCTTCCTTGCCAACCTTGCCGACGCAGATTGCCGAACACAACATCGACCGTACCCGCGTCTCCAGGAACGCGGTTGCGGTGATCGACAAATTGCGCGGTGCCGGGTTCGATGCGTACCTGGTTGGCGGCTGCGTCCGCGACTTGCTGCTCGGCAAGGTGCCGAAGGATTTCGACGTGGCAACGGATGCCACCCCCGAGGATGCGCGCCGGGTGTTCCCGCGGGTTCGGCTGGTCGGTCGCCGGTTCCGCATCGTCCACGTCCGCATGGGCCGCGAGATCATCGAGGTCTCCACCTTTCGTCGGGCGATGAACGACGACGACGAGGGCCCCGGATCGCATCTCTCCGAAGAAGGGATCATCCTGCGCGACAACGTCTACGGGACCATCGACGAAGACGCATTCCGCCGGGACTTCACCGTCAACGCCCTGTACTACGACCCCGTCGGCGACCTGGTGCTCGACTACTGCAACGGAATGGCGGACATCCGTTCCCGGACATTGCGCTTGATCGGCAAGCCGGAACAGCGCTTTCGGGAAGACCCGGTGCGCATCCTGCGGGCAATCCGCTTCGCGGCCAAGCTGGATCTGAAGCCGGATCCGGCCACCGAGAACGCCATCGCGCCGATGTGCGAGATGCTTACCGCCATTCCTCCCGCCAGACTGTTCGACGAGTTTACGAAGCTGTTCATGACGGGTCATGCCGAGCGGGCGTTCGAACTGCTCTGCAAGCACGAACTCGTCGAAATCCTGTTCCCGCTGCCTCCCCATGGTGAGGCGCTCGCCCGGCTCGCGCTCGCCAACACCGACCGGCGGCTGCAGGAGGGCAAGCCCGTCACGCCCGGATTCCTTCTGGCCGCGTTCCTTTGGCAAGAATTCCTCGAGCGTTCAGGCCCGGCAATGCCTAGCGACGCCGGCCCCGTCAGACATCGCGATTCCCAACTCCAGGACGATGCGGCGCGTGCGGTGATCACGGCGCAACAGGCAACCATCTCGATCCCGCGCCGGCACGCCTGGTTTGTTCAAGACGTCTGGCGCTTGCAACCGCTGTTGGTGACAACTACCCCGCGCAACGCGACCAAGTTGCTCGTCCATCCACGCTTCCGCGCCGCATACGACTTCCTCCTGTTGCGGGTCGAGGCCGGCGATGCATCGGAGGAACTCGCCCGTTGGTGGACCGAGGCGCAAGACACGGACGCCGGGGAACTGCCCAGCCGGACAAGGGACGATCGACCGCGCCGCAGGCGCCGCAGGCGGCGGACGCCTCGAGCCGGCGCCGAGCCGGAAGTGACCAACAGCCGCCAAGACGCCATTCCGTGAGCACGCCGAATTTGACACTTGAGTTGCATTTCGAACGAGGCGCGCGCTCGGGTAGCGAGACGCGCTAGCCGTGTCCTTGGAAACGGAACAGGATTCTCGACCCGCCCTGTCGACGCCCAACTACATTGCCGTCGAGGGACCCATCGGCGTCGGCAAGACCACCCTGGCCCGTCGCCTGGCGGATACCTTCCATCGTCCGCTGGTGTTGGAACCGGCGATGGAGAACCCGTTCCTCGACCGGTTCTACCGGGAAGGCAGGCGTTACGCCCTACCCACCCAGTTGTTCTTTCTTCTCCACCGGGCCAACCAAATCGCCGGGCTCTCGCGCGACGACATGCTCGGCCCGACTCTGGTCGCCGACTTCCTGATGGACAAGGACCGCCTGTTC
Source organism: Pseudomonadales bacterium (assembly GCA_047518105.1). Taxonomy (GTDB): domain Bacteria; phylum Pseudomonadota; class Gammaproteobacteria; order Pseudomonadales; family Azotimanducaceae; genus VXYL01. The sequence continues at coordinate 19,403 of JAKZRQ010000077.1, read as the reverse complement.
GCGACGGCGACCCTGGACGAAAACGAACTCGATCTCTACGAACAGATCTACCAAAGCCTGGACCTCCGACCGCCGAAGCCGGATCTGGTCGTCTACCTGCAAGCGCCCGTATCCGTGTTGCTCGACCGAATCCGCCGGCGAGGCATCGACTACGAGCAACGCATCGACTCGGAATACGTCACGCTGCTGAGCGACGCCTACACCGAGTTCTTCCACTACTACGACGATGCGCCGGTGCTGATCATCAACGCGGCCGAGATCGACTTCGCCGACAACGAGGCCCACTACCGGCCACTGGTACGTCAAATCGAGGCCATGGACGGCGTCCGCCACTACTTCAACCCCAACCCGAGCTTGTTGTAAGGCGAAAATCGGCACGCCGGTCTTGCAAACGGTTGGGCTCGGTGTGATTGTGGCCCTTGATGAGCGCCCAGTCCCGAAAAGCCCCGGTCTCCCTCAACACCCTGCGACAAAAAAAGCGCTGCGGTGAACGGTTCGCCTCGCTGACAGCCTATGACGCGCTGTTCGCGGAGTTGATCTCCACCTCCGGCGTCGATGTGCTCTTGGTGGGCGATTCACTTGGCATGGTTCTGCACGGCCACGACAGCACCTTGCCGGTGACCCTTGACGACATGGTCTATCACATGAATTGCGTGCGACGCGGAAACCAGGGCGCGTTGATCATGGCCGACCTGCCGTTCATGAGCTACGCGTCGGAGGCCCAATCCCTCGAAAGCGCCGCAGTGCTGATGCGCGCGGGCGCTCACATGGTGAAGCTGGAGGGCGGGGCCTGGCTATCGGAATCCACGCGGCTCCTGACCGAACGAGGCATTCCGGTGTGTGCCCACATGGGCTTGACACCCCAGTCGATCAACCGCATTGGCGGCTACCGGGTGCAGGGACGGGACCCGAGTCAGGCCCAGACGATGGTCGACGAAGCGCTGATCCTGCAGGACGCCGGGGCGTCCATCATCTTGGTGGAGTGCGTTCCCGTGGACCTCGGCCTGGAGATCACCAGCCGGCTCGAGGTGCCGGTAATCGGCATCGGTGCCGGCCCGCACACCGATGGCCAAATCATGGTGATGCACGACATGTTGGGACTCACGCCATCGAGTATCCGCGTTCCCAAGTTCGTCAAGAATTTCCTGCCGGAGAGCGACGACGGCATCCCGGGTGCATTTCGCGCCTACGCCGACGCGGTGCGCGAGGGCACGTTCCCCGGGCCCGAACACTCGTTCACCTAGATTCCTTGAGCACCCCGAATGTCGACACTTGGGTTGCATACGAACACCGGTGGGCAGCGCTCTTGAACGCGCCGTCGGGCGCGCGCTCGTGCAGCGAGACGCACTAGGCTCGTCCCGTGGATGTCGTCCACGACATCGCGACGGTGCGCGCAGCGCGGCGCATGCAGCACGGCGCCGTCGGCCTCGTCCCGACCATGGGCAACCTGCACTACGGCCACCAGGCCCTGGTCCGCGCGTGCCGCAAGGCGTGCGATGCGTGCGTGGTTTCGATTTTCGTCAACCCCACGCAATTCGGCCCCACGGAAGACTTCGCGAACTATCCACGCACGCTGGAAGAGGATCTGCGGCTGCTCGCCGCCGAGGGAGTCGACCTCGTGTTCGAACCCGCGGTCGCGGCCATGTACCCGCAGGGCCGGCAGGGGCACGTCGCCATTGCGGTTCCCGCACTCGCCGATACCCTTTGCGGCGCCAGTCGCCCCGCCCACTTCGACGGCGTCGCTACGGTGGTCGCCAAGCTCTTCAACATCGTTGCACCCGACAAGGCGTTCTTCGGCGAGAAGGACTGGCAGCAGTTGACCGTGATCCGCGCCATGGCGCGCCAACTCGACATGCCCATCGAGGTGGTCGGCGTCGCCACGGTGCGTGAGGACAACGGCCTGGCCCTGTCGAGCCGCAACAACTACCTCTCGGATGCCGAACGCGAACGTGCCGCCGTCATCAACCGGATCCTGGCCCGGATCAAGGCCGCCCTCGAACGCGGTGCCCGGGACTACCCTCGACTGGAAGAGCGCGGCCGCCACGAGTTGACCAAGGCCGGCTTCGATGTCGACTACGTGGCGGTGCGCGACGCGCAACGCCTGGTCGAGCCCGACGCCGATACCGTCGCTCTGCGCATTCTCGTGGCCGCCCGGATCGGACGCGCACGGTTGATCGACAATGTCGGCGTGGACCTCTAGCCCGCATTTCTCACCAGGGGCCGTGATGGTCGCGGAGGATTTTGGCCCCGTTGTACACAACGGGCACGTGCGCGTGCTCGCGACCGAAAGCATAGCGGGGACTACGGTTGAGGGAGCACGTGCGCGCATGGGGCCAAAAGACCCGCGAGAGCCTCCCGCGCGAAGCGCGGGCGGGCGCGGCCAGCGCAGTCCGCCTTCGGCACGATCATCGATATCGCGGTCAAACTAGTGAAACCCAAGAGCTTTTTGACGCCGACAAGCGGCCTGGTGAGAAATGCGGGCTAGGCGGCGTGAGAGCTTGCCGTGACCATCCGCCTGATTGCCGGTCTCGGCAATCCGGGGCCGCGCTACGCGCGCACACGCCACAACGTGGGCGCCGTATGGCTTGAATCGCTCGCTCGCCGTTTCGAGGTTCCCTTGACCGCGCAAGGCAGGTTCAAGGGGCTCTTGGGACGCGGCGAAATCTTGGGCCGCGAGGTGCGTCTCCTCCTCCCAACCACCTATGTCAACCTGTCCGGCGATGCCGTGGGTGCCGTGGCCCGGTTCTACAAGATCGAAGCTCGGGATGTACTCATCGCCTACGACGAAGTGGCTTTCCCTGTCGGCGTATGCCGCCTGAAGACCGGCGGCGGCCACAACGGCCACAACGGCCTCAAGAGCGTCATCGCCAGCTTGGGCAACGACTGCGCCTTCGCCCGTCTGCGGATCGGCATCGGCCATCCGGGCAGCGCGGACGCGATGGTGGGCTACCTGACCGGGGTCTCGATGCCCCTCGGCGAGCGGGAGGCAGTCGAACGCGGGGCCACCATGAGCGACGACGTGCTTGCGCTGGTGCTCGCCGGCGAGATGCAGCAGGCCATGAACATCTTCCACGCCCCGATCGGGGCTCGGTCAGGCACTGCGGAATAGTGGGATTCACCTGCGGCATCGTCGGATTGCCGAACGTCGGCAAGTCCACCTTGTTCAATGCCCTGACGCGGGCGACGGTGGATGCCGAGAACTTTCCGTTCTGCACCATCGAGCCCAACACCGGTGTCGTTCCCGTGCCCGACCCGCGCCTCGCACGCATCGCCGCGATCGTCAACCCGGCCCGGGTCGTGCCGAGCGCCATGGAGTTCGTGGATATCGCCGGACTGGTGGCGGGTGCCTCCAAGGGCGAGGGCCTCGGCAACCAGTTCCTGGCCCACATTCGGGAGACGGACGCCATCGCCCACGTGGTGCGCTGCTTTGCGGACGACAACGTCGCGCACGTGTCCGGACACCTCTCGCCGAAGGAGGACATCGACGTCATCGAGGTGGAACTCGCGCTCGCGGATCTCGATACCGCGGACCGCGTCCACGACCGCAACCGGCGTATCGCCAACGCGGGCGGCAAGGACGCGCGAACGCTTGTCGAACTCCTTGCACGGGTACGCGATGGCCTTGGGAGCGGGGTGCCGGTTCGCGCGATGGGCCTCGCCCCGCACGAGCTGGAGCTTCTGCGCGAGTACCACTTCATCACCCAAAAACCGGTCATGTTCATCGCCAACGTCGATGAAGACGACGACCAAGGCAAGGCGATGCTCGACGAGGTGCTTGCCTTGGCGGACCGTCAAGGCGCGGTCGTGGTTCCGGTCTGCGCAAAGATCGAGGCGGAGATCAGCGAGCTGGAGGATGCCGACCGGGACGAGTTCCTGCGCGACTTGGGCATCGGCGAACCGGGGCTTGATCGGGTCATCCGGGTTGGCTACCGGCTACTCGGCTTGCACCACTACTTCACCGCCGGGCCGAAGGAGGCGCGTGCCTGGACGATTCCGGTGGGAACCTTGGCGCCGCGCGCGGCAGGCGTCATCCACACCGACTTCGAGGGGGGCTTCATCCGCGCGGAGGTGGTCTCCTACGGGGACTTCATCGCCCATGGGGGCGAGAACGGGGCCAGGGAGGCGGGCCGGCGTCGCCTGGAAGGCAAGGACTATGTCGTTCAGGACGGTGACGTCGTCCACTTCCGGTTCAATGTCTGACCCCCCGAGCCGACTGCGCGCAGCGCGACCGCACACCCCGGTTGGCCCGAGCCGTCATGGCAGGCGGAAAGCCAGCACATGGCGGCACCAAGGCGGCACCACGCCCGCATCCGGGAGGTCGCGCAGCGCCGGTCCAGGGCGTTCGCCGCGAATCCAGGTCACGTCCTCACCAAGCCGGAAGTAGGCTTCCACCGCGAACGCGGTCACGTAGATCTCGGCCCGGTGGCCGGTGGGCGACTGCTCGGGGAACGGCAGGATCGTGCGGAACAAGTCGATCTCCGCCGCGTGCGCCTTGGACGCGTCGAGCCAGTTGAATTCGCTCGCCACGAACCACCAGCCGTCCCGGTCGACGAGTTCCACGTGGCCGGCACCCAGGACCGCCGCGCCGAAGGCGATGTTCTCGGCGATCAGCTTCGCGTCGAGCCGTTTGCCGGGAAACATCCGTTCGATCCGGCGGCGGAGGAACTCGAGAGCCTCGTCCGCCTGCTCTGCTCCGCGGTCTCCTCGCACGGTCCGTGGGTCAGGCGCGGCGCGGGTACTTGGCGCGGCGCGGGTACTTGGCGCGAATGTACGCGACCGAACGCCGGAGCAGCCTCCGCAGCACGTCTTGGTCGACGTCGGCCAGACGCTTCAGGTAGAGACACGACTTGCCGGTGGTGTATTCGCCAAGTTGCGCGAGGAGGTCGCCGTAGTCCGCGAATCCGGCCATCACGTAGAGCGTTAGCGCCCGCTTGCGGGGCGAAAAACCCGTTTCGAAGAAGTCGCCCTCCCGACCGCTGTCGTAGCGGTAGTGGTAGGTCCCGAATCCTACGATGCTCGTGCCCCACATGCGCGCGCGCTCACCCGTGATTTCCGCCATCATCGCCGCGACGAGGCGCGCGTCGGCGCGCTTGCGCTCGTCCTGGATGCCGTCGATGAAGGCGTCGACGGTTGCCGAGGTGGGTTTGGTCTTCTGCTCACGCGGCCGTTTGCTCACGCGACCGTTTGCTCACGCGGCCGTTTCGGGTTGGTACGTCCGCGTCGAATGGTTGTCCGGCGAATCAAGGCCCATGGCGGTTCTGTCGTGTCATCTGCGGTTCTAGGCGGGGATGTTCGATGGAACTGACCCCCGCCGGAAATCTACCACCCCGCCACGTCGGTTGGCAAAGCGCGGCGTCGTTGGAGTGCGAGGATACGTTGGACCGCGTATGATCGCTCGCGCGACGAGGACCGGTCCGTACAGGGCGGCATCGACCCCAATTGGAAATCCTGCAACTCCTCATTAGCGGCGTCTCCCAGGGCTGCGTCTACGGCCTGATCGCGCTCGGTTTCGTGCTGATCTACAAGGCCACGGAGATGGTCAACTTCGCCCAGGGCGACATCATGATGCTGGGCGCATTCGTCGCGTTCAGCCTGGCCAATCTCGCCGGCGTCCCGTTCGTGCTGGCGTTCGTCGCGACGCTATTGATCATGGCCGGCTTCGGCATGGCGTTGGAACGCGGTCTGCTTCGGCCAATGATAGGGGAACCTCCGTTCGCCGTGCTGATGCTCACCATCGGAGTGGGTTTCGTCATCCGCGCCGTGGCCGGCGCCATCTGGGGAAACCAGCCGCGCTCGCTGGACTCGCCGTTCGCCGGCGGGATCATCGAGGTCCGTGGCCTCATCATCGGCCACGAGAACATCGCGATCGTCGTCGGCACCGCCCTGCTGTGCGCCCTCCTGTACCTTTTCTTCCGATTCACGCGCCTCGGCATTGCCATGCAGGCCGTCTCGCAGAACCAGTTGGCGGCCTACTACGTCGGCATTCCGGTCAAGCGCGTGTACTCGCTGGTGTGGGGAATCTCGGCCGGCATCGCGGCGACTGCGGGCATCCTGGTGGCGCCGGTCAACCTGATCGACCCGTTGATGGGCTTCATCGGCATCAAAGCCTTTGCCGCCGCCATCGTCGGCGGCTTCGGCAGCCTGCCCGGAGCCATTGTCGGCGGGCTTGTCATCGGCGTCGCGGAACAATTCGTCGGCCTCTACCTGCCGCCCGGGATGTCCGAGGTGAGCGCATTCGTGCTGCTCCTGGCCATGCTCATCGTGCGCCCGGAAGGCATCTTCGCGACTATGCAGCACAAGAAGGTCTGAAGGAGCGGCACGGTGAGGTTCGTTCAAAAGACCCGCTACGGGCAGGATGTGAACCTGTTCGCGCACAACGGCCAGCGTTTCTGGTACGGCCTGCTCGCCGCCTTGGTGCTGGTGGCGCCGCTGGCATTGGACACCTTCTACCTGGGCGAATTCGCCCTCGTCTACATCTGGGCCATCGCGGGGGTGGGTCTGATGCTGCTGGTGGGGTACACCGGCCTGGTAAGCCTCGGCCATGCGGCGTTCCTGGCGATCGGCGCCTACGCCCATACCTGGTTGCTCACCCGAGGCGTCCCGCTGGTCCTGTCGGTGCCGCTGGCCACCTTGTTCTGTGCCGTGATCGGCTATCTGGTGGGCTTGCCGGCACTGCGCATGACCGGCATCTATCTCGCGATCGCGACGCTCGCGTTCGAGCGCATCGCCGCTTGGGTCATTGAAAACTGGGAACCCGTCACGGGCGGGCACTTCGGCATTCGGGTGCCGGACGCGACGATTTTCGGATTCAGCGTGGACACGCCGGTGGGGTTCTACTATCTCTGTCTCGGCGTGCTTGCGCTGTGTTTGCTCGTCGCGCTGAATCTGCTCCGCTCGCCCACCGGGCGTGCTTTTATCGCCGTGAGGGATTCGGAGATTTCGGCCCAGAGCGTGGGCATCGATCTGGCGCGAACCAAGTGTACCGCATTCGCCATATCGGCCGCCTTTACGGGGCTCGCCGGTTGCCTGTTCGCGCACAAGATCGGCTACCTTGCACCGGACGCCTTCACCGTGCAGACGTCGATCCAGCTTCTGCTGCTGGTGGTGGTAGGCGGCCTCGGCTCGCTCCAAGGCGTTATCTACGGCGCGATCTTCCTGGGCTTTCTGCCCCAGGCCATTGCCTTCGCGCGCGACGTCCTGCCCCGATGGATTGCCGAGATCCCGGGCTTGGAACCCGGCGTTTTCGGCTTGATCCTGGTCCTGTTCCTGATCTTCGAGCCGCTTGGCATCCACGGGCGCTGGGTGAAGATCCGGCTCTGGTTCGACGAGTTTCCGCTCTACCGCAAGGCCACCTACAAGCGTCAGCGAAGCTATCTGCGTACGGAGCGGGTACGGTGAGCGCCCTGTTCGAAGCGCGGGACATTTCGGTCAGCTTCGGCGGCATCAAGGCCGTGCGCGAGGTGTCGTTCGCCATCCGACCTGGGGAGGTGTTCAGCATCATCGGCCCCAACGGCGCGGGCAAGACCACCGTGCTCAACCTCATCAGCCGCTTCTACGACACGGACGCGGGCAGCATGACCTTCGACGGCGGGGACATAACCACGGTCCCGGCGCACCGCATCGCCGCGCTTGGCATCGCGCGCACGTTCCAGAACACCGAACTATTCGAACGCGAGTCAGTGCTCACCAACTTGCTCATCGGGCACCACGTTCACCGCCGAACGCGTTTGGTCACGGACTTGCTGTTCCTGCCTCGCGCCCGGCGTCAGGAACTCGACTTCCGGCGCAAGGCGGAGGATGTGATCGACCTGCTCGATCTGCAGCGCCACCGCGAACAGCCGATCGGCAGCCTGCCCTACGGCGTGCGCAAAATGGTGGAGATCGCCCGTGCCCTGTGCCTGGAGCCGAGACTGCTCCTGCTCGACGAGCCGTCGGCGGGCCTCAACCCGGAAGAGACGGAGGATCTGTCGTTCTGGATCGAGGATATCGTGGCCGACCTCGGCGTGACCATCGCCATGGTCGAACACGACATGAACTTGGTGGCCACGGTGTCGGACCGGGTCTTGGCGATGGCCGACGGCGCGGTGCTCGCAACGGGCGAACCGGCCGAGATCCAGCGTCATCCGGATGTCCTTCGAGCCTACCTCGGAGACTGACCGATGGCGCTCCTCACGCTGCGCAACATCGAGACCTACTATGGCCCCATCATGGCCATCCGGGGCGTATCGCTCGAGGTGCCCGAGGCGGACATCGTGACCATTCTCGGTGCCAACGGGGCGGGCAAGACCACCGTGTTGAAGACCATCAGCGGCGCCATGGAGCCGCAAAAGGGCAGCGTCACTTTCGCGGGGGAGGACATCACGCATCGGGATCCGGACCGGGTGGCCCGCCTAGGTATCGGTCACGTGCCCGAGGGCCGGGAAGTGTTCCCGTTCCTCACCGTGGACGACAACCTGCGCATGGGCGCGTTCTCGCGCGCCGATGGTGGCATCGCGGAGGATCTCGACCTCGTCTACGACTACTTTCCCGTGCTGGCGGATCGACGCAGACTACCCGCCGGCTTCCTCTCCGGCGGTCAGCAGCAGATGCTGGCCATCGGTCGGGCCTTGATGCTCCGCCCGAAACTGATGCTGCTCGACGAGCCGTCGCTCGGCCTGTCGCCCATCCTCGTGCACGAGATCGCCGAGATCGTCAAGCGACTCAACCGGGAACAGCAGGTCACGATGCTCTTGGTCGAACAGAATGCCCGCATGGCGCTGGATCTGGCGGACTACGGCTACGTCATGGAAGTCGGCCGCATCGTCATGGAGGACACCGGCGAACGGCTCAAGAACGCCACCGACATCAAGGAGTTCTATCTCGGCATGAAGGACCAGGGTGTACGCGGGCGGCGACGCTGGAAACAGAGGAAGACGTGGCGATGATCGAGACGCGGCAGGGGACCACGATCATCGACGGCTGCGCCACCGTGCCGGCGCTGTTCCGCAAGCGCGCGGCCGAATTGGGGTCGAAAGTCGCGTTGCGGGAGAAGGACTTCGGCATCTGGAACGAGTATTCGTGGGCGGACTACGGCGAACAGGCCCGTTTGGCGGGCTTGGGCTTGCAGGCTTTGGGGCTTCGACGGGGCGATGTCTGCTCCATTGCCTCGGAGGTCAACAAGGAATGGCTGTTCGCGGATCTCGGTGTGATCTGCGCCGGCGGCGTCACCAACGGCGTCTACCCCACGGACGCGTCCAACCAGGTGGAGTACCTCGTCAACGACAGCGGTTCCCGCTTCTACTTCGCCGAGGACGAGGAACAGCTCGACAAGGTGCTCGAGGTGCGCGAGCGCACGCCGACGCTCGAAAAGATCATCATTTTCGACATGGAGGGTTTGCGCCGCCTGGACGATCCCATGTGTCTGTCCTTCGACGAGTTGCTCGCCCTCGGCCAACGCTACGGCGAGGCGAATCCCGAGAGCTGGGACGAGGCGATCGACCAGGCCGAGCCCGGCGACCTGATGATCCTCACCTATACCTCGGGCACCACCGGACCGCCCAAGGGCGCCATGATCTCCCAGGCCAACATGCTCTTCATGATGGCGACGCTGCAACGCTGCTACGGCGTCTTCGATACCGACGAGCAGCTCGGCTTCCTGCCGCTGGCCCATGTCGCCGGCCGCATGTTCTACACCTTCTCCCCGCTTGAATCGTCCTCGGTGGTGAACCTGGTGGAGAGCCTCGAGACCATTAGTCACGATCAGCAGGAGGTTGCGCCCACCATCCACTTCGCGGTGCCGCGGGTGTGGGAGAAGCAGTTCTCCACCGTACAGATCAAACTCAAGGAGGGAACAGCTCTTGGACGGCTGGCCTATCGCCTGGCCATGGGCCTCGGCGAACGCCGTGCGAGGTGCCTGAAGAAACGCGAGCGTGTGCCGGTGTTGCTGGCCGGCGCGTTCTTTCTGGCCGAAGTCCTGGTCCTGAAGAACATCCGCCGCCTGCTCGGCATCGACAACTGCCGCTGGCTTTCCACCGCTGCCGCCCCCATCGCCCCGGACCTGATCGACTGGTACTGGGCCCTGGGCAAGCCCATGTACGAGGTCTACGGCCAGACGGAATGTACCGGCATCGCCACCGCCAACCTAGCCGACGACTTCAGGATCGGCAGCGTCGGCAAGAGCGCCGAAGGCGTGGAAGTCGCCCTGGCCGAGCAGGATGAAATCGTCCTCAGAAGCCCAGGCGTGATCCAGGGCTACTGGAACAAACCCGAGAAAACCGCCGAGACGATTCGCCAAGGCTGGCTGCACACGGGCGATGTGGGCCGGATCGACGACGACGGCTTCATCTACGTCGTCGACCGGATGAATGACATCATCATCACTGCTGGCGGCAAGAACATCACGCCGAGCGAGATCGAGAACCAGCTCAAGTTCTCGCCGTACATCACCGACGCCGTGGTGGTGGGCGACAAACGCCCCTACCTCACGTGCCTGGTGATGATCGACGACGACAACGTCACCAAGTTCGCCCAGGACCACGATGTGCCGTTCACCAACTACACGAGCCTGTGCCACACGCGCGAGGTGGAAGACCTGATTTGGGGCGAGATCGAATCCGTCAACGCCCGCTTCGCCCGCGTGGAAACGGTCAAGCGTTTTCGGCTGATCGACCAGTTGCTCGACCCCGAGGACGAAGAGCTCACACCGACGCAGAAGCTCAAGCGCAAGGTGGTGAACGAGAAGTATGCGGACCTGATCGACAGCATGTATCGTGGCGGCTAAGTCTGGATCGAGAGAAGCATGAAGAAACTGATGCTGATGGCGCTCGCGCTCGCGCTGACGGGTTGTGGACGACAGGAAGCCACGGAAGGTGGAACGGACGATTCCGCGTCGCCGACACCACCGGCGGAGGAGGTCGCGGTCGTCGACGGCGTGACCGACACCGAAGTGGTGTTGGGAACCCATACCGATCTGTCCGGCGCCGTCGCCATTTGGGGCGTGGGCGTGCTCAATGGCGCGCGCATGCGGTTCGACGAGTTCAACGAAGCCGGCGGCGTCCACGGGCGGACCATTCGCTACATCGCCGAAGACACCCAGTACCAGGTGCCGCGAGCCATTTCCGCGGCCAACAAGCTCATCCATCGGGACAAGATATTCGCCATGCTGATGGCGGTGGGTACGCCCACCAACAACGCGGTGATGGAAGATCAGTTCGAGGCCGGTGTGCCGAATCTGTTCCCCGGCAGCGGTGCGCGCTCCATGGTGGAGCCTTTCCAGAAGCTGATGTTCTCCCAGCACGGCACGTACTACGACGAGATCCGGGCGGCCGTGAAGTACTTCGTGGAGAAAGAGGGCAAGACCACGCCCTGCGTCGTGTACCTGAACAACGAATACGGCCTGGAGATCGTCGAAGCCGCGAAGGATCAAACGGCGGCGATGGGGCTCGAAGTCGCCGAGATGGTCGCCCATAAGATCACCGACAACGACTTCACCGCGCCCATGATCCGGCTCCGCAACGCCGGTTGCGACCTGGTGCTGATGGGCACCGTCCACCGGGACACCATCCTGATCCTGGAAACCGCCCGCAAGCTCGGTTGGGGAGGGGTTGCCTGGGTCGGCAACAACGCCGCCTACGGACAGGTGATCGCGGACCAGGAGAGCGGTGCCGGCGAGGGCTACTACGCCTTCGTGCACATGGCCAAGATCTACGAGGACGACGAGTCGCTGACGCCGGAACAGCGCGACTGGATGCGGCGCTACCGCGACCAGTACGGCGAGGAAGCCGGCCTTCCCGCCATGGAAGGCTATCGCGGCGCGGATCTCGTCGTGGTTGCCCTGGAGCGCGCGGGTCGCGAGCTTACGCGCGCGAAGTTCGTCGCGGCGATGGAGTCCATTGACGACTACACCGACATCTTCGGCTACCAGGTGGTCTTTGGTCCCGACGACCACAAGGGCGTTTCGGAATCCGCCTTGTCGGTGGTGCGCGACGGTCGGTGGGTGACGCTGGACACGTCGATCGCCTATTGAACGCGCGTCACGCCCGCCACGCGCGCGCCACACGCGCGCCACAACAGCCACGCGCGCGCCACACGCGCGCCACAACAGTCATGCGCGCGCCACACGCGCGCCACAACTAGTCGCGTGTTGGGGAATGTAGTCGCGTGTTGGGGAATGCTGGCACATTCTCTGCGCGCCAATCTTGGGTGGCGCGATTGACCGTGTTGGCGCATTCTCTGTGCACCAGATGAGTGGCGTGCGTTTGAGTAGCGCGATGGATGATGCTGCCGCATTCTCTTGGGTGCCACATGAGTGGCGCGAACGACAGTGTCCTGGGCAGGGGGCGGTGCCGACCGCGATTGGGCGCACGGCGTGGTCGAACCGGTTACGACGGGTTCTGGGCGGGATTGCGACCCTCATGTTCCTTCTCTTGGCACCCGCTTGCGGCGGCGGCGGCGGTGGCGGTGGTGGCCAGCCGCCGGTAGACCCGCCGAGACCCTTGCCCGCGCCCGAACCCATTGCGCTTTTCGATACCATCCCTGCCGCGAACGGCACCATCGACCCGGGCACCAACGGCCTGACGATCACACATCTTGCCGCCCCGGGTTTGCGGTACGCCTATTCGGGCGGGTGCTCGCCGAGCGGCTTCGCGCTGCGTCGCTCCTTGACCGATCTCAGTAGCAGCGACTCAACCGAGATCGTCGATCACAAGCTCGCTTGCCGACCCGCGCCGGTCTCGACCTACAACGTTACGGTGGATGCGACCGGGGACGACGGCCGTCGGTACCGGGGCGCTTTGCGGTTTTCCACGGGCAATCGCGACGGCGACCCTCCGCTGACCGTGCTCGACCGCGTCGTCACGGGGCGAGGCGAAGTCGACGGACTGTTTCAACGTTACGTGGTGCAGACGCTGGTGGAGGAAATCGAGTCGCCCATTCTCGCCGTGTTGGCGGCGGTGACGATCGGCCAGATTGCCGAGCTCTCCTGGCGGCAGTTGACTGCCCGAGCCGGGTTCGGCGTGGCATCGGAGCGCGTCTCCTACGTATCGCGGAATCCGGCGGGCGAACGCGCCATGCTCACGGGTCTGGTCGCCATGCCCGACATCGCTTCGTTGGCGGATTTCGAGCGAAAGGACCGGGTCGTGCTCTTGAACCACGCCACCGGATCGACGCCGGGATCCCTAAGTTTCACGGACTCTTGGCACGTCTTGGCCACCTTGATTGCTGGTCGCGGCTACCTCGTGGTCGCGCCCGACAACTGGGGGCGCGGCGGGACGGCCGGCACCGGCCAGCCGGAGACCTACCTGATGGCCAACCGGGTCGCCAACAACAGTCTGGACATGCTGGCCGCCGTACTCGGCAGCGACGCCTACGCCGAGTTCCATGACGCGCGCGCCGATGCCGACGTGGCGGTGGTCGGCTACTCGCAAGGCGGTCATAGCGCGGTCGGTGTGTGGCTGGCCAACGAAGTCGGCGACACCGGCGTGCGGATACGGGAACTCTACAGCGGTGGCGCGCCGCACGACCTCTACCGAACGTTTCGCGGTGCGTTGCAACAAATGAATGGTCGCTGCGACGACGATCCGTGGTGCCGCAACGTGGATTCCAAGGTGATCGTGCCCTACATCGCCAAGCGCATACTGCCACCGCTTCTCGAGTACGTGGATGTCGGCTTGGCTTACAGCGACTTGGTGGATGACGACGACCTGACCAGCGACTTCATTGCCGGGATGCTCGATGGCGATGCGCGCTACGACGACTTGAAGGCGCTGCTGCAGCTCAACAGTTTCACCAACATCGTTGGACCTGCCCAGACGCTCGCAACGGACGCAACCGTGATCCACCTGTACCACTCGCCGTTCGACCGCCTGGTTCCCGAGCAGAACACGCGCGAACTCGCCGAACTGCTGTCGCCGGACTTCGACGTCGTGTTCCACGACAAGGAGTGCGACTCCAGTCTCTACGAGGTGCTCTACGACCTGGTTCCCATCGTTGGCTTGGTCCACGTGGCGTGCGGCGTGGAGACCCTCGACGAGGTGCTGAAGGAATTCCGCGCCAGGGAAGGGACGACTGATGCCGGCTCTCTCGCGAGTGCTCCCGAGGCGGTCCCCGACGAGTCGTATCGTGGTTGGCGATGGTTCGCCGAGGACCGGGCGAGGAAGGCGATCGCGGATCCGGATGCACTCGCCCGATTCCGGGCCGGCAAGTCGGCAGGCGAACTGCGCATGCTGGCCGCGCGGCTGCGCTCTGCCGATGGGGAGGATTTGGAGCGCTTGGCGAACCTGTTGTCGCCATGACGACCCCCGGTCGCCGCCGAGCCTCGGTCGCCCAGGCGGTTGGTATTGGAATTCGCTAGAAACCGGCACAGAGCGGTAGAAAGTGGTAGCTGCGGTTGGACTCGAACCAACGACTTCAGCATTATGAATGCTGTGCTCTAACCAACTGAGCTACGCAGCCGACGCCGGCGGAGGGTGCCGCCGGGAGCGCGATTCTCGAAGTGTGCAGGGCGGTTGTCAAGCTGCGGGCGTGGGCGGCGGTGTGGATTCCGGCCGCGACGGGGCTGGTATCGAAGAAACGAACTTGAAACCCGCCGAGCGAGTGGCTATATAGCCATTGAGCTGTCAACGAAGATTGGAAGGATCCCATGTCCGAGTCTCGAATCATCACTGCCCGCGCCCCGTCGGCGATCGAAATCAACAAGGTGCTGCGCAACACCTACGCGCTGCTCGCGATGACGCTGTTGTGGAGCGCGGTCACGGCATCGCTGGCGGTGGCCATCGGTGCGCCTCACCTCGGGTTCGTCACCTTGATCGTGTTCTTCGGCCTCCTGTTTGCCGTGCACAAGACCCAGGACAGCATCTGGGGACTCTTCTGGGTCTTCGCCTTGACCGGATTCCTCGGATTCTCGCTCGGCCCGCTCTTGGGCGCGGTACTGGGCATGGCCAACGGCGGTGCGCTGGTGGTGCAGTCGCTCGCGATCACCGGCGTAGCGTTCATAGGCATGTCGATCTACACGGTCTCGACCAAGCGCGACTTTAGCTTTCTCGCGGGCTTCCTCGTGGTGGGCGCGATCGTCATCGTCGCGTCTTGGATCGTGTCGCTCTTCTACCATTCGACCCTGTTCGCCCAGGTGATGGCCGGCGTCGCCATCCTCTTCGGTTCGGCGTTGATCCTGTGGCAGACGAGCGCTGTCGTACGCGGCGAGCAGACCAACTACATCAGCGCCACTGTCGGCATCTACGTCGGCCTGTACAACATCTTCAGTTCGGTGCTGTTGCTGTTCGGCATGGGCGGCGACGACTGACTGTTCAGATTCGCGTGAGCTGCCGGTAGGCCTTCTGCAGGGCTGCTGGCAGTTCCGCGGTCTCCTCGATCACCAGGTAGCGGTCGTCCGCACACATGCGGCGCAGGTAGTCGTGGCCTGACCGGTCCACGGTGACGCAGAACGTCTCGATTCCCTGCGCTTGGGCTTCCGCGAGCGCGCGCCCCGTATCCTGGACGCCGTACTCGTGCTCGCCCCGGTCCGGTCCGTAGTCGTGGTCCTGGGGGAAGCCGTCGCTGACGATCATCAGCACCTTGAGCGCCGTGCCGCTGGAAGCGAGCTTGGTGGCGGCGTGGCGCACCGCCGGTCCCATGCGTGTGGACCGCTTGGGCTTCATGGCCGCGATGGCGTCGACGACACGGTCGTCGAACGGATCGTCGAACTCCTTGGCGACGTAGAACTCCACGCAGTCGCGGCCGTAGCCGGAGAAGCCGTAGACCGCGTACCGGTCGCCTAAGCTCTCCAGAGCAGTCCCGAGAAGCAGAACCGACTCGCGCAGGATGTCGATGATTCGGCGTTTCGCCGCCTCCGCCGCCGTGCGCGCCGCAAAATCGTACTCCTCGCGTTCGTCGAAGAAGGGATCGCGCATGTCCTGCACTCTCTGCTGCACTCTCTGCTGCACTCTCTCCTGCACTCTCTCCTGCACTCGCTCGCGGCCCCCCAATGAAGATTTCGCGCCAGCGGAATCGTGGGGCGAGCGCGAAGCGCTCGCGTCGGGAATGATGTCATCGGTCGACGCCGACAGGTCCACTAGGAGCACGGCCCCGACGTCTCGCCGCAGGCGCTCCCGTCGACTGTAGACGCGCTCGTCGGGGGATGCGCCGACGCGGATGTCGGCGCGCGTGGCGACGATCGCGTCCAAGTCGAGTTCGTCCCCGTCCGGTGTTTTCTTGACCCGCTGGTAGCCGGTCGGGCGCACCTGCTCGAACTGGCGGCGGGCGGCGCGGACGTACGGGCGCACGGCCGCGAGCAGTGCACCGGTGTCCTTGGCTTCCTCGGGCTGGAGGCGTTCTTCGTAGAGCCGGCACCAGGCCCGCAGGTAGACGCCGTTGTGGTAGTCCCACTCGTCGTAGCGATAGCTGGCGGTGTGTTTGTGCTCGTCGCCCAGGGCCCGCCGCACGGACGAGCGCTCCATGTCGATGCGGCGTTTGAGTTGGTCCCGTTCGACGACCAGGGCGGCACCCGCATCGCGCAAGCCCCCGGCATCCCGCCTCGCGTTTCCGGCCTTGATTTCTTCGAGTTGTGCCGATTCGGCAAACTCCATGGCGGCGATCTCGCCGTCCAGGTTGGCGAGTTCCTCGTCCCAGTTGTCGAGGCGTGCTTCCCGTTGCAGCCATTCCATCGTGGGATCGCCGTCGGTCCCCGAATCGTCGGGAAGGGCGTCGACGGACTCCGGGGCGAGGGCCTCGAGGCATGTGGCGGTGGCTGCGGCCGTGGTGTAGACGTCCGCATCCGGTGTTAGGACGGCCACTGCGAACGGGTAGAGGCGCGATGCGGCGGCCAAGCCGAGCAGAGCGGCGCGGAGCATGGCCAGCTCGGCCGCGATTGCTCCCGCGGGGAGCGTCCAGATGCCTTCCAGGTGTTCCCGCAAGGCGCGTCGGTAGCGGCGCGTTCCGGGATAGCGCCGTTCCACCGCCGCCCGAATCCGCGCCGTTTCGATGATTCGGAAAAGACTCCGGGCCAGGGCAGGATGCTCGAAGCTGTGGAAGAAGATGCCGAGGTCGGACTCGCGCAGTCCGATGACACTGGACTCTCGGCTGGCCAGACCCGGCATCCGCTGACGCGCGGTCTCCATGTCGAACCGGTAGCTGCCGAATTCCCGAAAGCCAAGTTCGTCGAGAACCGCCACGCGGTAGAGAGCGCTATTGAGCTCGTCGTCCGCAAAGTGCTCGATCCGGTCCGGGAGGTACACGCTCTTGGCGTCGTGCCGGGCGTTGATGCCGTCGATCCCGTTGACGCCGGCAACCTCGTTGACGCCGTGGCGGACTTCGACCGAGGGTTCTCCCGCGAACTCCGAGGCGGACTTGATGTGCACGGGCCGGCCGGCGATCCCTTCGGCGAAAAGCGCCAGCACCCGGTCGATGTCGGCTAGCGAGGCCATCAGAGCAAGGACGGAGACGCCGTCAGGGCCAGACGACGTCGACGATGCCGGCGACGGCCTCCCGCACCGCGGCGTCGTCGGAGACCGCTTCGACAATGGCGATCTGCGCCGCCCGTCTCGGCTCGATGCCGTGTTCGATGAGCTGGCCGGCATAGATCAACAGCCGCGTGCTGACGCCCTCGCGGAAGCCGTGCTCGCGCAGGTTTCGCACCTTGACGCCCACAACCGCCAGCCGCTGCGCGATCTCGGCACCGGCACCGCTCTCGTGGGCGACGATCTCGGCCTCCCGCACTTCGTCCGGATAGTCGAAACCGAGGCTCACGAAGCGCTGCCGGGTGCTGGCCTTCAAGTCCTTGAGGATGCTCTGGTAGCCGGGGTTGTAGGAGATGACCAGCAGGAACTTGTCGTGGGCGTGGAGGAGTTCGCCGGTCTTGTCGATGGGCAGCGTGCGCCGGTGGTCGGTGAGCGAGTGAATGAGCACGGTGGTGTCCTTGCGCGCTTCCACGATCTCGTCGAGATAGCAGATCGATCCTTCCCGTACCCCGCGCGCCAGGGGACCGTCCTGCCAGACGGTTTCATCCCCCTTGAGCAGGTAGCGGCCCACGAGGTCGGTGCCGGTCAGGTCTTCGTGGCAGGACACGGTAACCAGGTGATCGTCCATGTCGCCTTCATACCGACCGAACAGGCGCCAGGTCATGTGCTCCACGAAGCGCGTCTTGCCGCACCCGGTCGGCCCCTTGAGCAACACCGGAAGACGGCTCGCGTAGGCAGCCTCGAATTCCGCCACCTCGTCCGCCAGCGGCAGGTAGTAGGGTTCGCTCGCTACGACGCAGGCACCGTCGAGCGTCTCCTCTGAACGACGCTCCACGCTATGGCACGAAGGCGTCGCGGCCGTGGGCGTAGTTCCTGAAGGACTGGGCCGGGTTTCGATTGACCAGATGCCGCTTGAACATCGGGTGTCTCAAGCTGCGCACCTCGTGTTCGATCTCCGTCAGCGTCTCGCCGCTCGCCGAATCGACGATGGCCTGGAAGCGGTACTGATGCTGGTCGGACTCTTCGGTGATGAGATCGCGCTCGACCAGTGCCGCATGCGGGCCGGAGAAGTTCGCCACGTAGATGGCAATGTGGTGGCCGTCGTAGTCGGCGATTTCCTCGTCGGTCTCCTGGAAGATCAGGCGTTGGTTGCTGCCCATGGTGACTTCCGCCCGCTTGCCGTCGTCATCGTCCAAGACGGTCGCCGGCGTGCCGAGCACATCGTTGTAGAAGCTCGCGATGCCGTCCGCCGTGCCGGACGCCACGTCGAGAGACGCGAACGCAATGCCGAGGCTGGTGCCGAATCCAGGGCCGTAGGCGCGGATGTCGTTGCCCCAGGGGCAACGCAGCGCGATGTGGTCGTTCTTCTCCTCGCGCGAGAACTCGGTGCCCTGCATGGGGCGGTCGATGAAGTCCAGGCGCCGCTTGAGATCGTCGAGATCCGGCACGACAACGCCAATGTGGCCCCGGAACCTCTGGGCGGCGCGTTTCGGAAGGTGAAACTGCTGCTCGCCGACGTTGATCCACATGTTGAAGGTGCCGAAGTCCATGTAGGGGTCCCGGGTGAAGCCGAGGCCACTCACGTAGAACAACGCGGCCACTTGCTGGTCCGGCACCGTCAAGTTGATGTGTTCCATGTTGAGGACGTTGCCGAAGTCCTCTTCGGCGCGGTCGAAAACCCGCTTTCCGTTCATGTCGTCTCCCTTCGGGCCGGGTCGTTGGGGCAAAGTGCGTTGCGGGAGGGTAATACAACGGCGATAGTGGCGCGACCGCCGACCGGATGCATAGCGCTCGGCGCAATGCGCGACAAACGAGCCTGCACGCCTGTGGCAAGTGTCGTGTCCCGCAAGTTTCTGGTATTTCAGCGCGTTCCACGGGGTCTGTGGCAAGGCGCGTCCCCGCCGGGAATGGTGGACCCATTGCCAAGGGGCGCAACGCCGCCACAGGCCCCGTGGGGCGCGCCCTTCGGGAGTT
>JAKZRQ010000076.1:0-16826 GCA_047518105.1 Pseudomonadales bacterium | reverse complement strand
TGGCGTCAGTCCCGAAAGTTGTGGAACTGCAGCGGAACGCCGTAGTCGCCGTCCTTGAGCTTGGCGATGATGGCTTGCAGGTCGTCCCGCTTCTTGCCCGTGATCCGGACCTTGTCGCCTTGGATCTGCGACTGCACTTTGAGCTTCAAGTCCTTGACGGTCTTGATGATCTTCCTGCTGGCGTCGCGGTCGATGCCCTGTTTGAGCCCGAACGGCTGCCGTTTCTGCTTGCCCGCCGCCTCTAGGGGGCGCGGGTCCAGGGCGCCGATGTCCACCGAGCGGCGGGTCATCTTGTCCTTGAGGATGTCGACGAGTTGATCGACCTGAAACTCTTCCTGCGCCCAAACGGCAATCGTCCCGCCGTCGAGTTCGACGCCGGCGTCGACGCCTCGGAAGTCGAAGCGGGTCTTGAGTTCTCGGACGGCTTGGTCGACCGCATTGCGGATCTCTTGCAGGTCCACTTCGGAAACCACATCGAAGGCAGGCATAATCGAGTCACGACAGCTTATGGACGCCCCGAACTTACATGAACGACCGAACGCGCCGCAACCGGATCGACCGCGTCACCACCCGTACGGGCGACGGCGGCGAGACCTCGCTGGCGGACGGTCGGCGCTACCGCAAGCACGACGCGCGCATCGAATTGGTCGGCGACCTCGACGAAGCCAATAGCTTCATCGGTGCGCTGGCCGAGGAGACCGACCCCTCCGCGGCGGCCGAGCTCAGGGCATTTCAGTCGCGTCTGTTCGACTTGGGCGCTGTCGCTGCCACCGGTCAATCCGTGATCGACTGGTCGGCATTGGCGAAGGATGTGGAGCGCCATACGGCGATCCTGAACGATCGGCTCGAACCGTTGCGCGAGTTCGTCCTCCCCGGGGGAGGCCGCGCCGCAACGGCGGCACATGTCGCCCGTGCCACGGTGCGCCGCGCCGAGCGCGCCTGGTGGCGGGCGGCAGAGGATTCCGAAGCCCTCGCCGGGACCGACTGCGGTATTTTCCTGAACCGCCTATCGGACTATCTATTCGTACTGGCGCGAACGCTCGCCAACGCCGAGGTGATCTGGACGCCGCTGCGGGAGTGACCAGACCCGGGCGCACAGGAAGCTCGATGCCGTCTCAGGGGGTCGAGTCGAGCTAGGGAGACAGTCGAGCCTGGGGTTCTTTGCCACCCTGGTGCGTCAGAGCGCCAGACGCCGGAAGTCGCTCAGCAGTCTTCCCAGGTCCACGACGAATCGCCCCGCTTCGGCTCCGTTGATTGCGCGGTGGTCGTAGGACAGCGACACCGGCAGCATCTTGCGTGGAACGAAGGCCGCCCCATCCCAGACCGGTCGGGTATCGAGTCTGGCCACCCCGAGGATGGCCACTTCCGGCGCGTTGACGATGGGCGTGAAGCCGGTGCCGCCGACGGCGCCCAGGCTCGAGACGGTGAAGCTGCCGCCCTGCATTTCCTCCGGCTTGAGTTTCTTGTCGCGCGCCGCCTCGGATAGCCGTGCGATCTCGGTGGCGAGTTCGTAGACGCCCTTGGCGCCGGCATCGCGAACCACCGGGACCACGAGGCCGTCGTCGGTATCCACGGCGAAACCGATGTGGTGGTATCGCTTGAAGATGAGCGACGTCACCCCCGGGTCCAGCGAGGCGTTGAATTGTGGATGGCGTTCCAGCGCGCGCACGCACGCTTTCATGACGAAGGGCAACGGCGTGAGCCTAACGCCCTCCGCCGCGGCTTCGTCCTTCAGCGAAGCCCGAAATGCCTCCAGGTCCGTGACGTCGATGTCGTCGTGCTGGGTCACGTGGACCACGTGCTGCCAGCTTCGATGCAGGTTGACGGCGCCCCGGGCGCGGATGCGGGACAACGGCACGATGTCGATCGCGCCGAAGCGCGAGAAGTCGACCGGGTCCAGCGGG
The DNA here is from genome assembly GCA_047518105.1 of Pseudomonadales bacterium. GTDB lineage: Bacteria > Pseudomonadota > Gammaproteobacteria > Pseudomonadales > Azotimanducaceae > VXYL01. The sequence continues at coordinate 14,922 of JAKZRQ010000076.1, read as the reverse complement.
GCAATTCCAAGCGCTGCGGCGGCAGGCGCCGCCAGCGTGCGCTTGACGAACGCCTTGACATCGTCCTTGACGATTCGTCCGCGTGCCCCGGATCCTTCCATGGACGCCAAGTCGGCGCCAAGTTCACGTGCCAATCGTCGCACCGCGGGCCCGGCGTAGACCTTGGCGGCCGGGCGCGGGGGTTCCGGTCCACGCTCCACTCGTGCCGGAGGCGGCGGGAGCACGGCTCCCGGCGGGGCGGATGGGGCGTCCGAACGCTCTCCCGGAGAGACTGGCGAACCCGGAGTCCGGTTCGGGACTCGAGGTGCCTCGAGAACCACCAGCAATTTGGATTCTTCGACGTCGTCGCCCTCCTCGACGGCGACCTCCAGGACAACGCCCGCGAACGGCGACGGGATTTCCATGGAAGCCTTCTCCGACTCGACCACTACCAACAGATCGTCGACGTCGACCGCCTGGCCCTCGGCCACGGCTACTTCGATCACGGAAACGCCCTCGGCTTCGCCCATCTCCGGCATGCGTATTTCGATGCGTTCGAGTTCCGCTGTCGTCCCCGCCCCGTCGGTCGGGGGTTGGTCCCCAGATTCTTCCGGCACGGGCGCCTGCTCCGCCGCCCCGACCTCGTCCGAGGACTCGCCGTTCGACTCTTCCGTCATGCACAGGATGGCATCGCCGGCGTTGACCACATCCCCCAAGGCCACCAGCACCTTGTCCACCGTTCCCCCGAACGGGGCAGGCACCTCCAAGGACGCCTTGTCCGATTCGATGACGATGAGGGCGTCGTTGGCGGCGACGGCATCGCCGGGCGCCACGCAGATCTCGATGACCTCCACGTCTTCGGCATCGCCGATGTCCGGAATCGTCACGTCCATCACGTGAGCCTCGGATTGGCCCTCGCGGCGTCTATGCCCATGTCGGCCATGGCCCGGGTGACCTCGGTCGCCGCGATGACCTGGCGTTCCTGCAGTTCGCGCAGCGCCGCCAAGGCAACGAAGCGCTCGTCCACCTCGAAGAAGTCGCGCAACTTGGCACGGGTGTCGCTACGACCGAAGCCGTCGGTCCCGAGTACGCGGTACGACGGCGCCTTGAAGTGGCCGCGAATGGCTTCGGCATGCGCCTTGACGTAATCCGTCGACGCGACGACGGGCCAATCGCCGTCGAGACACTCGGCGGCATCGCTGCGCCGCGGTTCTTGGTCGGCATGAAGAAGATTCCAGCGCGCCACGTCGGCGCCCTGGCGGGCGAGCTCGGTGAAGCTCGTGACGCTGTAGACGTCGCTTGAGACGCCGTATTCCTCGTGGAGCCGGCGCGCCGCCTTCTGGACTTCCCGCAGGATGGTGCCGCTGCCGAGGAGCCGGACCTTCTTCGACCTGCTGCGACCATGGCTCTCGAGTCGATAGATGCCCTTCAGGATGCCTTCCTCCACGCCTTTCGGCATCGGCGGCTGGGGATAGTTTTCGTTCATCACGGTGATGTAGTAGAAGACCCGCTCGCGCGCGCCGAACATGCGCCGCAGGCCGTCTTGGACGATCACCGCCAGCTCGTAGGCATAGCATGGGTCGTAGGCGATGCAGTTCGGAATGGTCGCCCCGAGCACGTGGCTGTGGCCGTCCTGGTGTTGCAGGCCCTCGCCGTTCAGGGTCGTCCGGCCGGCCGTGGCACCTAGCAGAAAGCCCCGCGCCTGCATATCGCCCGCCGCCCAGGCGAGATCGCCAACCCGCTGGAAACCGAACATGGAATAGAAGATGTAGAACGGAATCAGCGTGTAGCGATGGGTGCTGTACGAGGTCGCGGCCGCCAGCCATGCCGCGAACGATCCCGCTTCGTTGATGCCCTCCTCCAGCACTTGGCCGTCCTTGGATTCCCGGTAGGACGCAATCTCGCCGGAGTCCTCCGGTTCGTACAACTGTCCCTGGGAAGAATAGATGCCGAGTTGCCGGAACATGCCCTCCATGCCGAAGGTGCGCGCCTCGTCGGGGATGATGGGGACGATGCGCTCGCCGATCACCTTGTCCCTGGCCAGGGTGGACAGCAGGCGCACGAAAGCCATCGTCGTCGACGTGGCCCGATCGCCCGTGCCCTTGAGCTGCTGATCGAAGACGCCGAGCCCGGGTACGGCGATATCGCGTTCGTCTCCGACCCGTTTCGGGATCGGACCGCCCAGATTCGCCCGCTGGCGTTTGAGGTAGACCATCTCCGGCGCATCCGGCGGCGGCCGATAGTACGGCACGTCCTTCAATTCCCGGTCGGTCAGCGGCACCGCGAAACGGTCGCGGAAGTGCTTGAGTTCATCGAGGTCGAGCTTCTTCACCTGGTGGGTGGTGTTCTCCGCCTCGCCGGCGTCCCCCATGCCGTAGCCCTTCACCGTCTTCGCGAGGATGACCGTGGGCTCGCCCTCGTGGTTCACCGCCGCGTGGTAGGCCGCATAGACCTTGTACGGATCGTGGCCACCTCGATTGAGGCGCATGATGTCGTCGTCGGAGAGGTTCTCCACCAGCTTCCTGACCGCTGGGTGCTTGCCGAAGAAGTGCTCGCGCGTGTATGCGCCGCCCTTGACCTTGTAGTTCTGGTATTCGCCGTCCACCGCCTCGTTCATGCGCTGCTGCAGGAGGTCGTCGGTGTCGTTGGCCAGGAGCGGATCCCACCGCCTCCCCCACACCACCTTGATGACGTTCCAACCCGCCCCCCGGAAGGCGCCTTCGAGTTCCTGGATGATCTTGCCGTTGCCTCGAACCAGTCCGTCCAGGCGTTGCAGGTTGCAGTTGATCACGAAGACGAGGTTGTCGAGCTTCTCCCGGCCGGCGAGACCCAGTGCGCCAAGCGACTCCGGCTCGTCGCATTCGCCATCGCCCAGGAACGCCCACACCTTGCGATCGCCCATGGGGATGAGCCCCCGGCTGTCCAGGTACTTCATGATGTGGGCCTGATAGATCGCCTGGATGGGCCCCAGGCCCATGGATACCGTCGGGAACTGCCAGTAGTCGGGCATCAGCCAAGGGTGCGGATACGAGGACAGTCCGCCGCCATCGACTTCCTGCCGGAACGCATCCAGTTGCGTTTCGTCCAGGCGTCCTTCCAAATACGAACGCGCATAGATGCCCGGGGAGCTATGGCCCTGGAAGTAGATGAGGTCGCCCGCCTGGTCGTCGATGGGACCGCGGAAGAAGTAGTTGAATCCGACGTCGTAGAGGGTGGCGGCAGAGGCGAAGGTCGAAATGTGTCCGCCCAAATCGCCACTCTTGCGGTTGGCACGCACGACCATCGCCAGGGCGTTCCAGCGGATCAGCGAACGGATGCGGCGCTCCATGAAGAGGTCGCCCGGCATGAACGCCTCGTGGTTGGCCGGGATGGTATTCCGGTAAGGCGTGGTGATGGTGTACGGCAGCCGGGCCCCGGTCTCGGTCAGCCGCGACGAGAGCCGCTCAAGCAGGTAGTTGGCCCGGTCGATGCCGGCCTTGTCCAGCACGTACTCGAGCGAATCCAGCCACTCGCGGGTTTCCTCCGGGTCCGGGTCTGCGCCGGTGGCACGGACTGCCCCATCGAGATGCTGCGCCTCCCGGGGCGTAAGCTCGTCCTGCGGATCCCTGCGATGTGCCATGGCCTGTCCCCATTACCGGGCTCGGATTATAAGACCATTGCGAACGTCGTACCGTTCGCGCCTGGAGCTCTTGAGAAGCCGCCAATTCACGTTGAGCCGTTCCTTCGACCGGTAGAGCATGCGCGCCGCGAGGCGCTCACACGGGCCAAAGCCGTGACGCACCGAGCACGCCGCTGGAATCGCCATGCTCGGCCACCACGACCCGGCTTCGGCCTTCGTGCGAGAACCCGTAACGGGTCATCCTGTCCGATACCTCGTCGGCCAGGAGCGCGATCCGAGACAGGCCGCCACCGAGCACGATGACATTCGGATCCAGGATATTGACGATCTGCGCCAACGACCGCGCCAGCATCGTGACGTAGAGATCGACACTCGGTGCATCGCGGTCGATCTGGTCCGCGGCCAATTCATCGCCGGTCAGTTCGCGGTGGGTCTCGGCAAGGCCAGGACCGGACAGGAAATTCTCCACGCAGTTCATGCGACCGCAGTAGCACGGCCGGTCCTCGAGCTGCATCTCCAGGGCAACCGTGCCGGGATCCGAGCGCAAATAGGGCAACGGCGTGTGTCCCCATTCCCCCGCGACCGCATTGGGCCCCGTCAGCAGACGACCGTCCACCGCGATTCCGCCGCCGACGCCCGTGCCGAGAATGACGCCGAACACCACCCTCGCGCCCCGCCCGGCCCCGCCAAGCGCTTCCGACAGCACAAAGCAGTTGGCGTCGTTGGCGATGCGAACGCGGCCGTCGAGGGCGGCGTTCAGATCGTCGAGCAACGGTCTACCGTTCAACCAGGTGGAATTGCAGTTCTTCATGGCGCGCACGGACCCGACCCAGGCACCCGGCGTACCCATGCCAACCGGCGGCTTGTCCTCGCAGACGGCGTCGATCCGACCCACCAGGGCCGTCAACCCGGCAACCGCGTCCGGGTAGTTCGGCGGCGTCGGCATTCGTTCCCGGAAGGCCACCCGACCCCGCGCGTCGAGCAGTACGGCCTCGATCTTGGTACCGCCCAAGTCGATGCCGATGCGCAGGAGCGTCACCCTCGGAACGATCCGAAGAGCCGCGGCCAGTCGAACGCCGGGCCGGGATCGGTCTTGCGGCCGGGGGCAACTTCCGCGTGGCCGACCACGTCGCCGAGGGATAGCCGCGGATAGCGCGCAAACAACGCCGCCAGCGTCTCCTTCAGTCGCAGATACTGGCTGTCGGTGTAGCCACGGCGATCCGTACCTTCGAGCTCGATGCCGATCGAGTAGTCGTTGCAGTCGGGACGTCCGCGGTGGCTGGACCGGCCGGCGTGCCAGGCGCGGCGGTCGAACGGCACGAACTGGGTCATGCCCCCCCGGCGCGCAATCAGGAGGTGGGCGGACACGCGCACGCCGTCGAGGTCCGCCAACCCGGGATGCGCCGTGGCGTCGAGGGTGTTCGTGAACAAGGCTTCCACCAATCCCGTTCCGAAACGGCCGGGCGGCAGGGAGATGCCGTGGACGACCACCAGCGAGATGTCAGTTGGATCCGGACGGTCGCTGGCGTTGGGCGACTCGAGACGCCTGACGCCCCGCAGCCAATGATTCGTCGTGACGTTCAACACGGGCTGCACGGCCCATGCCCCGAACCTGCCGGCCGATGGTGGATTTTAGCCGTATGCTCGTCAATCCGCCTGGAACGCGGGACCCGGCGGAACGCCAATCGTTCCGCGTCGGCAATCTCCTGAACACGCTCGAAATCCATGGTGGCATCGCCGCCGATGGCGGATCTCAATGATCTCCCGGCACCCTACCCTATACTCGCCAATATGAAACTCGACAACGAAGCGGTCAAACGGAATGTCCGAGCGGCCCTTGGCGAAGATGTGGGCTCAGGCGACATCAGTGCGGAGCTGATCGCGCCCGGTCTGCGGGTCCAAGCCAGAATCTTCAGTCGCGACGCCGGCGTATTCTGCGGCCGTCCGTGGGTGGAAGAGGCCTGCCGCCAAGTGGACCCCGCCATCGCCCTCGATTGGCGGGTCGCCGACGGCACCCGGATCGCGAGCGGCGATACCCTGGTCGAACTGCGGGGACCCGCGCGCAGCCTGCTTACGGTCGAACGCACCGCCGTCAACTTCATGCAGTTGCTGTCGGCGACAACGACCCAAGCTCGTCGTTTCGTCGATGCCGTCGCAGGCACGCGGGCCGCGATCCTCGACACGCGCAAGACCCTGCCGGGGCTGCGCGCCGCGCAGAAGTACGCGGTTCGCGTGGGCGGTGCCCAAAATCACCGCATGGGGCTCTTCGACGCGATCCTTCTGAAGGAGAACCACATCGCCGCTGCCGGCAGCATTGCGGCGGCGGCGGGCCATGCACGGCGGCTGCATCCGGACAAGCCGGTCGAGGTCGAAGTGGAAGACCACGGCGAACTGCTCGAAGCCATCGCCGCCGGCGTGGACCGGGTGCTTCTCGACAACTTCGACCTCGACGGATTGAACAAGGCCGTGGCGGTCGCGGCAGGCAGGGTCCCGCTAGAGGCGTCCGGTGGAATCACGTTGGACAACGTGGCCGACGTCGCACGTACCGGCGTGGACTATGTCTCGGTGGGCCAGTTGACCAAGAGCATCGTCCCCCTCGATCTCTCCATGCGTATCGCGACCACGACGCCGCAGTAGGCGCGAGGCAGCGTGGCTGCATGGATCACAATCTAGCGAACACCACCTCGGAGCTGGAGTGCATCGACCGGATGTACCTCAACGTCTACGTGCCGATGCTGCAGACTGGCGCCGGCAGGTCGTACTTCTTCCGCAAGATCCGCGGCAATCCGGTGCCGTCGTGCGTATCGCCTCCGTTGAGATCAAGGTGCGGCGCTGGGCAGACGCTGCGGCGGACTAACGCCCCCGACTGTTCAGCGGCGGCTGGTACGTCTGGATCAGGACGCTCTCGATCATCTTCCGCTGGAACTCGTCATGCACCACTCGGGCGTGAACATGAGTCGCGCCCTCTCGCACCGCCTCATTCCACCTGTCGTGATTGGGTAGGCGACCGCTGAACGACGTGGTACGACCTATGTACTTCGCGTACCAGCGCAGATCAGGCCCCCGGCCGGCGAATACGTATAAGCCCGGCACCTCGTTCCATGTTGTCCCGGCCGGATCGTAGACAGTGAATCCGTAGCCGCCCCACACGACCGTCTCGGGTGTGATCATGGATTGTTCGCCGGGTTCGTGGGCAACCCGGCCAGCGTCTCCTTGTGGATGCCGACCACCCAGTACCAGATGAACACGAGCGACAAGAGCAGGAACAGCGCAAGTGTGTGCGCGATGAATTCGAATACGGCAAATTTCGACATTCCTCGTAGCTGTTCTTGAACCGCATGGACGCGACGATATGCAATATGCCGACCCCGGAACCAATCACCAAGATGGACGACATGATCCGGATGACCCTCTTGGGCAGAATACTCCGTTCGTCTCGAATTTCTGTCGTTATGATTGCCGAGATTGCCACGAGAATGGCGACAATGATGTACAACGGCGTCGCCGCCAATTCCAGTCTCATGACGTTTCTTCGTTGCCGATGGGACTAAGCGATCGCCCGCTCGGGGTCCTCATCCAACTCCGCCGTCGCCTCGACGGCATCACGAAGGCCGTGCATGAAATGGTCCAGGTACGACTTGCTGATTCGGCGACGTGTCGCCCTGGCCCACCACCAAGGTGCTTTGCGCAGCACGAAGCTCCTTTCGCTGGCTCCGTGTGCATGTAGTGATAGATGCACGAGTTTGCCCTTGTCCACGACCTTGTAGTGGATGTCCTGGTCGGGTCTGTCACCCTTGGCATACCAGACCCGTATGTGCCCTCGACACTCTTCGGAACGAGCCAGGCCTAGTAGCTTGAGCGGCTGATCCTCGTCATTGAACAAGCACCTGACCTCAATGCGGCGTTGCCGTATGCGATCCCGAATCGCGTCCATGACTTGATCGTTGTTGTATACCGATGCCGTGGAATCGTTGCCGTCGTCATGGATGTCGATGCGGCGGCAAGTCTGTCCTATCAGGGCTACGAACATGTCAGCGGCCTGATCGTCGCCGTTGTCACCGATCTCTTCTTCAACCCGCAGGTCGCCTTGGACGGATACGACCAGGTATATCCCCACCAGAAAGGCCACCAGGAAGATGGCGACGACAACCCACTCGACACCCTCAATCGTGTCCATGACGTGTCCTCTTTCCGCTGGCGGAGAGGGTCCACAATTCGACCAAGCGCGGTCGAGCAGTGCGCACGATGCTTCCGCGTCGCATCAGGAGTGTATAACAACTCAACCTGCGATGAACCCCGGCGAGCCAAACCACCTAGGGAGAGATTGGCGACCACAATCGTTCGAACCCATTGCAAATGCCTTCATCCTTGCACTCCTTTGCTTAGTTCGGCGTCTGCCGTGTAGCTGGGGACGCGACCGGATCGGTTCAACCGTCGTCAATGCCGCTAGAACGGCGATGCACGCTAACTGGTCGACTACGGTGGTACTCGCGCCGCATCCGGCAAGCGCGCCATATACGCGCTCTGAGACGCCGCTAGAGGGTTCGGCGGCGGAACTGCGGTGATGGAAGTCCCCGACGAAAAGAGTCCGCGACTCCGCCGCCTAGACTAGGCGGGCCGCATGTGGCGGTGGCGCGCCTGACGGCGCGATCGAGAATGCTTACGCATTCTCCCGGCCTCGTTCGAAATGCAACCCAAGTGTCAACATTCGGAGCGCTCAAGGAATCTAGTGGGATCGACAGGGCGAACCGGCTTCCAACCGTACAACCACCTCATCTCTCCCAACAGGTACTTCCGGGCATTCTCCTGCCGCGTTTCGATCAAACGCCGTCGCCTCGTGAGCCACCGGCTGAGCACAACCCACATCGACGCGACGAACCAAAGCAACAGGAAGGCGATCAGACCCCACATTGCCACTGGCAGGAACGGTTCGGCGTCGGGAAACAACCGGGCCAGCTCGGCTAGAGCCGCCTTGTAACCAGCGAGCAGGCCCACAACAAGCGCAATCTGAGATACTGGCTTCAGCCATGCTAAACCGTCGTCCTCGTTGGTCATCACGCATTCCCTTGATGGTGACTCATTGGTGACTCATAGCGATCATGCGATCACCACTTCCGGCTAACCTTGTAACTAATTGATTTTATTGGTGCCGGAACGCGGAATCGAACCGCGGACCTACTGATTACGAATCAGTTGCTCTACCGTCTGAGCTATTCCGGCATGTGCCGCTAGAGGGCGGCGAAGCTTACTCCGTTGCCCATGCTGCCGCCAACTGCGGTCTCGTTGCATCCACCCCGCCATCGATGATACGCGGCGTAGTAGGCCGGACCCGCACGTGCCTCCAGTCTACTTCCGCTTCGCCGCGCCCGAGCGCTTGCGCGGCTCAAGCAGAGACTGCGGCGTGACGGCCATTGACGAGGGTTCCGATGAACATGGGAACGAATCGAAAGCCGGGATAATCCATCAACACCGGGGATTTCGCCATTCGGCCGGCAAGTTCTTCATTCAGCGCCCCTGCATCCCGCGGCGAAGCGAGAACGTAACGTTTGTAGAGGAACGAGCCCGGCTCGGAATAAGCCGCGACGATGTCCACTTCCGGACACCGAATGCCCGCATCGCGAAGCCGTCCTCGGTGCGGGTGGAGGAGAGCCGCCCACGTCACCCCCACGACACCCTCGGTCACGGACACGGCGTTGCAGCCGGGAAGATCCGGCACACGCGGCGACCCGAGCCGTCGGTGGCCGTTACCGTCCAACTTGCTCCGCCATCGGCAGTCACCCGGTAGACGAACCCGTCGTCGCCGGACGGCTTCCAGTCGATGGCATCGGTCAGCGTCGAAATTCCGTTCGCCGCGTCGTAGTCGCCGGCGCCATAGGCGCCCGTGCGTAGCTTGGCATCCTCCTGAAACACGACCATCGTCGTCACTTGGTTGATCAGCACGGCATCCTGGGCGGTCCCGACATAGTTCCGGTAGACCGGCAAGGCGATCGCCGCGAGGACCACCATCACGGCAACCGCAATCAGCAGTTCCAAGAGCGAGAACCCCGCGTTGGTCGCCCGCGCGCCGCCGAGTGCGCGCCCGAGTGCGCACCCGAGTGCGGGGCGGAATACGCGCCCGAGGACGGGGCGCAACACGCGGCCGGATGCGCTCCGGAAGGCGCAAACGCCGCGTTCAGACATCGGTCCAGGCGATGTCGCGGGTCTCGGCCGTGGCGAAGTCACCGAACATCGGCCGGATGATCGTCACCACCAAATCGTTGCCGGCGATGGTGCCCGTTATGGACACGCCAACCACGCCGCCCACATGGTCGACGGTTTCGGCATAGGCATCGGCCCCGCTCGGCGCTTTGCCGCCCTCGCCATTCAAGGCGTCGATCCGAAGGGGGTTGGTGTAGCGCACGTCCGCTTGCGCGGTCGTCAAGGTGCCCATCGAAATCTCCGAGCGCATTCGTCGAAATTCGTTCTCGATGAAACGAACGCCCTGCTTGTAGTGGACGTTCACCTTCGCCATGTTGGAATTCTCGACATAGCCACGATAGGCGGGAACAGCCGCTGCAGCCAGAATGCCGATGATCGCGACGGCGATCATCAGTTCGATCAACGAAAAGCCGTCCGTTTTTGGAATTTTCATTCAGGATTCTCCGTTCGTATGTGTACTTGCGTTTTTCGGGATGGGATTGCCACAGACATTCCGCCAAAACGCCTTTTCTGTAAAGCGCAAACGTCCTACAGGAAAAAGAGGCGATCTCTCACAATGCGTTGAGACATGTCGCACCGTTGGCGCGAATCCATCGGGCTAGAATTCGGAATCATGCAGATGTCGAATCCATTTCATGACCCGGTCGTCGGCGACCGTCCAAGGGACTCCGATCCGCGTCTTGGCCTCGCCGCCACGGCGGCCGAGTTCGGCATGCCGCTTCTGGACTTGTCGGCTTTCGATCACCACGCGGCGCCCGAAGGGCTGGTCGAAGCGGATCTGGTACGCCGCCACCGGGCTCTGCCGCTCAGGAAAAGCGGCGCAAAGCTATTCGTCGCCGTGTCCGATCCGTCCGGCATCGCCGCGCTCGACCAGATCAAGCACCAGACCCGCATGGAACCGGTCGGCGTGCTGGTGGAGTCGGACAAGCTCGACAAGGCCATCGAGCGCTACCGGTCGGGGGGCAACCGTCAACGATCCGACGCGCGGGACGATGGCGGGCGGAGCAGCCGCGCGCCCGGTGGCGACACCGACCAAGCCGCGGGCGAACCCCCGGTGGTGAGGTACGTGCACGAGACGCTGGCCGATGCCATCGAGGCGGGGGCCTCCGATGTCCACTTCGAGCCCTACGAGAACGCCTACCGCATCCGCGTCCGGGTCGACGGCATCCTGCGCGAGGTTCGGCGCCCACCCATGGCGGTGGCGGGCCGGCTGGCGGCACGCCTGAAGGTCATGTCGCAAATGGACATCACCGAGCGGCGCATCCCCCAGGACGGCCGCATCAAGCTCGACCTGGAGTCCGGGCGGGTGCACGGCGGCGTCAACATTCGCGTGAGCACATTGCCCACGCTCCACGGCGAGAAGATCGTGCTGCGCATTCTCGATCCGTCCGCCGCGCACCTGGGCATCGACTCGCTGGGTTTCGAGGACGACCAGGGAAGACGCTATCTCGACGCGCTCGACCGGCCCCAGGGCATGGTCCTGGTGACCGGGCCCACCGGCAGCGGCAAGACCGTCACCCTCTATGCCGGACTGAACCGCCTGAATGCCGAAGACCGCAACGTCGCCACCGTCGAGGATCCGGTCGAGATCAATGTCGAGGGCATAAACCAGGTACAGGTCAATCCCAAGGTGGGCTTGGACTTCGCGACCGCCCTGCGGGCTTTTCTTCGCCAGGACCCCGACGTGGTGATGGTGGGTGAGATCCGCGATCTGGAGACTGCCGAGATCGCCATCAAGGCCGCGCAGACCGGCCACTTGGTGTTGTCCACGCTGCACACGAATACCGCTGCGGAAACGCTCACCCGCCTGCGCACCATGGGCGTACCCGCGTTCAATCTTGCGACGTCGGTGACGCTCATCACAGCTCAGCGACTGGCACGCCTGCTGTGCCGGTTCTGCCGACGCGCCCTCGACTTGCCGCCGGAAGTGTTGCTGGCGGAGGGCTGCACCGAAGCGGACCTCGAACTCGGTTTCGAAGTGTTCGACGCCAACGACGACGGTTGCGAACAGTGCGACCGCGGCTACTCCGGGCGTACCGGCATCCATGAAGTCATCGCCGTCGTACCCGAGATCCAGCGGCTCTTGCTGGAGGACCGCACCAGCATCGAAGTGGCGAACCAGGCCCGCCTCCTGGGCTACGAGGACCTGCGAAGGGTTGCGCTGAAGAAGGTGATGGGTGGACTGACCAGTCTGCGGGAGGTCAACCGCGTCACGGCACGCGGTTGAACCCATGTCGGCAGAAACCGTCTACCGCTGGCAGGGGAAGGATCGTCTCGGGCGCAAGGTCGACGGCAAGCTCAGCGGCGCCGCACCCAAGGCGGTACGCGCCCATCTACGGCACCGGGGGATCACCGGCATCCGCGTTCGCCGGGAGCGGTCCAGCGACAAAACCCGGGACCGACAACGCCCAGACGCCAATACGGCCTCCAAAGCGCGGCTCGTCGGCGACCGTTCGGCCGCACACCACAAGACCGGCAACCAACCCGCTCGGGCGCGGGGCTTCGGCAAGCGCATCAACTCCACCGACATCGCGCTCTTCAGCCGCCAGATGGCAACCATGATCCGCGCCGGCGTGCCGCTGGTCCAAGCGCTCGATGCGGTGGCCCAAGGCGTGCGCAGCAAGCAGCTCGCCACCTTGGTCCACGGGATCCGTGCGGACCTGGCGGCGGGAGCGACGTTGACGTCGGCGCTGGCCGGATTTCCCGCGCAGTTCGATGACCTCTACCGCAATCTGGTGAACGTCGGCGAGCAATCGGGAACCCTCGAGGCCATGCTCGAGCGCGTCGCCGCCTACCAGGAAGGCGCCCAGGCGACCAGGCAGAAGCTCAGGAAGGCGATGACCTATCCTGTGCTTGTCACATTCGTGGCGCTGTTGGTGACCGCCATCCTGCTCATCTATGTCGTACCGCAGTTCGAGGCCGTGTTCGCCAGCGTCGGCGCAGACTTGCCCGGGTTCACCCGCTTCGTGCTCCGACTCTCCGACGCGCTCGCCAACCATTGGCCGACGCTGCTCGGAGGCGCGGCGCTGGCAACCACCGGTTTCGTTGTCGCGCACCGTCGTTCTGCGCGGTTCCGCAACGCGTTGGACCGTGTGCTGCTGAAGTCGCCCATCGCCGGCGGCATTCTCGTCAAGGCGTCGGTGTCCCGGTACGCGCGAACGCTTGCCACCACGGTCGCAGCCGGCGTGCCTCTCGTTGAAGCGCTCGGCTCGGTCGCGGGATCGACCGGCAACGCCATCTATGGGGCGGCAGTGGAACGCATTCGCGAACAGGTGGCCGCCGGCCAACCGCTGCATGCGTCCATGCGCGAGAGCGCCATGTTTCCCGACATGATGGTGCAGATGGTTGCGATCGGCGAGGAGTCCGGCAGCTTGGACGACATGCTCGCCCGGTCGGCAACCCACTTCGAGACCCAGGTGGATGCCGCCGTGGACAACCTGACAACCCTCGTCGAACCCTTGATGATGGCCGTTCTCGGCGTCCTGATCGGTGGCTTGATCATCGCCATGTACCTGCCGGTGTTCCAGTTGGGATCGGTGTTCTGATCGCACCTGCCCCGGGTTCCCGGAAGGGGCCGTTCCGCGTCGTGCTGCCCAACCGATACAATGCGCACGCCCATCGGACAAGGACGCCAACATCAACGTCTTCTTTGCCCACGGTTGGATAGTGCCCGTGCTCGCCTTTTTCGCGGGCCTGTGTGCCGGGAGTTTCCTGAACGTGGTGATCGATCGGCTGCCCGTCATGCTTTCGCGGCGTTGGAGAACCGACGCCTTGCAGGCCCTGGACATCCATCCGCCTCGATCCGGCGCGGTGTTCAACTTGGCGCTGCCGCGATCCCATTGCTTCAATTGCGGGGTGGCGATCGATGTCTGGCAGAACATCCCGGTGCTGAGCTGGTTCCTGCTACGCGGTCGGTGCCACGCCTGCCAGGGACGGATTCCGGTCCGGATTCCCGCCGTCGAAGCGGCCGGCACGATCCTGATGTTGGCCGCCGTGGGCGCGTGGAGCTACACCCTCGCCGGTCTCGCCTTCTACGTCCTGCTGATGGCGCTGCTGGCTCTGGCGGTGATCGACTACGAAAGGCAGTTGCTGCCCGACGAGATCACCTTGCCCTTGCTCTGGATAGGGCTGCTCGCGGCGTGGGCATTCGAGGCGACGCCAACTCTTGCCGACGCCGTGATCGGGGCGACCGCAGGCTACCTGTCGCTGTGGCTGGTCTACTGGGCATTCAAGCTGGCGACCCGCCGGGAAGGCATGGGCTATGGAGACTTCAAGCTGTTGGCGGTCCTCGGTGCCTGGATCGGCTGGCAGGCTCTTCCCGCAGTTGTTCTCATGGCCTCCTTGCTGGGCCTGGCCTATGCCTCCATCGGCCTCTTCCGCGGCACCGCGACGCGCACCACGCCGATCCCGTTTGGCCCGTTCCTCGCCAGCGGCGGCAGCATCGCGGTGTTCTTCTCCCCCCACCTGCCGCTGCTCGCGCCGCTCCACTGAGCCCGGAGTTGGAATGTCGGACTACGTCGTAGGCATCGCCGGCGGGATCGGAAGCGGCAAGAGCGCGGTCTCGGATCGTTTCCGCGAACACGGCATCGAGATTGTCGACGCCGATGTCGCCGCCCGCCAAGTGGTGGCGCCGGGCGAGCCTGCGCTCCGGGAAATCACGGCTCGATTCGGTCCCGACATCCTGCAAGCCGACGGCGCATTGAACCGCGCCGAGCTGCGCCAGCGGGTATTCCAGGACGCCGACGAGCGTCGCTGGCTGGAACGGACGCTGCATCCACGCATCAACCGGCTGATCGCCGACGGCCTTGCCGCGGCCAGGTCGCCCTACGCGATCCTCGTCAATCCGCTGATGCGCAACCGCGACCCGCGCGCCAATCGGATCCTGGTGGTGGACGTGCCGGAAGGCATCCAGATCGAGCGCACCATGGCACGGGACAACGTGGATGAGGCGCACGCCCGCGCGATCATCGCGAGCCAACTCGCGCGGGATTCGAGACTCGACCTCGCCGACGACGTGATTCGCAACGACACCGGCCTCGACGACCTGCACGCCGCCGTGGACCGGTTGCACAACCGCTACCTGGTGCTGTCCCGCAAGGCGTCGGAGGCTTGCAGCAGCGAGCGGG
>JAKZRQ010000075.1:0-13235 GCA_047518105.1 Pseudomonadales bacterium | reverse complement strand
GTGGTAGAAGCCTCCGTTCTCGCGGTCGATGAGTTGGGATCTCGGACGTGTCATGGGCGCTATTGTCCGCTTGCCAACCAGATGCTCATATCAGCCGATGCCCCATGGTGGCGTGAGAGATCTCAGTAAAATTTCTGCGTCTAACGCCCAATGACCACTGCCGACATCGCCCATTTCTTCGTGCATCACGGGTTCCTCGACGCCCTCGTACCTGTGCCGAGGGGCTGAGCAATGGTGTGAGCAATGGTGGATGAGCGCCCCCAGCGCCCTCTCCAGCGTCCCCTCTCCAGTGACGGTGGGTGTCCCCTCTCCAGCGCCCAGGGTGGGTGTCCCCTCATCCAGTCCCCCTTTCCAGCGCACCTTTCCAGGGTGGGTGTCCCCTTTTTCAGCGCCCCCTTTTTCAGCGCCAGGGTGGGTGTCCCCTTTCCACCAGGGTGGGTGTCCCCTTTCCAACGCCGCCAGATCTCCTCTCCAGATCTCGGTGGGTGTCCCCTCTCCAGATCTCCTCTCCAGATCTCTCCAGTCCCGTTTGGCCCTCCCTCGGCGATGGCGTATGGTGCGGCCAAGTGCATCGGTGGAACGCCAGTTGACGGTCTACGCGAACATTCGTATCTGGGACGGCGTCTCCGACGGCTATTCGGCGTTGGACTCAATCGCGGTGGAAGGCGACTCGATCGCCGCCGTCGGACGCGGTTGGGCGGGCGAGGACTGCTCTGGCTTGACCGCGATACCCGGCCTCATCGACGCCCACGTGCACATGGTGCTCGATCCATCGATCGCCGGGTTGGCGGATCAGCTTGGCCAGGAGGCGTCCGCCATCCGCGACAAGATGATCCACCGCGCCGAGTCCATGGTTCGCCACGGCATCACCACAGCCCGCGACCTAGGCGGCGGGAACTGGTTGGAACTCGAACTTCGCGACCGGATCAACGCCGGGGACGTCATCGGGCCGCGGCTGAAGTGCGCGGGCCAGCCGGTCACTTCCGTCAAGGGCCATTGCCACTTCTGGGGCGGAGAAGCGGAATCGCTGGACGCCGCCAAGGCCATCATCGAACGCCAGCATCAACACGGTGTCGATCTGATCAAGGTCATGGCCACCGGCGGCATGCAGACACCGCACAGCGAGCCGAAAGACGCCCAGTTCGATCAGACCGCGCTGTCCGCCATCGTCGCGGCCGCGAACGCCAAGGGCTACCCGGTGGCCGCCCATTGCCACGGTACCTCCGGAATCCGCTACGCGGCGAATGCGGGCGTCAGCAGTATCGAACACTGCTCGTGGATCGGCGCGGACGGAAAGCGGGAGCCGTACGACCCCGAAACCGCGCGCGAAATCGCCCGCCGCGGCGTGTGGGTGTCCCCGACCATCAACGCGGGCTGGGCCCGCTATCCGGCGTCATTCGCCGATCGCGTGCGAGAAAACCTTCGGGGCCTCAAGAAGCACGGCTGTCGGCTGATCGCTTCCACGGATGCCGGTATTCCCAACGTGCGGCATCAGGATCTCGCCAAGGCGTTGCCGGTCTTTGCGCGCCTCGGCGAACTCTCTCCGCTGGATGTCCTCAAGTGCGCCACCAGCGAGTGCGCCACGGCGTTGGGACTGGCCGACATCGCCGGCACCTTGCGCGAGGGCTTGTCTGCCGATTTACTATTCGTCCGAGGCGATCCGCTGACGGACTTGAGCGTGTTGCTGCGTCCGGTCATGGTGATCGCGCGGGGCGCGCCCTACGCGCCGGCGTAAAATGCGCTCCGGGGAGAACAAAAAAGCGCTATAAAAGAGGAAGTTGCATGAGTTTTAGAGAAGAAGCTCGCGATTGGCTCGAAGCCAATTGCCCGGCCACCATTCGGCGACCGGGTGGGCCGAACGAGAGTACGGGCGGCGGTCGCCGGGCAACCTACCCGAATCCGGACGCGAAGCTATGGCGCGACCGGATGGCGGAGAGAGGTTGGACCGCGCCGACATGGCCGGCCGAATACGGCGGTGGCGGACTGAACAAGGAGGATGCGGGCATTCTGGCTGAAGAACTGCGCCGCATCCGCGCGCGGCCCGCACACACGGGCATGGGTCTGTCGATGATCGGCCCGGCGCTCCTGGAGTTCGGGACGGAAGAGCAAAAACGGGAGCACCTGCCGAAAATCGTACGCGGGGAGATCTGGTGGTGCCAGGGCTACAGCGAACCGGGTTCTGGGTCGGACTTGGCCAGCCTGCAGACCAAGGCAATCGAAGATGGCGACGACTACGTCATCAACGGCTCGAAACTCTGGACCTCCGGCGCCAACTTCGCCGACTGGATGTTCTGCCTGGTTCGCACCGACCCAAGCGCACCCAAGCACGAGGGCATCTCGTTCATCCTGTTCGACATGGAAACGCCCGGCGTGACCGTCAAGCCCATTCCACTCATCAGCGGCGCATCGCCGTTCTGTCAGACGTTTCTCGACAACGTGCGGGTGCCGAAGCGGAATGTGGTGGGCGAACTCAACAAAGGCTGGACGGTGGGCAAGCGGCTGCTGCAGTACGAACGCACGTCCATTGGCGGCGGTGGCGGCGGTGGTGGCGGCAATCCGCTAGCCGATCTGGCGCGGAAGTACGTGGGGCAGGAAGGCGGCCGCATTGCGGATCCGAACCTGCGCGAGCGACTCATCTCGCATCGAATCACCGACCGCGCCTTCGGCCTCACGGTCCGCCGGAGCGGTGAAGAGATGCGCTCGAGCGGTGCGCCGACCTTCCTCTCATCGATGTTCAAGCTCTACGGCACCGAGCAGAACAAGGCCCGCTACGACCTGATGCTGACCATGATGGGCAGCCAGATGCTTGGCTGGGAAGGTGTCGGTTTCGAGGGCCGCGAACTGTCGGTGACCCGCGAGTGGCTTCGTTCGCTGGCGAATTCCATCGAGGGCGGGACCTCGGAGGTTCAACTCAATATCATCGCGAAACGCATTCTCGGCTTGCCGGACTAACGTTCTTGAGCACGGTTGAACTGAACAAATGAGCCAAGTCTCGTCACCCGTAGAGCCCGTAGAGCCCGTAGAGAATGTCGAGCATTCTCGATCGCGCCGTCAGGCGCACCGCGGCACCCGTCGCGCTTTGTCCCTGGGAGGGGGTATGAAACAGCTATTTTCTGCGTTGGCAATCTTCACCGGCGTGATCGCCGGCGCACAAGAGGAAGCGGAACTAACGCTCAAGCAACTGCTGGAACGCTTCAACTGGAACTTCGAGACCACCGAGGTGACGTCGCAGGAAATCGGCGAGGGACTCCATGTGCTGTTCGGCGTCGGCGGCAATATCGCCGTGTCCGTGGGTGAGCAGGGCGTGCTGATTGTCGACAACATGTTCCCGGAGATGATCCCCAAGGTGGAGGCCGCGATCCGCGAACTCGGCGGTGGCGGCATCGACTTCGCCATCAACACCCATTGGCATTTCGACCATGCAGAAGGGAACCTCGCCGTTGGCCCAGCGGGCACTTGGATCATCGCCCACGAGCAGTCGGCGGCAATGATGGCCGAGGACAATCCCATCAATCTCGTCATCGCCAAGTACCGGCAACAGGCCTATCCGCCCGATGCGCGCCCCGCGATCACCTACGACGATCTCATGAGGTTCCACTTCAACGGCGACCAGATCGATCTTGTCCACGTCGGTCCTGCGCACACGGCCGGCGACACGGCCGTGATCTTCCGCAAGCACAATGCCGTGCACTTCGGCGACGTGTTCAACAATGCGGGCTACCCCTTCATCGACGTCGACAGCGGCGGCGGCATCGATGGCATGATCAGGTTCTGCGAAGCCGTCTTGGACGAAATTGGACCGAGCGGCATCGTGATCCCAGGACACGGTCCGGTGACCGATGCTGCGGCATTGCGGGGCTACATCGACATGCTGAGCACGGTTCGCACGCGCGTCGCCGCGATGATGGCGGACGGCAAGAGCCTGCTGGAAGTGATCGCATCCCGACCGACCGCCGATCTGGACGCGATCTACGGCCCGGAGTTGCAGTCGCTCGGTTTCGTAGACCGGGTGTACACGAGCCTCAAAAGGGACGCGCAGTAACGCGCCGACTCGACGCCCAGCGAACTACCCCGCGACCTTCCGAGGGTCCGCCTAGGAGGGGACATCCACCCGCCTCCACAAG
The DNA here is from genome assembly GCA_047518105.1 of Pseudomonadales bacterium. Taxonomy (GTDB): domain Bacteria; phylum Pseudomonadota; class Gammaproteobacteria; order Pseudomonadales; family Azotimanducaceae; genus VXYL01. Next base: position 9,111 of record JAKZRQ010000075.1, on the reverse strand, counting down.
ATGGGACACCCACTGCGGAGGCATCCGCCGAGGTGCATCCGCCGAGGGGAGGGCATCCGCTGATGGCATCCGCTGATGGGACACCCACCGTGGGCATCCGCCGATGGGGCATCCGCCGGTGGCACCCACTGAGGGGACACCCACCGTCGGCATCCGCCGATGGCATCCGTCGATGGGACAGCCACCGGGAGGCACCCACCGATGGACACCCACCGAGGGCATCCGCCGATGGGACACCCACCGTCGGGCATCCGCCTACGGGCATCCGCCGATGGGACACCCATCGTCGGCATTCGCCGATGCGCATTCGCCGAGCCACCCACTGAGGGGACACCCACCGTCGGCACCCGCCACCCACTGAGGGGACACCCACCGTGGCACCCACTGAGGGGACACCCACCGTCGGCATCCGCCGATGGCATCCGTCGATGGGACAGCCACCGGGAGGCACCCACCGATGGGACACCCACCGAGGGCATCCGCCGATGGGACACCCACCCTCGGGCATCCGCCTACGGGACACCCATCGTCGGCATTCGCCGATGCGCATTCGCCGAGCGGACACGCACCGTCGCACCCGCTGATGGGACACCCACCGTGGGCATCCGCCGATGGCATCCACCGTCGGGGCATCCACCGAGGGGACACCCACCGTCGGCATCCCACCGTCGGCATCCGCTGATGGGACACCCACCGTGGGCATCCGCCGATGGGGCATCCGCCGAGGGGACACCCACCGTCGGCATTCGCCGATGCGCATCCGCCGAGGGGACACCCACCGTCGCATCGGCCGATGGGACACCCACCGTCGGCATCCGCCGATGCGCATTCGCCGAGGGGACACGCACCGTCGGCATCCGCCGATGGCATCCGCCGATGGGACACCCACCGTCGGGCATCCGCCTACGGGAGCCGACCTTCTCGCGAACACCTTCGACAAGAACACAGGCGGGAACCTGGCCGTCAAGATGCGTTATCGTTTCGGCAGCCAAGCCGCCGCGCGAGCAAGTTGCATGTCCCTTTCCTTCGACCACGTGCACGTGATCAGCGCCGATCCGAAGGCCGCCGCCAAGTGGTACGAGAAATTCCTCGGCGGGCAGATCATTGCCGAGTACACGCTGCGCGACGCGCCGCAGATCAACGTCGCCTTGGGCGGCATGACCGTCATCATCCGCGGCAAACGACCGGGTGAGGATCCGGTGTCGACGCGACCGATGCGGGACTTCGACCCGGCGTCGGGCGGATATTCCAGCCACGACGAGTGGGGCACCGACCACTTCGGCTACACCTACCACGGCGACCTCAAGGCGTTTTGCGACGAGATCCGCGCCAAGGGCGCGACCTTCGCTGTCGAGCCGTGGGCGTTCTCGCCCGGCTCGTTGTTGTGCTACCTAGCCGCGCCCGACGGGGTGAGCATCGAGCTCGTTCAAGCCCGATCATGAGGCCGCCGGGCCCGATGCCCATGATCGGATATGATCGGCAGCCCATCGCCGGGCATCCGCCATGACGCTTCCGCTGACAGGCCTGCGCATCGTTGCCGCCGAACACTGGGCTGCGGGCCCTTACGGCAGCGGCTACCTGGCGGATCTCGGCGCCGACGTGATCAAGATCGAGAACCGCGAACGCGGCGGCGACGCCTGCCGCGCCGGCGGGCCGTACTTCCTCGGCGAGGACGACTCGCAAGTCTTCCAAGCCTTCAACCGCAACAAGCGCTCGCTCACCCTCGACCTGAAGCGGCCGGAAGGCCAGATCGTGCTGCACCGTCTGGCCGCCACCGCGGATGCGTTCATGCACAATCTGCGCGGAGACCAGGCCGAGAAACTCGGCCTCACCTACGCCCACCTGTCCCCGTTCAACCCCAAGATCGTGTGCGCGCACATCTCGGCCTACGGCAGGGAAGGGGAGCGCAGCGACTGGCCTGGTTTCGACTACCTGATGCAGGCGGAGGCGGGGTTTCTGACGCTGACCGGGGAGCCGGAGGGCCCGCCCACGCGCTTCGGCCTGTCCATGATCGACTACATGACCGGCGCAACCACCTCGACCGCCATTCTGGCTGGCATTCTGGGCGCGCGCGCGAGCGGCAATGGGCGCGACATCGACGTGGCGCTCTTCGACGTGGCGATGTACCAGCTCAGCTATCCCGGCGCCTGGTACCTGAACGAAGCGTTCGTGACCGGGCGCGTCGCACGCTCCGGCCACCCCTACACCGTGCCCTCGCAGCTCTACCGGACCGCAGACGGCTGGATCCTCGTCATGGCCCAGAACCAACGTTTCTGGGAGGTCTTCTGCGATCGCGTCGAACGTCCCGATCTCAAGTCGGACCCGCGTTTCGCGGAGACCCAGGACCGCTTCGACAACCGCGACGAACTGACCCGCGTGCTCGATGCGCACCTCGGCGACCGTGGCACGGCGGAGTGGATAGGCGTCTTGGGCGGGCACGTTCCCTGCGCACCCGTGCACGACATCGCACAGGCTCTCGATAGCGCGTTTTTCCGGAACCGCGATGGTGTTCAGGCGGTACCCCATCCCGCCCGGCCGGACCTCAAGCTCGTCGCCAGCCCCTTCCGGCTCGACGAGCCCTTGCCCAACCGCCCGGGGCCGCAACTCGGCGAACACACCACCGCGGTCCTGGCGGAGCTCGGCTACGAAGCGGATGAGATCGCCTCGCTTCACGATACCGGCGTGGTTTAGCCCCGGTGGCAGCGGCAAGAGAAGCCAACGGGCGCCCGACCAAGGCCAAACTGCGTGATCCCAAGGACCGCCGTTGACCCGGGAACGGACCGTCCACCGCGTGTCCCGTCTGTGGCATCGGCCACTGGCCCTCGGCATCGCGCTGCTGGTTGTCCAGGCTGGCGCGTCGGCAGCGGCGCAGGAAGCATCGCCGGCAGCGGCCACCATCGAACTCGCGCCCTGCGATCTCATCGCGAGCGAGGGACGCCAGGAGGTCAACGCCCGCTGCGGCACGCTTGCTGTGCCGCTTGACTTCGACAACCCCGAAGGCGAGCAGATCCAGTTGTTCGTCGCCGTTGTCGACGCCCTCGCCGAAGAAGCCGAACCCGACCCCTTGGTCGTGATCGCCGGCGGCCCCGGCGATGCGTCCACCCGGTTCTTCGCCATGAGCGAGGCGGCGTTTTCGCGAATTCTCCGGCGCCGCGACGTCGTCCTCGTGGACCAGCGCGGCACGGGCCAATCGGCCGCGCTCGCCTGCGAAGCCCTGCAGGACGACCAGATGCTCGACGGCGCCGACCTCGACGCTGTCGTCCGAACGACCCTCGATTGCCTCGGCGAGCTCGAACACGATCCACGGTTCTTCACCACCAGCGTCGCGGTCAAAGATCTCGACGCGGTCCGCGCCGCTCTCGGCTACGAGCGCATGAACGTGTACGGCATCTCCTACGGCACACGCGTTGCCCAGCACTACCTGCGGCGCTTTCCCGCGCGGACCCGCAGCGTCATCCTGGATGGCGTATTGCCGCCGGATGTCGCCCTCGGACCGGAAGTGGCCATCGCCAGCCAGGCGGCCTTGGACGCGCTTTTCCAACGTTGCGCGACGGACGATCCGTGTCACGCGGCGTTCCCGGAACTGCGCGAGCGGTTCTACGCGTTGCTCGACCGCCTCGACCAGGCGCCCGTGGCGGTCACCATCGACCATCCGCGCACCGGTGAGGCCACCGAGGTCACGCTGGATCGACTGGCGATGGTGGCGGTGGTCCGCCTACTCGTCTACTCGCCGCAGACAGCGAGCGTGCTGCCCGTTCTGGTGGAGTCCGCCTACGCTGGCGACTACCGGGCGTTGGCTTCGCAGGCGCTGTTTCTGGAGGCTGGCGTCAAGGACATTGCCATCGGCCTGAACTACGCCGTGGTCTGCACGGAGGATGCGCCGTACGTGGGGGATTTGGACATGGCGGCGCAGGCGGACACCTACATGGGGACCGCATTCGTCGAAGTTCTCGACCGCATCTGCGACAAGTGGCCGCGCGGAACCATGGACAGCGATCTCCGGGAACCGCTCGCCACCGATCTCCCGGTGCTCCTGTTGAGCGGCGAACTCGATCCGATCACCCCGCCCGAGTACGCGCGGCGCTCCGCCGCCAGGATGACCAACAGCGTCCACGTGGTCGGCCCGGGCCAGGGCCACGGCATGTTGATGGTGCGCTGCGCGCAACGGTTGATGGCCGATTTCGTGGACGCCGCCGACCCGGGCGCGCTCGACCTGGCCTGCGTCGAGCGCGTCGGACCGTTCCCGCTGTTCACCTCGCCCTTGGGTCCGTCGCCATGATCGAAGTCGAGGGCCTCGCCAAGAGATTCGGCAAAGTCGAAGCGCTGCGCGGTGTCAGCTTCGCCGCGGCGGACGGTTGCATCACCGGCCTCTTGGGCCCCAACGGTGCTGGCAAGTCCACCACGCTGCGCATCCTGTGCACGGTGTTGCAGGCGGACGCCGGCACGGCCCGCGTCGGCGGCGTCGACGTCGGCGCGGATCCGGTTTCGGTCCGCAACCGCATCGGCGTGCTGCCGCACAACTCCAACCTGTACGCGAACCTCACCGCCCGGGAGAACATCGCCTACTACGCCGCCTTGCAGGGTTTGGGGCGGGCGGACGTTGCGACTGCGGTGGAACGCGTGATCGCTGGCTTGAGCATCGAGGACATTGCCGACCGCCGCGCCAAGGGTTTTTCCCAAGGCCAGCGCATCCGCGTGGCCTTGGCGCGGGCCCTGGTGCACGATCCCGACACCCTGATCCTGGACGAGCCCACCAACGGCCTCGACGTGATGGCGACCCGGGCGTTGCGCGACGTCATCCGCAGGCGCCGCGATGCCGGCTGCTGCGTGCTGTTCTCCAGCCACGTGATGCAGGAAGTGGCGGCGTTATGCGATCACATCGTCATCGTCGCTGCGGGCACGGTGGCCGTGGACGGCACCACGGATGAAATCCGCGCCACCACCGGCTGCGACGACCTCGAGGACGCTTTCGTCCGCGCCGTGGACGCCACCGCCTCGGACTCGCCCCGCGATCCCCAGGGCGAACCGCCCGATCGGTCGGCCTGACCGAAGGCATGGCGCAAGTTCCCGTGGACGTGGCAGAGGCGGTTTGACTGTGGTCGGAATCGGGACCGTTTTCCGCAAGGAAGTCGTCGAAGGCATGCGCGACAAGCGCTCCATGGTCACGGCGCTGCTGTTCGGCCCGATGTTCGGCCCCATCCTGTTCGCCGTCATCACCAACTACGCCGTCAGCCTGCAACTCGACGAGGCCGAACAGTCCATCGAGGTGCCTGTGGTGGGCGGCACCGAGGCGAAGAACCTCATGGCGCACCTGCACCGGCGCCTGGTCGACGTGGACCACGAGCGTTTCGCCGATCCCGATGCCCTGCGCGAGTCGGTACGGCGCGGCGACACCGACGTCGGCCTGGTGGTGGACGCCGGATTCGGCGCGGCCCTTCGCGACGGCTCGCCGGCCCGGCTGTGGATCGTGACCGATAGGTCCAACAACACCGCCGGGCCAGCGGTCTCCCGACTGCGCTCCGCGCTCGCCGAGTACGGCGCCCTCATCGGCGCCCACCGGTTGCAGTTGCGGGGCATCGATCCCACGGTGGCGCGTCCCATCGCGGTGCTGACCGAGGATGTCTCGACCCCGTCCGGGCGCGCCATTCTCCTGCTCGGCATGATGACCTACTTCCTGCTGTTCGCGACCCTGCTCGGCGGCACCCAGGTGGCCATCGACACCACCGCCGGCGAGCGCGAGCGCGGATCGCTGGAGCCGTTGCTCACCCTCCCGGTGTCCCGCGCCAGCGTGGTCTGGGGCAAACTGGGCGCAACCTTCTTCTTCATGGCGGTGTCGCTCGCGGTGGCCGTCGTGGCGTTCGCGGTGGCGGTGCGCTTCCTGCCCCTGGCCAGGATCGGCATGACCGCCAACCTGACGCCGGCGGTGTGCGCGGGCATCTACATCGTCATGCTGCCGTTCGGCGTGCTCGGCGCCGGGGTGATGTCGATCGTCGCTTCCTATACCAAGTCCTTTCGCGAAGCGCAGACCTACACGGGGCTGGCCATGGTGGCCCCGACGCTCCCCATCGTGCTGGTCGTGCTGAACCCGATCCAGGCGTCGATGCAATCCATGCTCGTGCCGAGCCTGTCCCAGCACCTGCTGGTAACGGAACTTGTGAAAGGCGAGGGGGTCGATCCGCTCCTGGTGCTCGTGTCCGCGGCGGCAACCCTTGCCGTCGGCCTGATCTGCTGCCTCGCCGTCGTCCGGCGCTACGGCAGCGAGCGCCTGCTGGTCTAACGGGACAACGCGGGACAACGCCGGGGACGCCCACTACCGCGCAGGCCGGTGGCGGCACGGAAGGACAGGCACGGAAGGACAGGCACCGGCGGAAGGACAGGGGACACCCACCCGGGCGGAAGGACAGGGGACACCCACCCGAGCAGGGGACACCCACCCAAGCACAGGGAACACCCACCCAAGCACAGGGAACACCCACCCAAGGACAGGGGACACCCACCCAAGCACAGGCACCCAAGCACAGGGGACACCCACCCAAGCACAGGGGACACCCACCCAAGCACAGGGAACACCCACCCAAGCAAGCAGGAACCGAGCAGGGGACACCCACCCGAGGACAGGGTTCACCACCCAGGGCCGCGCACCCGGGAGTCAGCGCTGTAGCGCAAAGCACCCAGTGACGGCACGTGGCCCGGTGTTGGGCAACACCGAAAATCTTATGGGGGGATGATCCGCCCCGCTTCATGCTCCCTGCAATATGAACCCGTCAAACAGGCCCGGAGGGACCAGCATTGCGAGTACCCATCGAAACTGATAGGGTAATCCATCATGATGACGAAAGTACGTTGAGGTAGAGGTTTGATACACGCTTTCTCCGTGGCTAACTATCTCTCAGTGCGGGAGGAGATCGTTCTCGACCTGCGCATCCCCGGTACCGCACCGGATCTCACATGCTTTCGGAAAAGCCAGGCACGTCCCGGCGTCCGGCTCCCGGCTGTGGTGGTGCTGATGGGCCCCAACGGATCCGGCAAGACAACGGTTTTGTCGGCTCTGGCCAAGATGTTCCAGATTGCATCCGCCGATCTCGGCGACCAGAAGCCGATCGGGTCGGTGTTGCCCTTCATGTCGAGCGAATGCGTTGGTCGCCCGAGCCGGTTCTGTGTCGATCTAGAAGCGGACTGGCTGGCACCGGGTGAAACGCCGACCGCGTTTCGGTACGTGCTGGAAGTCGAACGCGTGGGGTGCGAGGCCGATGGTCACCGGCTCGAGGACCTTGCGATCAATGATGTCTCTGTCCGCCGTGAAGCGCTGTTTCACTTCCCGAAGGGGCGTCCTCGCCGGCTGATGGAGCGCTGCGAGTCCGCGGAGCGGATCTACGCCGGACCCGAGTTCGGTCTCCGGGGACGGGATGACCGGTTGCGGGCGGTTCGTCCAGACGCGTCTGTGATATCGACGCTGGACGCGCTCAACGTGCCGCTGGCGGGCCTCATTGCCGAACGCTTCCGATGCTACCTGCATTCGACGAATCTGGACGTGAGGGGTAACCTCGGCACGGATCAGTTGGTCACCATGCTCGACATGTATCCGGGATTGATGGACCGCATGCGGAATGACATCCAATGCAGCGATCTTGGAATCCGGGATGTCGAGATCAAGGAAGGCGTTGCGGGCAAGACCTTCTGGTTCGACCATGCGGGCGTCGACGCGCCGATCCCTATCGGATTTGAGTCGCGCGGAACGAACCGCCTGCTGCACCTTCTGCCGCAGATCAATCTCGCGCTCGACCAGGCGGGCGTGGCGGTGTTCGACGAGATCGACGCGGACCTCCACGTGGACATCGTGGAGGAATTGATGCATTGGTTCCGGTCGCGTGAACGCAATCCCCTGGGTGCCCAGTTGCTCCTCACGTCGCACAACGTGGGCCTCTTGGACAATATGGAGAAGGAAGAACTCTACATCGTTGAGAAGAGTCGCTGTGGGGCCACCCGGATCCACGGGGCGCAGGAGGTTGAAGGCTTGCGGCGGGACGCCCGGCTCTATTCCAAGTACCGCGCCGGCGTGATCGGTGGCGTCCCCAACATCGGCTGAGCGCGATGGTGATTCGCCTCGCCCGCGCAAAGCGCGCTTCCGGGAGGTTTCGGCGCAGACGCGCAATTCTGGTGGGAACTGAGGGTACCAGCGAGAGAGCGTTCGTCCGATTTGTCCAGCATTGCTGCGATGAAGCGAATTTGGATGTCCACCTGAAGGTATGGCCGGGGAACGGAGGCGATTCGCTGTCTGTGGTGGAGGAGATGAACCGGTACGTGAGGATGAACAGCTCCGAGCGCGAGTTCTCGCGCAGACTCGTGCTGCTGGATCAGGACCGCATCGATCAAGACCGTCAAACAGGCCGGGACGCTTTCGCGGTCGCGAGTAGGTCGAATATCCAGATTGTCCTTCAGTTGCCCGATCTTGAAGGCGTGCTGCTGCGGCTCCACAAGGGCCAGGAGCAACGGTTCGTCCCTGCGGGGGTTTCGGAACAGGCGCTCAGAAAGGTCTGGACCGAGTACAGAAAACCGCCGCGAAAGGACGATCTGATCCGGCGCTCCACGGTGTCTGACCTGCGACGTGCGGCGAGGCATGATCGCCATCTGGGAGAACTGCTGACCGCTGTGGGCCTGGCCGGGTAGGGCAAGAGCGTCGACCGGCTCTTGGTACTCGTGGCTGTGGCGGCAACCCCTGCGGTCGGCTTGATCTGCGCTCTCGCCGTCGTCCGGCGCTACGGCAGCGAGCGGGCGGCAACGGGGACGACAACGGGGACACCCACCCAACGCGAGCAGGGACACCCACCCGAGCAGGGGACACCCACCCGAGCAGGGGACACCCACCCGAGCAGGGGGACACCCACCCAAGCACAGGGCACCCGAGCAGGCACCCGAGCAGGGGGACACCCACCCAAGCACAGGGCACCCGAGCAGGGGACACCCACCCGAGCAGGGGACACCCAACCGAGCAGGGGACACCCACCCGAGCAGGGACACCCACCCGAGCAGGGACACCCACCCGAGCAGGGACACCCACCCGAGCAGGGACACCCACCCGAGCAGGGGACACCCACCCGAGCAGGGGACACC
>JAKZRQ010000074.1:0-14092 GCA_047518105.1 Pseudomonadales bacterium | reverse complement strand
CCCGAAGGGCGCGCCCACAAACGCCCATCCGCGTTGTTGGCACCTTTTGACGTATGCCCGATATGCCTTCAAGGTGCCGCCTAGCGGACTGGACGCCTGTGGACGCGCTGACACGTCATTTCAAGGGTGTTCGACCACTAGGCGACGGAGCGTACTTGGGTGCGCCGCATTAGGCGTCGGCTCGACGGATCGAACGCTGCGCGCCGGTGCATGACGCTGCGGTTGTCCCAGATCATCAGGTCGCCAACCCGCCACTGTTGCGTCCAGGTGGTGCCTGGCAATGCCACGTACTGCCAGATGGCATCGAGCAGGGCTTCGCTATCCGCCAACGACAAGCCCTCGACGTGGGCGTCTTGGCGACGACCCAGAAACAGCGCTTCGCTGCGGTTTTCGGGGTGTCGGCGCACCATCGGATGAACCGCTCCGGGCGCGGCGCGCGGGTTCGTCGCATGCCGGTGTCCTGGGCGCAGCTTGCCCACGCTGTCGTGGGCGGCATCGTGCTTGACGTGGACCGAGCGCGCACGCGCCGCCAGCGCCGGCGGCAGCGCCCGCAGGGCGGCCACCATGTCGCAGAAATACGTATCGCCGCCTTCCTCCGGCGCCTCCACCGCGTACAGAATACTCGCCGCCGGCGGGTCTTCGATATAGGACATATCCGTATGCCATGCCGCCTCAGCCGCACCCAGACCACCGATGGGCTCGCCATCCATCACGATGTTGGAGATGGTCGCGACGTAGGGATTGGGCAGCTTGGCGCGCTCCTCGTCGGTGATCCTGCCCATTGGGGCGTATTCCAATGGGCCGAAACCACGGCTGAACGCCTGCAAGTCGGCATCGTCGAGAACTTGGTCGCGAAACCGCAGGATCGGATAGCGCATCCACGCGGCCCGGATCGCTTCGAATCCCGTCGCGTCGATGTTGCCGACGTCCACGTCCGCCACATCGGCAACGAACCCCTTGCCCAGGGAGATGATCTGCATCGTTGTCCTTGCTCCTCGACGGTTGCGCCCGGGCTTGGGCCTCCTGTCGCCGACTCCACCGGAGTTGGCGCGTCTTCCAAGGATACCCCGATGTGCTGCGGTTCATGACACCGGCGTGCCGCGCCGGGCAACTCGCCGGCGTTTGATCCAGCGAGACAAATTGCGAATCAGGACACCAGGTACGCCGAGCGCAACTCCTGGATTTCGTCGCGAACCCGAGCGGCTTCCTCGAATTCCAAGTTCTTGGCGTGGTCGTACATCTTGTTTTCCAATTCACCAAGCAGCTTGCCAAGCGTCTTCGGATCGGTGTCCACATTTCGCTGTGTGCGTTGCGGACCGGCACGACCCTTCGCATCCGGGCGCGTGCGACCGCGTCGCGCCGCTCCCGGTGACGTGCGCGCACCTTCCATGACGTCGTAGACCGCCTTCTCCACGCTGCGGGGCACGATGCCGTGTCTCTTGTTGAACGCGATCTGCCGGTCGCGGCGGCGATTGGTTTCGTCGATGGCCCTTCGCATGGAGCCGGTCATCACGTCCGCGTAGAGGATCGCCCGACCGTTGATGTTGCGCGCCGCGCGGCCAATGGTCTGGATCAGTGAACGCTCGGAGCGCAGGAAGCCTTCCTTGTCGGCATCCAGGATCGCCACCAGCGACACCTCCGGCATGTCGAGGCCCTCGCGCAGCAGATTGATGCCGACCAGCACGTCGAACTTGCCAAGGCGGAGATCGCGAATGATCTCCATGCGTTCGACGGTATCGATATCGGAATGAAGGTAGCGCACCCGCGCGCCGTGCTCGTCCAGGTACTCGGTGAGATCCTCGGCCATGCGCTTGGTCAAGGTCGTCACCAGCACCCTTTCGCCGAGCGCGACGGTGTGCCCGATCTGCTCGAACAGATCGTCCACCTGCGTCGACGCGGGCCGCACCTCGACCTGGGGATCGACCAACCCGGTCGGGCGGACCACTTGCTCGATGACCTTGCCCGCGCGCTCTCCTTCATAGGCGCCCGGGGTCGCGGACACAAAGACCATCTGCGGCGCAAGCGCCTCCCACTCGTCGAACCGGAGCGGGCGGTTGTCGAGCGCCGACGGTAGCCGGAAGCCGTATTCGACCAGTGTCTCCTTGCGCGAACGGTCGCCCTTGTACATGCCGCCGATCTGCGGAATCGTGACATGGGATTCGTCCACGATCAGGAGGGCGTCCTTGGGCAGATAGTCGAACAGCGTTGGCGGCGGCTCGCCCGGCTGGCGTCCCGACAGGTAGCGCGAGTAGTTCTCGATACCGCTGCAATAGCCGAGTTCCTTGATCATCTCGAGATCGAAGCGCGTGCGCTGCTCCAAACGTTGCGCCTCCACGAGTTTGTTCGCGTCCTTCAGGACTTTGAGGCGATCGGCGAGTTCTTCGCGGATCTCGTCCATGACCGCCAGGATGCGTTCCCTCGGGGTGACGTAGTGGGTCTTGGGGAACACGGTGAAACGCGGCACCCGGGCCAGGATCTCGCCGGTCAACGGGTCGAAGGTGGAGATGTTCTCGATCTCGTCGTCGAACAGTTCCACGCGCACCGCTTCCCTTTCCGATTCGGCGGGGAAGACATCGATGACGTCGCCGCGCACCCGGTAGGTTCCCCGCTGGAACGCCATGTCGTTGCGGGTGTATTGCAGCTCGGCCAGGCGCTGGATCAGGTAGCGCTGGCCGACCCGGTCGCCGCGGTCCAGATGCAGCACCATGCGCAGGTAGGACTGGGGATCGCCCAGGCCATAGATCGCCGACACCGAGGCGACGATCACCGTGTCGCGCCGTTCCAGCAGCGCCTTGGTCGCCGACAGGCGCATCTGCTCGATGTGCGCGTTGACCGAGGAGTCTTTCTCGATGTACGTGTCGGATGCCGGAACGTAGGCCTCGGGCTGGTAGTAGTCGTAGTAGGAGACGAAGTACTCCACCGCGTTGCGCGGGAAGAACTCCCGGAATTCGCCGTAGAGTTGGGCCGCCAGGGTCTTGTTGGGCGCGAGCACCAGGGTTGGCCGCTGCACCTCTTCGATGACCTTGGCGACGGCGAAGGTCTTGCCGGAGCCGGTGACGCCGAGCAGCGTCTGTTGGGCGAGGCCGCACTCGAGGCCATCGACCAACCCGGCGATGGCAGCGGGTTGATCGCCCGCCGGACGATAGTCCGCGAAGACCTGGAAATCCGCGACCGCTTGCACCCTTGTCGCTCGTTCTCAGGGCAGTCGAAACGCGGTGAGGCGCGCTGGCTGGACCCCTGCGCCGGTGGCGACCACAACGAACTGGCACCCACCGGCCAGGTAGGTCATCGGCGGTGCCGACAGGTGCACGCCGGCGACGGGATGCTCCCACACCAAGGCGCCGGTCGCCTTGTCGAGGGCACGCAGGGACGTCGACCGCGAACCGCAGTCGCCATGGAAGATCAACTGCCTGGTCACCAGCAGCCCCGGCGCAAGCCGCAGTCGGTCGCGCCGTACTGCATTGCCGGAACCAGGAAGTCAGGACTTGCCATCGCCGCGTGGGCCGCAGCCACCATTGCCATGCACAGGGAGGCCTGCAGGGCCGACCGTATGGCGTTCCTCATTCGCGACCGCGTCCTGTTTCTCGCCGGATGGGCGATCATAACCTACGCATCGCCGCTGATCGCTCCGCCTGAACCCAGGGAACCCCAACGCGGGCCACGCAGGCCACGCTGGAAGCGTAGATTGCGCCGGAGTCGGGCACAGGCGTCGCGCACGTTCGTTCTTGGAAGGGCTGCGACGGGTCGGGTGATGGCCAAAAAAAGAAGCCCCGTCTTGCGACGGGGCTTCCGAGTCAAGGTCAGGATCTGGGTTCCCCCCGATAGTGGCCCTTCTTCGCTGCCTCTTCGCTCACCCGTCAGTGGGCGGAGCACAGCCAACTTATAAGTCGTTGTTTAACGACGCCTTTCTACGTCGCCCCGCAACGTGCAGACGCGTCTGCGTCACGAGGTTCGGAGGAGGCGTCCACCGCTGCCCGCCGACTCGAGGCCGGCTTGCCCCGGCTTCCGGTACCACGCTGCCGATTGCTCGCCATCGCTTCCCGGCTGCCGCCTCTCCCTTGAGCCTCCATGCCGTGGAGGCCCCGGGTGCCCTTTGGCTGAAGGGCTTCGGATCTTGGTCCGGCTTGCCTCCCGTTCGCCGCCGAAGCATTGATTGGGATGCGCCGTATCCAAGTCCGTGCTTAGGAATTTACTCCAATGGACCCGGCACGCAACCCGTCTTGCGGTTGATTTCGATGAATTAGACGCAAGGTGCGGGGGATATCGTGTGAATAACTTCCGAGGGATTGTGATGAAGTTGTTTATGATTGGGGTTAATTGCCGCTCATCCACGCCCCCCATCCAATACAAACAAGGGCTTGGCGTCGGTTCGCCGGTTAGCAAGTCGAACTCTGGAAGTTCAGTCTAGCAGGGTCGATCTTATAACGGATCGGCGGGATGTCAGCTATCCGCCGTGGCATGTTCGCGGGAGGACGCCTTGTGGAGCGCGTCAATCAGGATGAGAGTGCGTCAGGCTAACTGACGGCAGGACAGGAGGTGAGAGTCCTCTGGAACGAAGGATGAGCCGATCCACGTTTCTCCGCGAGCCGTGCATCGGCACTCGCGAGGGTGTCGGTGAAGCGTCGGTAGCGGCGCGTGTGGGCGGGGCTATTGAGCGTCGAAACAGATATGGTCCGGAGCGTCGAGGCTGTTCTCATGGCCGAAGACAACACCGGTCGTGCCGCGCTGGCGAGGCACGACCGGGCTTCGCGGCGTCTGAGAACCCAGGTACGCACGTACGTCCTCCGTCGGGACCTGAGAGGTCTCTGCGCTGTCCCGGTGGTGCCCGGGACCGCATCGGAAAGGAGGTGATCCGACACCGGTGATGCACGGCGTGGAGAAGTCAGACCCGGGCGTAGTAGCGACGAAGCCTGCGAACGAGGCGGCGCGAGCCGCGGAGGAGCGGGTGGAGCGAAGGGCCGGGACCAACGGGAATCCGGGAGAACGACGCGCGGACCAGACGCAGTGCTGGGCGCCCGCGTCCAAGTCGGTCGAACGGATACGGCAATTCGTCAAGAGGAAGCCGCAGGAGCGGTTGACGGCGCTGATGCACCACGTCACGCCAAGGGCTCTCCACGAGGCATACCTTGCGCTGCGGCGCGATGCGGCCCCCGGAGTTGACGGCGTGACCTGGCGCGAGTACGGACAGGGGCTGAGCGGGCGATTGCCCGATCTGCACCGGCGCGTACAGTCCGGCGCCTACCGGGCGACGCCGGTCCGGCGGGTGGAGATGCCCAAGCTCGACGGGGGCACACGCCCGCTCGGGATCGCCGCGCTGGAGGACAAGATCGTCCAGAAGGCGGTGGTCGACGTGCTCCTGACGCCCGTCTACGAGGCGGCTTTCCTTGGCTTCAGCTACGGGTTCCGGCCGGGGCGGGGGGCGCACGACGCGCTCGACGCCCTGGCCTACGGGATCGACCGGCTGAAGGTGAACTGGATCGTCGACGCGGACATACGCGGCTTCTTCGACGCGATCCCGCGGGATTGGCTGATCCGGTTCCTGGAGCATCGCATCGGCGACCGCCGGGTGGTCCGGCTGATCGGCAAATGGCTGCGGGCCGGCGTCATGCACGAGGGCCGATGGACGGACACGACGCGGGGCACGTCCCAGGGCGCGGTGGTCTCACCCGTTCTGGCGAACGTGTTCCTGCACTACGTGCTCGATCTGTGGGTCCACGGGCACTGGCGACGCCGACACGCCGGGGGCCGGATGATCATGGTGCGCTACGCCGACGACTTCGTGGTCGGATTCGAGCACAAGGAGGACGCGGAGCGATTCATGGGGGACCTGAAGGACCGGCTTGCCCGGTTCGAACTGGAACTGCACCCGAAGAAGACCCGGCTCATCGAGTTCGGCAGGCATGCGGAAGCAACCCGCCGGGCGCGCGGGCTGGGGCGACCGGAGACGTTCGACTTCCTGGGCTTCACGCACTATTGCCGCACGGCGAGGAACGGGCGCTTCGGGCTGGGCCGCAAGCCCGTCGCGAAGCGGATGAACCGAACCTTGCAGCGGCTTGCGGACGAACTTCGGCGGCGCCGCCACGACGACGTCAAGGCGACGTGCCGGTGGCTCGGACGGGTGCTGAACGGCTGGCTGAACTACTATGCGGTTCCGACCAGCTACCGGTACCTGCGCCGTTTCGCCGAACGGTTGAAACGCGTGTGGCTGCGAATCCTTCGGCGACGCTCCCAAAAGGACCGCTACCGGTGGGGACGCCTCGAAGCCCTGTGCGACGCGCTCTGACCCAAGGTCCGCATCGTCCACCCTTGGCCGAACCAACGTTTTGGCGTCAACCACCGAAGGTAGGAGCCGGATGCCTTAACGGGCACGTCCGGATCTGTGCGGGGGGCCTCGGGCAACCGAGGTCCCTACCGCGATACGTCGCGGCGCTTGGGTTGATGCACGGGTGGCGAACGTGACCGCGGTGTGTGGCTGCCGCCGTGTTGCGGCGCCAGGTGGTACGCCGGCGATAGCTCTCGACGTTGAGTTCGAAGATCGTGGCGGGGCCGCGGCGAGTACCGCGTCTCCCCGGCCCGCCAGATGGACGCCCGTGCGGATCGTCCTTGACACGAACACATCCTCGTGGTGGAGCCTCCCTCCGTAAGGTCGAAGTAGGAGCCTGAGGCGCGGGGATATAGGGTCGGGTTGGTGTTCGCGGTCAGTTTGTTGGGAGTGTCGGCCGCGACCGACTCTCTGGAGGAGGCGCAAGAAGCCTGTAAGGATCTCGAGGACCTCGAGCGATGCCATGGGTTGTGCGTATATTTCTTCCAGCACAACGGTTTGACTGCGGAATACGAAGGTGAGTTCTGGGAAGAAGCGCGCGATTGCCACATCGTTCCAGAGGTGGTGGTAACTGGACAACGCCCACCGGAGGCGGAGGAAGGCATTGAATGGCTGGAATGGGACACGTTGGAGGATTTGGGAGCTCTTCATAGCTACCCCGAACGGGTGTTGCATTGGTCCGCACAGGCAGGGGGCGAAGACGTCGCCGATCCCAACCGCCCTGAGGAATTGAAAGAAGCGATCGACGACGCCATGCGATGCATGCTCCACCCCAGCACCAGTGCCACTACCCGCCTACGCGATACAGTCCGAATCGTATTCCATGACATAAGGGAGGAGAGCAAAGGGAGCAGGTATTATTGCGAGGCCAATTACATGGAGGTCGACAAAAAGAAAGTTGAGAAAGCCGCTGTCGACTATCAAGGCTCCTACAGGACCGTTTTGATGACGACGCTGATGCACGAGTTCATCCACGTCGAACACCACCGACGGTACGGCTGTCCGCCGTGGACGCATCCTGGCTTCAATGCGTCCACGGAAATAGAGGAAGAAGCGTTAACAATTGCCAAGACGTTCGATGAGTACCGCCGCCAAATCGGAAGGCTCTCGCCTCTCGACCCCGATTACGACCCCGCGCGGCACGCACTCATCGGGTGCCCGGGAGATTCGTGAATGACGGCGACAGCCCGTCTTTGCCTGCTGGTCTTTTCCGTCGCAGCCCTTGGCGCGGTGGCTTGGTCGTTCTGGCCCGCCCCTGCAACGACGCAGCCGCCGGTCACACCACCGCAGTCCGAGACGGCGATTCTCGTGCCCCGCTTGCCGGCCGTTCCTCCCCCGCCCGAAGCCGCCACGCCAGCCGAGGACGGCGCCGGCGGCGGCGTGCCCGAACTGAACCTCGATTGGCGCGACCAGGCGACGCTTGATCAGCTCGTCGAGGTCGCCCGGCGCCATTGCCCCTGGCCACCCCATCCCTCCTCGTGGTACACGCTCCACGAGTCCTGTGAAACGGCCCTCAACCGGTTTTTCCTGACCGACGACTGGGGTCGCGTCCTCGACAACCCCCTGGCTACCCGGCACGCGGTGGGCGCGGCTTTCGACAACCCGGAGTGCCGCCCTCACGCGGCAGACCCGCAGAAGACGTCTTGGCGGGAATGGCCGCGGTGGCGCGGCGAGCTCCGGCCCGAACTGCGCGAGGCGTGCGCCGCTGACGACATGGTCCGTCTCGCGGATCTGCAGCACAAGTGCATCGAGCGGCTTCACACGGACTGGACGAAGCTCGCCGACATGAGGATCGACAGGGTCGACCGGATGGCGGTCGAGCACTCCTACACCCAAGAGCACTACTATCGCGTAGTCGAAGATGAACACGTCAATAGGGTCCGAGTGTATTGGGAAACCCACATGTGCCGCTCCGTGGACCCCGCCGCATTCGCCTGGCTGGACGCCTTGCCCGTGCCGCCCGGCGACCCGGCGGCCCCGCGGTACAACCGCCCCTCCATCACCCAGTGGCGCCTCCTCTACGACGCCGCCCGGCGGCTCGGCGCCGAGGTTCCCCAATTTGGCGATGCTGGCGCGGACCTCCGCTGAAATCTAGGCTGCCGAGCGAATAGGTCCCCGGCGGAACACGCGATGCTTGGATCCGCTTGGCCGAGCAGGAACCGTGATGCCGATTCGTCCCGACTCGAGACGGCGAAAGCCGAGCGGCGGGCGTTCCTGCTCAAGTACCTTGGCGTTCTTGCCTGCCGTTGCTCTTGGCTGACCGCAGTCTAGCCCGCATTTCTCACCAGGCCGCTTCTCGGCGTCAAAAGAGCTCATGGTTTCAAGAAGTTGACCGCGATGCCAATGATCGTGCCGGTTGCAGACTGCGCTGGCCGTGCCCTCGCTGGTCTTTTGGCCCCGTGTACACACGGGCCGTGTACACACGGGCCGTGTACACACGGGCCGTGTACACGGGGCCAAAATCCTCCGCGATCATCACGGCCCCTGGTGAGAAATGCGGGCTAGCAGGGATAGAGATGGGTGCCCTCGCCGGCGGCGTGGCTGGCGCCGTCCCCGAGAAGACGCCTGCCGGGTTCCTTTGGGCTGAACGCAAGTCGCATGGGACTTGCCGCAGGTCGGGGTCGTCGGACAGACTCTTCTGATCATGAAATTTGGCGTCCTACAGTTCTTCAGTTGGCCCGGTCGCCGTGTGCCGTTGCGAACCGTCTACGATCGCGCAATGGATCGCATCCGCATCATGGATGGCGCCGGGTACGATGCCGTCTGGCTGGCCGAACACCACTTTTCCACCTACAGCGTCTGCCCTTCCGTGCACATCATGGGCATGCACGTGGCAAACCTGACCCGCAATCTGCGCATCGGCACCGGCGTCAGCCTGGCAGCGTTCTATCATCCGCTCCGGCTGGCGGAGGAGGTCGCACTGCTCGACAACCTCTCCGGCGGACGAGTCAACTGGGGCGCTGGACGCGGATTCGACGCCACCGAGATGCGTGCGTTCGGCGTCCATGGCGACGACTCCCATGCGCGGTTCCGCGAGACCGTCCACATCGTGCAGAGTGCGTGGCGAAGCGACCGCCTGACCTACGAAGGGCGATTTCATACCTTCCGCGATGTCGAAGTGCTGCCCAAGCCATTGCAGGATCCCCTGCCGACCTGGATCGCCGCAAGTTCGCCGGACGCCATCGACTGGGCGGCGGGCCAGGGCCATGCCATCCTGATGGATCCCCATTCGAGCCACGTCGAGATCGCGCGCAAGTACGCGCAGTATCGCGCCGGCCTCGCCGCACCGGGTTCGGTCGGCCAGCCCGACATCCCCATGGCCCGGTTGCTCGCCATCGCGCCCACCGACGCGGCGGCGGAAGCCGTCGCCCGGGAAGGCGCCAGATGGACGGTGGAGTCCTATGCCGGAACGCGCGAGGCCGCTTCCAAGGAAGAGCGCATCGAGCGCTACGTCGACGAGATCATCGTGCACGGCTCGCCGGCCAAGGTGGTGGACGAACTCAAGCGCCTGGAAGAAGAAATCCCGCTCGACTACCTGCTGGCGTCCATCTTGAGCCACGAGACGTTCGTGCTATTGACGGATCAGGTGATCCCGCGGATGTGACTTCAGTGGCCGGCGCAGGACCGGGCCTTTCCACACAACCTACCGGCGCGGGCGGGCTTGGCCGACGCCGATCATGCTGTCGCGCGTGACCAGCTTGGCCAATTCGTCATGCGTCATGCCTTCGGTTCCATCGGGGCGACCCGGCAGTACGAGATAGCGGAGATCCGCCGTGCTGTCGACAACGCGCACCCGGACCTCTTCGCCGAGTTCCAAGCCGAACTCCCGCATCACTGCCCGCGGTTCGACCACGGCCCGCTGCCGGTAGGCAAAGCTCTTGTACCAATCCGGCGGTGGCCCGAGCAAAGACGTCGGGTAGCAGGAACAAAGCGTGCACACCACGAGATGGTGGCGCCGCGCCGTGTTCTCCACGACGGCCAGGTCCGCATCGTGGGAGAGCCGATAGCCGAGTTCACTGATCGCGGACCTCGGATCATTCAGCAAGCGCGCCTTGAACTCGGCATCCAACCACGCTTTCGCGACGACTTTCGCGCCATCGGCCGGGGTACGGGTGCGCACGAGTTCCGTCATCTCCCGGACATCCGCGCCGTCGATGACGTTCTTGTCCACCAGCAGCCGGTACATCGCGACCACGCGTTTTGCCCGCTCGCCAAGTTCGACGTGGTGTTGGGTGCCTGGGTGCGGGCTCTCGTCGTTCATTCGGCAACCGGCTCCAGCCAGTGTTCGTAGAGGTCCACCAACAGCGAATCCAAGCCGTCTTCTCCATAGCGTTCACCCCAGATGTCGATCTGGCGGAACACCACCGAGTACAACAGGCGTTGCGGGCACCCGTTCCCGCCATGGGCGCGCGACTCCGGATTGAAGAACGGACCGTTGACCGCAGCGATCCGGCCAATCTTTCCCTTCACGAACCAAGGCGTCCGGTGATGACGCCCGGGATCATCGGCCCGAACCGCGACCATGTCGCCAATCGCGAGTGAAACCTCGCGGGACGGACTCATCCCCGCCATCGCGACTCCACCCTCTTCGCCTCCTCAGCGATCTCATCGACCGTGAGGACGCCCTTCTCCACCAGCAAGAACTCAATGGCGGCGGACCATCGCTCGTAGTAGGAGCAGGACTCGTACTCCTCCGGCGACATCGCCTCGATGCCGCGCCGCAACTCGTCCACGTTCAACAGGTCTTGACGACGCAAAACGCCCACCAGGGCGTTGGCGAGGTGCTCCCAGTCGGCCCATTCGTGCGATTCGCGGTCGATGGGTTTCTCGGTGGGCAGGCCTCCGCGGTCGTGGATGGCAGGCACGGTGGGCTCCGGGGAGGCAGTGGCCAGACCGTATCGCAACGCCGGCTTCCGTTCAACGCGAATCCAGTGCATTGAAACCCTCGACCGTCGGCCGGGTTTGCACGGATCCCCGATTTCGCGCAGAGTGTCCCGTTTCGACCGCCCAGCCGGGGCGACGAGACCCACGCCACAGAGGATCACACGGACCATGAAAGTAGCCGCCGCCATCGCCCACGCGATGAAGCGGGAGGGGATCGACACGATCTTCACCTACCCCGTCAACCCCATCATCGAAGCCGCCGCCGTGGCGGACATCCGCACCATCGTCGTACGCCAGGAACGCATCGGACTGCATATGGCTGACGCCTATTCGAGGCTGTCGTCGGGCAACAAGATCGGCGTGTTCACGATGCAGCACGGGCCCGGGTCCGAGAACGCCTTCGGCGGCGTCGCCCAAGCCTATTCCGAGTCGGCACCGATTCTGGTCCTGCCCGCAGGCTATCCCCGGCGGCTGATGCACTACTACCCGAATTTCAATTCGACGCTGAATATGCGTCACATCACCAAGTGGGCAGAGCCGTTGACCATGGGCCGGGCGATTCCCGAAGTCATGCGGCGGGCGTTCTTCCAATTGCGCAACGGTCGGCCGGGTCCCGTGTTGATCGAGATTCCAATGGACGTGTTCGGCGAAGACGTGCCGGAAGGCTGGGAGCACACCCCGAGCTACGCAACCCGCGTCGGCCCGGACCCTGCGGACGTAGACCGCGTCGCCGAGGTGCTGGCCAACGCCGAGCGGCCGGTCATCTATGCGGGCCAAGGCGTGCACTATGCGCAAGCGTGGGACGAGCTCAAGGCATTCGCCGAGGAGTGGCAGATCCCGGTGACCACCAGCCTCGAAGGCAAAAGCGCGTTCAACGAGACGCACCCGCTGTCCCTCGGTTCCGGCGGTCGCGCCAATCCGCGCGCCGTCAAGACGTTCCTCAACGAGGCCGACGTGATCTTCGGCGTCGGTTGCAGCTTCGCACTCACCGGTTTCGGCGTGCCGATGCCGCGCGGGAAGACCATCGTCCACGCGACCCTCGATCCCATGGACCTCAACAAGGACGTGCCGGCCGAGTACGCGCTGATCGGCGATGCGAAACTCAGCCTCGCCGCACTCACCGAGGCCATGGCCGATCGGGACCACGCCCAGGCCGATGCCCGCAAGGGCGCCGTGCAGAAGCGGATTGCGGGGCTCAAGGCCGACTGGCTGGCCGAGTGGGAGGCGAAGCGCACCAACAACGAAGCGCCCATCAACCCCTACCGGGTGCTGAACGAACTGAATCGAGCCGTGGACATCGACAACACCGTCATCACCCACGACGCCGGCAGTCCGCGCGACCAGCTTTCGCCGTTCTGGGTTTCAACAACGCCGCTTTCGTACATCGGATGGGGCAAGACGACCCAACTCGGCTACGGCCTCGGCCTCGCCATGGGCGCCAAGGTCGCCGAGCCCGAGAAGACCTGCATCAACGTCTGGGGCGATGCGGCCATCGGCTTCACCGGGATGGACTTCGAAACCGCGGCACGGGAGCGCATCCCCATTCTGTCGATCCTGATGAACAACTTCTCCATGGCCATCGAAATCCCGATCATGCGGGTCGCCCAGGAGAAGTACGGCTCGACCGACATCTCTGGCCACTACGCCGACATGGCGAAAGCTTTCGGCGGCTACGGCGAACGGGTCACCGACCCGGGAGACATCCGCTCCGCCATCGAGCGTGGGATCGCGGCGACCAAGGACGGGCACCCCGCGTTGCTGGAGTTCATCACCGACAAGGAGATCACGATCTCGAATGAATAGGACTGCGGCGCTGTGAAAGTCGGCATCAGCCACCAGCGTCCAGAAGACCTCAACGAGCATCGCTTCGACTATCTGCGCACCATGGGCGTCGAGACCATGGCGGTGCGCCTGCCGAGCCGCGATGCCACCTTCGAAACAATGCGGGCCATTCGCGACCGGGTGACGGACGCCGGCTTCGAACTGCACGAACTCATGCTCGAAGATCTCTACTCGGCACCGGCATTCACGCTGGGACAGCCCGGTCGCGACGGTGCCATCGACCGGTTCAATGCCTTCGTCACCGACCTTGGCCGACTCGGCATCCGCTATACGACCTACCCTTGGCACACCGGTGGCGCCTACCAGACCGGGACCACCACCTCGAGAGGCGCGGTGACCCGTCTCTATCGCGACGAGGACGCCCAGGCGTTGCCCGTCGCCTACCCGGCAACCTACGACGACGACACCATGTGGGCCAACTACCGCTATTTCCTGGAGCGCGCGCTGCCGGTCGCGCGAGCCGCCGACGTAAGCCTTCAACTGCACCCAAATGATCCCCCGGTGAACCATCAGGCCGTCGCCCGCATCTTTCGCAGCACCGATTCGTTCCGCCAATCCATCGACATCGCCGGCGGCGACACCCACGCGGGCATCCTGTTCTGCGTCGGCACCTGGTCCGAGATGACCGGTCCCGGGGGCAAGGGCGAGGACATCCCCGCCGCCATCCGCGAATTCGGCTCCAGCGGACATATTCACCAGGTGCACTTCCGCAACACGTCGGCACCCCTGCCCCGTTTCCACGAGACGTTTCCCGACAACGGCTACGTCGATCTGGTCTCGGTCATGCGCGCGCTCGTCGACACCGGCTTCGGCGGCATCGTGGTGCCTGACCACGTGCCCGGCGACGGACGCATCGAAGAGGCCTACACCTTCGGCTACATCCGGGCGTTGATCCAGGCGTTCGCCTAGCCCGCATTTCTCACCAGGCCGCTTGTCGGCGTCAAAAAGCTCTTGGGTTTCACTAGTTTGACCGCGATGTCGATGATCGTGCCGATGGCGGACTGCGCTGGCCGCGCCCGCCCGCGCTTCGCGCGGGAGGCTCTC
>JAKZRQ010000073.1:0-2910 GCA_047518105.1 Pseudomonadales bacterium | reverse complement strand
GGATGCCCCGCAGCATGCCGTCGAAACGGCATGTGTTGTCGGTAGGGAACACATGGGTAAGTTCCAGATGAAATCGAAAACTGGGAGTGGGGCGTCCTGGGTCCGCACACCGCGTTGACGTGGCGAGGGACGCGTGGCAGTGTCCACGGCGTCCCAGCCATCTCCGAACTCGTGGAACCACACGAATCCAGACCGAAGGCCCCGTCGCCACCCTTGCGCGCCTTCTTGAGTTTCTCTACGAAGGACAAGGTGTTGGCCGATGCGTTTCGAAACGAGGTCGAGACCCGGCATCCCGAGATCGAGCTCCTGGACCATGCCGTCAACAGCTACGAGGAAGACTGGAAACACGATTGCCACAGGAAGATCCACCAGTCCGCCATATTCATCTGTCTGGTCGGTGCCTCGACGTACCAAAGCGAGGCGGTAAAATGGGAGATCGACTGCGGTCTGGAGCTTGGCAAGCATGTCGTGGCAGCCAACCTGACGGGCCGTCCCGTACGCGTACCGGAAATCCTGGCGCGAAACGCGATAGAACCGCTGCCGAGTACCGCTGCTTCGCTCTTTCCGCGAGCGAAGCATGCGCCCGCGAGGACGGGCAATGGTCGAAGGTGAAGAAAGAAAGCCCGACGAGGTTGTTTTCCGTGGACGAACGTCGCTGGATCCGGGCGAATTGGAAATCCTCATGGAGCAGTACAAGCTCTTCGTCGACACCTCCGAGCGCTTAGTGGCAAGACGGCAGGTGTAAACACGTTTTTCCTGTCCGTGAACACGCTCGTCCTGACGTTGGTCGTGCTCATCGCCAAGGAAGTCCAGGCAAGCCCTCTGGTTGCGACGGGCGTTGTGGTGATTTCCCTCGCCGCAATCATGCTCTGCGTTGCCTGGAAGACGCTGGTCCGGTCCTACGCGCAACTCAACCGCGGGAAGTTCACCGTCATCGACTGCCTCGAGAACCGCTTGCCGGCTGCGCTCTTCCGGGCCGAGTGGGCGGGTTTGGCAGTGACGCATTGTCCGAGGCAGGATCGCCATGGGAGTTCGGCGCATCTACGTCAGTTTCGACTTCGATCACGATGCCGAACTCCGTGGCAGTTTCGTGGCGCAGGCTAACCGTCACTCTCCGCACAGGATAGTAGACTGCTTCCTGCCCGCAGCCATCGACGGCAAGTGGACGCGCGACGCGATAAATCGGATCGGCAAGTCCGATTTCGTCGTGTTCATCTGCGGCGCGAACACACACTCGGCCAAAGGCGTCGAAGCCGAGATGACCATCACGCTCCAACTGGGGAAGTGCTATTTCCTGCTGACGGGACGGCGAAACGAAGCCTGCAGCAAGCCCGGCAACGCCCCGCGAGCCGACAGCATGCATTCTTGGTCGTGGAGGCGTATCAACGAGCTGTTGGGTCGGTGACCCTTCGTCGCCGAACGGGACCGAGCCTTTCATGGACGAAGCGCTGAAGGAGCATGCGGCCCTCGGGATTGACGGTACTGGAGAAACCTCATTGTGGATTGCGACACCGGCGCGGAGTTGCTGAGCCCACTCAACCGCAAGCCCGCGTAACAGCGGACGCAAGTCTCGACAAGCAACCGGCCTGTAGCGTGACCTGGGGCACGCCTGAGGAATCGCCAATGCGCCATGCCGCCGGCGCGCGCGTCCGCTTGGGCTCGAGAGCGTCCGTTCGCGACCGGTGGACCGCGGCCGGCGGAATGTCGGTGCACCGACTCGGGCCGCGAAGGCTCGTGCGCCGTGCGTACGCCGCTCGCGATTCGCATTGGTGGTGTTGGCATCCGGCCTGCGCCTATGATGCCGTCCGTCGGAAAGCCAGCGGTAGAGGCGATGCCGGCGCCGTGCGTCCGTGGGCATCGGGTTGCATGTTCCCCGTGCGTCCGTGGGCATCGGGTTGCATGTTCCGCATCGCGTCAGACGGCACACGGAATGGGAGACCTGTATGAACGCGCCGAGAAACCGCACGCTGGTGTTCAGCTTTGACGGCACCGGGAACGAACCGAGCGACGCCGATGGGTTCGAGCACGACGAGAGCATCAGCAATGTCCTGAAACTGCATGTGCTCATGGGCGGGGGGTTGGCGGAGGATTGGACGCAGACTACGACGGTCGCCGGAGATCCGCAGTTGACCTACTACTTCAACGGCATCGGTACGCGGGAGGACGGCGAAGACATACCGCTTGTCGGCTGGCTAGTCTCCAAAGCCACGGGGTGGGTAAACCAGGCGCTCGCGCCGAGGTGGGGGGATGCGCGCCGCATCCTGAACGAGGCGGCGCGCGATTTGCAGCAAGCAGAGCCCACGCGGGAAGACCGCATCGTCGTGTTCGGCTTCAGCCGAGGTGCGGCGTTGGCGAGGAAGTTCGCCAGCATCACAGTTCAGCAAAACGAGGGCTTGAAGATCGCATTCCTGGGGGTCTTCGACACCGTGGCGGCAATGGACGGCATCCACCGTCGCGGCGAGAAGATCAGCAGCGACGTCGTGTTCGAGCATGGCACCGTCGATGAACGCGTTGAACGGGCAGTCCACATCGTATCGCTCGACGAGGACCGCATCGCCTTCGAGCCCACATTGATGAACCGAGACGAATCGAATCCGGAACGGATCACCGAGATCTGGTTTCCAGGTGTACACGGCGACATCGGTGGCGGCTACTGGCACGACGGGCTCGCAGACCTCTCGTTGAGCTACATGATCGACCGCTGCCGCAAAAGCTTGGGCCAGGACATCCGGATCGAGGAGTCGGGGGCGGAAGAGATTCGCGGCCTGCTGGCCGCCCAGGGTCAGATTCTGAAGCTGCTCGATGCGGACGACATCCTCATTCATCCGAACGTCAGCGGGATGGCGCACGCGCACACGGTTGGATTCGGCAAGATGTACCCGAAGGAAGTCCGCAAGGTCTGCGTGCGGG
>JAKZRQ010000072.1:0-10989 GCA_047518105.1 Pseudomonadales bacterium | reverse complement strand
CTAGCCCGCATTTCTCACCAGGCCGCTTGTCGGCGTCAAAAAGCTCTTGGGTTTCACTAGTTTGACCGCGATGTCGATGATCGTGCCGATGGCGGACTGCGCTGGCCGCGCCTATGCCGCGCTTGCGCGGCACCCTCGCACGGGTCTTTTGGCCCCGTGTACACGGGGCCAAAATCCTCCGCGATCATCACGGCCCCTGGTGAGAAATGCGGGCTAGCCGCGCGGCGGGGCGACGGCGAGCGACTTCTCCGGCGTGCCCGCGAGGTCATGCGCACACGAGCACAACAGCGCCCGCGAAGGCCGTTAGAATCCGCGTGATGAATCTTCGTTCGAGTCTATGCCTCGTCGTCCTGGCCGGTTGTTCGGCAATGCAGCCGCTCGGACCGCTTGAACCGCCGCAGCCGGGGACGCGTGCCATCGGCAACCTTTTCATCGACGGCGTGCCCGAGGTGCCGGCGTCGGTCATCGCCGGCCTCAATCGCTACCAGAACACCCGTTCGGCAGGCTTCCTCGGGTGGACCGAAGACGGCGTGCTGATCTCCACGCGGTTCGGCAACACCGCCCAACTCCATCGCGTCGACACGGCGCTCGGCATGCGAGCGCAAACGACCTTCTTTCCAGAGCCGGTAGCCGGCGCGACGGTCAACCCCGACCCGGCTCGCAACGGCTTCGTCTACCGCAAGGACATCGGCGGGTCGGAGTTCTACCAGTTGTTCTGGCACGACAACGCGACCGGCGAATCGACGCTCTTGAGCGACGGCAAGTCCCGCTACTCCGGGGTTTCCTTCTCGCCGAGCGGCAGACTACTCGGCTATTCCACGACCGAGCGCAACGGCGTCGACTGGGATCTGCACATCCAGTACCCGAACGGCCGCCGCATTGTTCTCCAGGAGGGCGCCGGCGTCGGCTGGAGCATCGACGACTGGTCGGCGGACGAAGGCCGCGTCCTGGTCTCCCGATACATCTCCGTCAACGAGTCGCGCATCTACGAGATCGACGTATCGACGGGCGAGCGCAAACGGCTGCTGCCCGAGGTGACCGCGGCATTCGGCAGTGTCCGCTACGGAGAAGGCAATAGCATCTACCTCACATCCGACATGAACGCGGAGTTCATGCGCCTGCACCGCCTTGACGCCGAGACCGGCGAGGTCACGGTGTTGACCGACGACACCCCATGGAACATCGAAGGGTTTGCGGTATCGCGCAACCGTGAACGGCTGGCCTACGTGGCGAACGAGGACGGCATCGGCCGCCTGGTCGCGTTGGACCTCACCAGCGGTGCCTTCACCGCCTTGCCGCCCGTCCCGCGCGGCATCCTCTCCGGTCTGCGCTTCCATCCCGACAACACCCGTCTCGGTTTCACCCTCCGTCACGCCACGGCACCGGCAGACGTGTTCAGCATCGACTTCGACACCCGCCTGCTCACCCGGTGGACACGGAGCGAACTCGGCGGGCTCGACCCGCAAGGATTGGTCGAAGCGGAGTTGATTCGCTATCCCACGTTCGATGGCCGGTGGATCCCCGCGTTCGTCTACCGACCGCCCGGACCGGGACCGCATCCGGTGATCGTCAGCATTCACGGCGGACCCGAGGGCCAGGCACGACCCTACTTCTCACCGACGGCCCAGTACTACGTCAACGAACTCGGCGCCGCCGTCGTCTATCCCAACGTGCGCGGCTCACGAGGCTACGGCAAGACCTGGCTCACCCTCGACAACGGCCGCCTGCGCGAGGACTCTGTGCGCGACATCGGGGCGCTCCTCGACTGGATCGCCGGCACCCCCGATCTCGACGCCGGGCGCGTGGCCGTGACCGGCGGCTCCTACGGCGGCTACATGGTGCTGGCCGCGCTGGTCCACTACGGCGACCGGTTGCGCGCCGGTATCGAGCGCGTCGGCATCAGCAACTTCGTCACCTTCCTCGAGAACACCCAGCCCTACCGTCAGGATCTCCGCCGGGTCGAATACGGCGACGAACGCGATCCCGCCATGCGTGCGTTCCTGGAGTCCATTTCCCCGCTCAACCGGGTCGACGAGATGACGACGCCGCTGTTGATTTCCCAGGGACTGAACGATCCACGGGTACCGGCCAGCGAATCGGAGCAGATCGTCGCGGCCTTGAAGAAGCAGGGCATTCCCGTTTGGTACGTCCTTGCCAAGGACGAGGGCCACGGCTTCCGCAAGAAGTCGAACCGCGACTACTTGAGCGCGGTGACCGTGCTGTTCCTGAAGCAGCACCTGCTCGGCGGCTCAGAAGACTGAGCCGGACCGGCTCGGTCCCGCCCTCGGGGCGGCCGTTCACAAGCCGCGACCGACCGCTCAGCCCGAAACCATGGGCCTTGGCTTGGAGCGCGGGGGTCGCGGCGTACCGGCGACCCGAATCGGCACTGCGGCAGCACGCCCCAAGTCGTCCACCACGCGCACCGTGTACCGCCCGGGCCGGGGTGCCCAGAAGGCGTTCTCCCCTGGCGTCGCGCGGGCGACGAAGCGGTCGTCGACGAACCAGAACAGCATGCGCGCGTCACCGTCCGCGACCGCGGACAGGAGCACCGTCGCCGCGTCGCTGCCCGGACGCGGCGCATGGTAGACCAAGGTCCGCTGAGGCGAGCGGATGCGCGGCACAAGGCCCAAGTCGGCGGTTTCGTCCAAGCCGCATGCCGGTGCCCACTGCGGCGGGCGGCGGATGGCGATGCCCGCCCGACGAAACACCGCGCGCAGGTTCGACGGCCAGAATTCGTATACCTCTTCCCGGGTGTCCGCCTCCGGCCGGCAACTGCGCAGGCCCGTATCCGGGTCGATGGGAATCGCACGGTAGACCGACGAGACCTTGATCGGCGAGACGCCGGGAATGAACCAGGATCGCGTTGTTCGCGGACAATGCGGTCCGGGCAGGTCGCCGGTGGTCGCGCAGACCTCGACCCGCCGCAGATTGAGCGCGTGGGGCGAAGCGGCGAGTGGCTCTTCGACCGCCCACCAAGGCTCGTCGGCTTCCCGAACCAGGCTGTCGGCGATGGCGAAGAACAGCGGCGCCGCGGCTTCCCGTCCGACCAGGGCGGGATTGGCGCTGCCGTCGAAGTTGCCGACCCACACCGCGAGCACGTAGCGGCCGACCACACCGATGCTCCACGCGTCGCGGAAGCCGAACGACGTGCCGGTCTTCCACGCGACCGTGGGGCGACGCGCCGACGCGCGATGCGGCGGATCGGGGCGAGGTACATCGCGCAGCATGTCGAGCACCAGGAAGCTGGCTTCCGCGCTCAGCAAACGCCGGCCTGGCGAGGCTGCCGCCGCCGAACGGGGTGGGGACCCTGCGGCACGGGGTGCTGCCGACGCGGACCGCGGTGCCGTGGCCGCGGCACGCGGCACCGACGTCAGCTCGCGCCAGACGCCGCCGCCCGCCAGCATCGCGTAGAGCCGGACCAGTTCCTCCATGGTCACCTCGCTGCCACCAAGCGCCAGCGCCAGGCCGTAGTCCCGGGCGGGCCGAAGGCCATCGACGCCGGCCTCTTGCAGCCAATCGCGGAACCGGGCCACGCCCAGTTCCGCGAGCAGGCCGACGGCCGGCACGTTGCGGCTGTGGATAAGCGCCTCCCGGGCGAACACCGGCCCGAGAAAGCCGCGGTCGAAATTCTCCGGCGTGTACGCCGCGTAACGGCGCGGCGCGTCCTCCAGCAACGTCATCGGATGAATCAGGCCCTGGTCGAGCGCCAAGGCGTAGAGCACCGGCTTGAGGGTGGAACCGGGTGAACGCCGCGCTCGCACACCGTTCACCTGGCCGGCAATGTCAGCGTTGAAAAAGCCCGCCGAGCCCACGGATGCCAGTACTTCCATGCGCCGGTGGTCGATCAGCATGGCGGCGGTGTTGCCGATGCCATCGCGGCGGCGGCGGTCGACAGTCTCGCCGATGCGGGCTTCAAGCAAACCCTGCAGCGCCAGATCGAGACTGGAACGAATCTCGCCGGCGCCGGTTAGCGCCACGTGGTCGCGGACGAAGTGCGGCGCATGCGACGGCAGACGGGAGGGCGGTCGGAAGGTCGGGTCGAGCCGGGCACGGGCGATGGTTTCGTCGTCCACGTCCGCAATCGACCCCCGCCATGCGTCCAGCAACCGGCCTCGTGCGGCGAGCAGCTTCGCGCGACCAGCCGGGGTGCCCGGAAACCGGACGGTAGGGTTCTGGGGAATGACCACCAGGGCGAAGGCTTCGCCCAAGCTGAGCGCACTCGCCGGCTTGTCGAAGAACACTCGGCTTGCGGTGCCGATGCCTTCGATGCTGCCGCCGTAGGGTGCGAGGTTCAGGTACGCCTCGAGAATTTCGTCCTTGCTGTAGTGACGCTCCAGTTGCAGCGCGCGCGCCGATTGCACGAGCTTGCCAAGCGGCGTGCGGGTGTCGAGATCGAAACGCAGCCGGGCGAGTTGCATGGTGATGGTGGACCCGCCCACGACGCGGGTACCGCGCACGTAGGTCGTCCATGCCGCCCGCACCAAGGCCACGGGATCGACCCCGAGGTGCCGATAGAACCGGCGGTCTTCGTAGTAGAGGGTCGCTTCCCGCGCTGCCGGGGCAATATCCTCGAGGGCGGTGAACAGGCGGTAGCGACCGTCCTTCGCCGGCACCAGCTTCAGCGGACGCCCTTCGCGATCCGTGACCAGGGTCGAGAAGGAGACGTGCTCGTATGGATCCGGCTTCGGCAGAAGCGCCCAAGCCAGCGCCGCGCACGTCACGGCGCCAAGCAGCCAGAGCGCCCGCGATCGAATCACGCGCCTTGCACGACGAGCCTGCCCGGTGCCGAACGGCCGCGTACGTTGCGGTGGTACATGGCGGCGGCGTGGGCAGCCGGCGCCACGAAGTCGCCCGGACTGGTCGCCTTCACCCGGTAGCGGATCTCGGTGACCGTCTCGTCGAAGGCACCGTAGAGCACCAGCCGATCCTCGCGCACGTCCCGGTAGTCGCTCGAGAAGCGGCCATGGCGTTTGCCGACGGACTCGGTGACGATCTCGAACCCGCCCGGCAACAGATCGGTGACCGCGACGTTGCGGATCGGGCCCTTCTGGGAACGGACGCGGAGACGAACGGTGAGTTCGTCGCCCAGGCGTACCCGGTCGACCGGTTCGCCTTCGGCGTCGAGATAGACGCGGTCCACCTCGATCCCCTCGGCAAGCGGACCCGATGGCACCGTCACGTCGAAGCCGGACTGGCCGACGGAGAAGTAGACGCTGCCGTCTGCGCCCGAGATTTCCACCCGGTCCACCGCCACCGGCAGCGATGCCCGGGCGAATGCATCGTCCGTCACCTCCAACTCGATCGGGCCATCCGGGCCGCTTGCGGCAATCGTTGGCGGCATCAGGACGCCTTGCTCCTCCAACGCCCGATGCAGTTCCCCGAGCGCCAGGATGGTGTAGGCCGCGGACAGCGTGTTGAAGCGGTTGTCGAACACCGGCTCGACCAAGCGCCGCACGGCTTCGCCGTCAAAGCGCTCGATGCGCGCCGGGAAGTGGCGCGCGAGCAGGAAAACGTACTGCGCATCACGCCCCAAGCGGGTGTCGAAGTCCGTATCCGGGCGCGATGATTCGCCGAATCGGTAGCCGGCGATCAGCCGTTGGGCGAGGACGTCGTTCCGCAACAGGGCGTGGCTCGCCGCCATGTAGGCACTTGCGATGTCGGTCCGCCAATCTTCGCCGAACCCCTGGTCAAGGGCCTCTTGGAGCGCATTGAGGTAGTTGGTGGTCACCATGCCCTGACGGGTCAGGACGTAGATCGCGTAGGCGCGGGTCCGTGCCGCCGCCAAGTCCTCGGCCGAAGACGGCTGTCCGACCGAGGCGTTGGCGATGCGCTGCAGGTAGCCACGCGCCCGGTTGCGCATATCGGCCGGCACCGCCATGCCCAGAGCCGAAGCTTCGGCGAGGAAGTGCGTGACGTACACCGAGTGGAACGGCACCGCCTCGTCCGAAGTCGCCCAGAAGCGGAAACCGCCATCGGCGTCCTGGCGCTCGCGCAATCGGGATACCGTCTTGCGGAACAGTCGTGAATACGCCGCGCGCCGTAGTCCGAAGGACGGGGACCGCAACAGGCCCAACTGCGGAAACACCTTGCTGACAAGCTGCTCGGTGCAGGCGTGGGGGAAACGGTCGAGGTACGCCAAGAGGCCGTCGGCGAGCGCCAGTGGACTCGCCGACGCGGTGATTCGGCGGTTGGCGAAGGACGCGTGCAGGCGTCGGGGCAGGTCGATCCCGATGTCTGTGTCGGCATCGAATCCCGATGCCACAGTGGTCTCGTAGGGCACCGCCGGACGCACGGACAGGCTGGCGCCGCGCTCAACCACGGTCTCGCCAAGGCGCGCGGTTAGTCGGAAAGACGCCGCACCCGGCATCGCTCCCGCGCGCAGCCGGAAGGTCGCGCGACCTTCCCCGCCTTGCGCGATGGCCAGCGTGCGCAGCGGATCGCCATCCGCCGAGAGCCGTTCCCAATCTCCTGCGGCAAGTGCGATTTCCGCCTGGTCGCCGGAGCCGTCGACGTTGTTGGCGACACCGACCGAGACATCGAAGACGTCGTCCGGGGCCACCGCCAAAGGCAGGTTGGGGGTCAACACGATGGGACCGCGAACCGTCACCGGCGCTGCGCTTGCGCCTAGCTTCGCATCGGCAACGGCCACCGCCACGACGCGCAACTCGCCGTTGAAGTAGTCCGGAACCTCGAATACGGCCTGCCGCGGCGCCGGCCCCGCCTCGCGCACGCCTCCCCAGAACACGACCGGGGGCTCCGAGCGGCGCCGGAACGGATTGAGGTTCGCTCCCAGCTGACGCCCGATGTCGTCCCCGCCGCCTGGCGCGGCGACCCGACGCACGACTTCGTAGTCGGGCAGGATCAGGTCGACCATCTGGTGGGTGTCCACCTGCAGCGCCTGTTTGGCCAGGAATCGCTCCAAGGGATCCGGCGTGGCGTACTTCGCCACCTGCAGAATCCCCTCGTCCACCGCGAACAGGACCAGGCGCGCCGGTTCCGGGGTCGAGTAGGTCAGGGTCAGCGGCTCGCCGGGAAGGATGCGCTCCGGCGCCTCGAGATCCACATCCAGTCGGCGGGCAGCGCGGTCGATGGCGAACGGCGCAATCGCGTAGCTCAAGGGACTGACGAATATCTCCTCCGAGTCGATGTCGCGCACGAAGGCAACGTTGACGTAGGCGTTGCCTTCGAGATCGTCAGGCACCCGGATGCTGGCCACGGCGGTATTGGTCTCGGATCGGAACCACTCGAAGGCATGAACCCGATCTCGTTCGATGGTGACCAGGCCGATGCCGGCGTAGGGGGCGGTGATTTCCAGCACGATCTCGTCGCCGGGTGCGTACTCGCGGCGGTCGAGCTTGAGGTCGAGTTCCGCATTCCGTTCCAAGTTGCCGGCGATGTTGGCGGCCCCCGCGACCGCGAATTCGACCCGGCTCAACTTGACGCCATCGGCCGCCCTCAGTTCCAAGGCGAAGCGCCCCGGTCGCGCGGACGGCACGACGTAGGGCGCACCCGAGGCCGGCAAGGCGAACGGCACCCGCTCAACCTCCGTCTCCTTGACCACGGACTGGTAGGCGTAGGTTCCATTCGGCTGCCTGACCAGGGCCGAGACGTAGCGCCGCTCGTAGAGAACGGCCTCGATCCCTTCCACGGCGGTGGGCGCCAAGTCCCGGTCGATGGCCAGGAAACGCACCGTGCGCTCCCCGTCCAGAGCGATGAAATCCAGGTCCCCGTCCGCTCGATAGCCGAGGAGCGCATCGGCGGGAGTCATCAGCGTCGCCGCCCGGGCCTCCACACCCCGTCCGCCGCCGGCTTCGAAACCTTCGACCGCCAGCACCAGCCGGTAGATGCCGTTGTCGTACTGGCCGACGTCGAACGGCAGGCGAACGGTGCCGTCATCGCCGGTCACCGCCTCCGCAAGCCTCAAGGTCACCGACCGCGGTGGTGCGTCCGGATCCCGGTACGGATCGGTGAACACGAAGTCCGGGTGCTCGTCGAAGCGCGGCGCCATCGGCTGCAACTCCAAGGCGCCTTGCACCCGACGCCCTTGGGCAGGCGTGCCGAACAGGTTTTCCAAGGCCACGTGGGCGTGGTGGGCGCCCGGCCGCAGCCAGCCGCGTTGCGGACTCTCCCGCGTCGAGGGCTCGTCCTGGTCCGCGCCTTCGCGTTCCATGATCGAGGCGCGGATACGCAATCGATCCGGTTGGTAGTCCTCCACGCTGAACGACACATCGCCCAAGCCGTGGCGACGCCCCTTGTCGTCCACCATGTACACGTTCGCCCGGTACCGGCCGGTCGGCGACTCCACACGCGTCTCGAAGTCCCAAACCAGAAGACCGTCGTCCGGGAGGGTGGTGCGGCGCACGAGCACCCTCGACGCCCGGGCATCGGAAACCACGACTTCCAACGGGACGCCGGACGCCTTCCCGATGTCGCCCCGGCGCACGATGCCAAACAGGCGAACGGTCTCCCCAGGACGATACAGGCTGCGGTCCGTATAGACCGCCGCCCGAAGCCGTTCGGCCTCGTCGGCAGTCGCGCGTTCACCGCCGATATCGAATCCCGACCAGGTCAGACGGCGGTCTCGGCGTTCATACGGCATGAAGGTGACGTCGCCACCGTGGCGGACGACGAACACGGTGGGTTTCTGGCCCCGCTTGAAGTCGCTGGCCGACTCCAGGCGAACATGTCCGCGCGCATCCGTGGCCGCCCAGTGCACCGGCAGGCCATTCTTGCCCAGGAGTTCGACCTGCGCCGCAGCCACGGGGTCGCCGGTGGCAATGGAATGAACGAATACATCCTGGCTCTTGTCGACGTTGGTCTTGACCAGCAAGCCGAGGTCCGTCACCAACGCCATCCGCCGGTCGGAGCTTCCCACCACGCGCTCGGTTCCCGGATCCCAGCCCTGCACGGTGACGAAGAACAGCCCGCCGGCGTCGAGAAAGGGCTCGAGATCCAACGTTGCATAGACCCGTTCGCGCGGATGCCCGGGATTCACGTCAACAATGCGCGTGGTCAGGGAAGACAGGTTGTCCACGTCGAAGTTGTAGCTGAACCAAGGGTCGCGGATGTCGCCGTTGGACTGGCTCGCAAAATGGTTGACCGTACCCGGCAGGAGTTGCTGGATGTCCACCTTGACCGCGGTCACTCCGCGGGAGGACAACGTCAGCAACCGGTTGCCCGTCAGCGGGAGCAGCGCGCCGTCCTGGGCGATGGCGGCTTCCTTCGGATAATCCGGCACTTCGACGACCTCGTCGTAGTCCGACCCCAGCACGAAACCGCCTTCCGAGACGAGGCCGGCCGTGATGCGCAGGTAGACGAAGCGCGATGGCGGCGCGTCGAAGGCAACGCTCTGCAGCGTGGCGGCATCCCGTTCGGTGGGGTTGACCAACACCTCCACCGGTTCGGACCGCGACAGGACATCCGGCGTGACCTCGCGCGGCGACCGCCAAAAATACCACGAGAATGTCGCGGTGCCTTGTTTGTGTTCCTTCGGCAGCAACCAAGCGCGAATCCCGCCCGCGAAGTCGTTGGTGTTGACCTGGTCGGTAAAGGTCACGATGGCGGTCTGCACGGGGTCGCCTTCGGCATCGTCGACGATCGAGGCCCGAATGCTCTCTGCGCGAAAGTAGGACGCCCGGTCCGGAACCCGCACCTGGACCGACAGCTTCTCGTCGAACACCCCATCGCCGTCCGCTGGCTGGAGCCTCGCGTCCAGGGCAGCCGTAACGAAGTTCTCGCGTTCGGGGATGGCAACGATCTCCGAGAGGACGTGGGCGGTCCGGTCGTGGGGTCCGTATTCGACGCGGGCTGCCAGCGGCCGCGCCTCGCCTCTTGCGGCCGTCTCGCCCGATCCCTCCCGCATCGACAGGCCCAGGCGCGCTTCGAAGTCGACTCTCGACACGGCGTGGGAGAAGTCGAAGCCGGCAACCACCCGTCGTTCGCCAGCCACCTCGGGATGTTGATAGAACGACGCCTCGGTCACCGCCGCGACGAACGCGGGCGTCTCGAACTCCACGACCTCCTCGGCGAGTTCAATACCCGGTGCGAACAATTCGCTCGAGAGCCGCACCGTGTATTCCCGACCCGCCGGCCAATCCTCCGCAGGCATGAAGACCAGCCGGTTCTCGGTCTCGAAGTGCCACTGGCCCGCCGCTGCCGGCCGGAGTTCGATGCCCTCCTCGATCGGCTCGCCGACCAAATCGATACGCGCTGCCGATATCGGCGGCGGTGTCGGACCGTCCGGATCCGCCGAGTAGCGGAAGTCGAGATGGACCGGATCCGGCGCTAGTTCGTCATCGACGATCGCCGTGATCCCCGGGGACCGGATATCCACCACCACTCGCAACGGCGCGGGCAGGCTCAGGTAGTAGACGTAGACCCCGGCCGCAAGCACGACGACGCCCAACAATCCCAGCAGGCACCAGCTCGCGCGGCGGACACCAAAGCGCCGCAACCAGGCCGGCGGCGTCCAGGAAAACTCACCGAACAAGCGGACGAGTCCCGGCAATTCAATCATCAACACACTCGCGACGGCACGTTCGCCAACCCCTCGGGAACATCCTACGAGGCTATATCGAACGAATCCGCGAAATACAATGGAGATCCGCACGAGAGGGAGAAGCGCGTAGCGTTCTTGGGCACGGCTGTACTGAACAAACGAGCCAAGTTTTGGGACCCGTAGAGAATCGCCAGCTTCTCAAGACGCCTCGTGCAGCGAGGCGCACTCGTGCAGCGAGGCGCACTCGCGGAGCGAGGCGCTCCAACCCTCTTCGTGGATTCAGGCGGCGGGCGCCGGTCGATGCCGATCCATGGCCTGTTGCTTGTGTCGTGTCCCGCAAGTTTCTGGTATTTCAGCGCGTCCCACGGGGTCTGTGGCAAGGCGCGTCCCCGCCGGCAATGGTGGACCCATTGCCAAGGGGCGCAACGCGGCCACAGGCCCCGTGGGGCGCGCCCTTCGGGAGTTCGCCATGCGCGCCACTGCCGCGTTGT
>JAKZRQ010000071.1:0-4093 GCA_047518105.1 Pseudomonadales bacterium | reverse complement strand
CACAGGCCCCGTGGGGCGCGCCCTTCGGGAGTTCGCCATGCGCGCCACTGCCGCGTTGTGGTCCTTGCCAATATGCCCGATATTCCCTGCGGACCACGCCTTGCATTGACGCGAATGGCGAACTCTGAAACACCAGAAACTTGCGGGACACGGCACTAGCAACGGACTATGATGCCGCGTTCGTAAGAGAGGTTCGAGTCCCTCAACCCGGCACCACATGGCCATGCCCGAACAGGAACGCACGGATCCGGTTATCCGAGTCAGCGACATCCACAAGAACTACCGCATGGGAACCGATACCATCCATGCGTTGAACGGTCTCGACTGCGCGATCCACGAAAACGAATATATCGCGGTGATGGGGCCCTCGGGCTCCGGCAAGTCCACCTTGATGAACATCATCGGTTGCTTGGACCGTCCGTCTTCGGGCGATTACTGGCTGTCGGGGGAGAACGTTTCCAAGCTCGGCGATCATGCGCTGGCGCGGGTACGCAACAGCCGCATCGGTTTCGTCTTCCAAACCTTCAACCTGCTGCCCCGGGCCAATGCGCTGCAAAACGTCGAAATACCGATGATGTACGGTGGCATCGGCCGCCGGCAGCGCCGCGCGCGGGCGCGGGAGGTGCTCGAACGGGTCGGTCTCCAGGACCGCATGAAGCACAAGCCGAGCGAGTTGTCCGGTGGCCAGCGTCAACGCGTCGCGGTGGCGCGTGCACTGGTCAACGAACCGGACATCCTGCTCGCGGACGAACCCACCGGCAACCTCGACAGCCGTACCGGCGAGGACATCATGAACCTCTTCGGCGCCCTGCACGACGCGGGCCAAACCATCATTCTGGTCACCCACGAGCCGCACATCGCCGAACGCGCCCACCGCCACGTCCATCTGCACGACGGCGTGGTGACCGAAGACCATCAACGGAGCAGAACCGATGCGTAAATGGCTGATCGTCGCGGCCGCCCTGGCGGCGACCGCCTGCGACCAGATCGACGAATTCCTGGACGATGACGAGATTGCGGAGCCGGAGGCGTTCTTCGAAGCCGTAGGCGTGGTCCGCGGCAACATTCGCGTGGCCGTCGAAGCTGCCGGCGGCATCGAACCGGTGACCACGGTGGAAGTGAAGTCCAAGGCATCCGGCGAGATTCTGGAACTTGCCGTGGATACCGGCGACGAGGTGACCGCGGGAACGCTTCTCGCGCGCATCGACCAACGGATCCTGAAGAACTCGCTCGACCAGGCCAAGGCCAGTCTCGAAGTCTCCGAAGCCCGGTTGGCAAACGCCGAGTCGCAGTTCCAGCGCATCAGCAAGCTCTACGAGCAGGACTCGCTGTCCAAGGCCGACTACGAGACATCGCTGCTCGAGCGCGCGAACGCCAAATCCGAGGTGGTGCGCGGCGAAATCCAGGTGGAGAACGCCACCATCGCACTTGGCGACACCGACGTCACGGCCCCCATCGCCGGCACCGTCATCGAGCGGCTGGTCGAACAGGGACAGGTGATCTCGTCGCCCATGGGCGATGTGGGCGGTGGCACCCTCCTGCTCCAGATGGCCGACCTGTCCCGGGTGCGCGTGCGCATGATGGTGGACGAGATCGACATCGGCAAGGTGCAGCCGGGAACGACCGCCAAGGTCAATGTCGCCGCATACGCCAACCGGGAGTTCCAAGGCACCGTACTGAAGATCGAGCCCCAGGCCACGGTGAACCAGAACGTCACCATGTTTCCAGTGCTGATCGACCTCGACAACAGCGAAGGCCTGCTCAAGCCCGGCATGAACGCCGAGGTGGAGTTGGTCGTAGCCGACCGCCCGGACGTGTTGACGATCCCCAATGCGGCATTGCGCACCGAGGTCGATGTCTACGTTGCCGGCGGGGTGGTGGGCTTGAGCGAGGAGCAGGTCAAGGAGATGCTCGCCGCCTCCACCTTGGCTGTGCAGCCCGGTCGCGGAGAGGGCTCGGCCCGGGGGCCGGGCGGCGGCATGTCCGAAGAGGACCAAAAGATGCTCCGCTCGATCATGACGAAGCGGCGAGACGGCGAGGAACTCAACAAGGAAGAACAGGCGTTCCAGCGCAAGATGAGGCAGCAAGGGGCGCGACGCCCGGGCGGACCCGGACGGGGTGGCCCGAGTGGCGGCCCAGGTGGCCCTGGCGGCGCCGTCGGTTTCGGCGCGCCGCGCGCGCGCAGTTCGTCCATCGCGTCACAGTTCGGTGGCGACTACATCGTGTTCGCACTCCGCGACAACCAACCGGTCGCCATGCGTATCCGTACGGGTGTGACCGACCTCGACCGCACCGAAGTGATCGCGGGGCTCGAGGAAACGGACGAAGTGCTGATCCTGCCGAGCGCCTCGCTGATTCAAGCCCAGGAGTACTTCCAGCAGCGCATGCGGCGTTGGAACCAGAACCCGCTGATGAACAAGTAGCTTCAAGGCGATTGTGAGTCAGGACACCTTGCAGTGACGGCGTTCGAGACCATCCGGGTCGCCTTGGAGTCGATCATCCACAACCTGTTGCGCTCGATGCTCACCATGTTGGGAATCATCATCGGCGTGGCGGCGGTCATCGCGATCATGGCCCTGATTACCGGGGCGCAACGCGCCGTCGACGAGCAGATCAGCGGCCTCGGCGCCCGGGTACTGTCGGTAACGCCCGG
This sequence comes from Pseudomonadales bacterium, assembly GCA_047518105.1. GTDB lineage: Bacteria > Pseudomonadota > Gammaproteobacteria > Pseudomonadales > Azotimanducaceae > VXYL01. Next base: position 1,440 of record JAKZRQ010000071.1, on the reverse strand, counting down.
GCAGTCCTTCTGGCGCGGGGTCGCTTCCCAGAACCGGGTATCCATGACCATCGGCGACTACGAAGCGCTGCAGCAGGACGCGCACTATCTAGCCGAGCTTGTTCCCGAGATCTCCGCCCATCGACAGATCAAGTTCGGCAACCAGAATCTCAACCATCGAATCAACGGCACGACCCCCAACTACACCCGCGTGCACGGCATCGAGGTGGAGCACGGGCGCATGTTCACCCAGGGAGACCTGTTCGCCCGCCGGCGGGTCGCGGTGCTCGGCCAGGAGATCCCGGTCAATCTAGGCATCGAGCCGCAGAACATCATCGGGCGCACAATCTCCGTCGACCGCGTCCCGTTTCAGGTCATCGGCGTCCTCGAGCGGGTCGGCGCTCCCCATCAGAACCCGGACGACGATGTGTTCATTCCGTTGACAACCGCCGAACAGCGCGTGATCGGCAACGACCGGCTAGACCGCCTATCCGCGCAGGTCACCGAAGGCGTGCCGTTGCAGACGGGCATGGTGGACATCGAACGCGTCATTCGCCGGGAACACAAGATTCGGCCGGGGGCCGAAAACGATTTCATGATCATGAACCGTCGGCAGTTCGCCGAGGCGCGGCAAGAGTCCATGTCGATATTCGCCTTCCTGCTCGGCGGGGTGGCCAGTGTGAGCCTGGTCGTAGGCGGCATCGGCGTGATGAACATCATGCTGGTCTCGGTGACCGAGCGGATTCGGGAGATCGGCGTTCGCAAGGCGCTCGGCGCAACCCGGTTCAACATCCTGACCCAGTTCCTTACCGAAGCGCTCACCATCGGCACCTTGGGCGGCTTGCTCGGCATCGGCCTCGGCGTCGGAGTTGCCTGGGCAATGGCGAAGCTAGCCGGATTCCATACCTTCGTGTCCGTGGATGCCGTGCTCCTCGCGTTCGGCGTCAGCGGCGGCATTGGACTGATTTTCGGCGTCTGGCCCGCCCGCCGGGCCGCCCAGCTCGACCCCATCGAAGCCCTGCGGCACGACTAACGCCCCGACCGCAAGCAGCCCCCACCCTGCGCGGAGTTTGCAGAACAAGCTCTTGACGCGCTCGCGCAGCGAGACGCACTCGATTCCTTGAGCGCTCCGAATGTTGACACTTGGGTTGCATTTCGAACGGGGCCGGGAGAATGCGCGCCGCTGCCACATGCAGCGCGCCTAGCCCGCATTTCTCACCAGGGGCCGTGATGATCGCGGAGGATTTTGGCCCCGTGTACACACGGGCACGTGCGCGTGCTCGCGACCGAGAGCATAGCGGGGCCTACGGTTGAGGGAGCATGTGCGCGCACGGGGGCAAAAGACCCGCGAGGGCACGGCCAGCGCAGTCTGCAACCGGCATGATCGTTGGCATCGCGGTCAACTTCTTGAAACCATGAGCTCTTTTGACGCCGAGAAGCGGCCTGGTGAGAAATGCGGGC
>JAKZRQ010000070.1:0-7628 GCA_047518105.1 Pseudomonadales bacterium | reverse complement strand
CCCGCAGCCCGTCGACGCGGTCGATGGAAGAGAAGTCGCGCGTCTCGGTCACCCGGGCCACGGCGGACAGGGGCGTCTCGGTGCCGTCGGCCAGACGGATGCGGACGTTGAAGAGGTCGCGGGCGCTGCGACGCTGCTCCTTGGGGTAGCGCACCATGACCTTGATCTCCTGGCGTCCACGCTGAATGCGCTGCACCTCGTTCCCCCAGAACGCGCCCCGGAGCTGGCGCGCGATGTCGGCGGGGGTCAGCCCGGCGGCTTCGCCGGCCGGCATGAGTTCGATATCGAACTGCCGCTTGCCCGCGTTGGCCGTGTCCCGGACCTCGACCATGCCGGGAATCGCGCGGTAGCCGCGCTTCACTTCCTCCACCGCCTCGGTGAGCGTGTCGTCGTCCTGGTGGGCGAGCTCGTATTCGATCGACACTTCGTCGGAAAAGAACGACGACGAGAAGGACAGTCGCTCGGCGCCAGGGATGTCGCCGACGTTGGCGCGCCAAAGCCGCTCGAGTTCCTGGGCCGACTGCGTCCGGGCGACCTCGAGCTGGATTTGCACCGTGGCGACGTTGCTCGCGACCACCATGCCGCCTTGGGCTACGGGACCTTGCGATACCCGGGGGCGGCCGCCCACGGTGACGCTGACGGCGCGGAAGGGCGCGTCTTCGATCGCCTCGTTGGTGGCGTGGGCAGCCGCCACCATCCGTTCCGCGGCCGCCCGGGTGATCTCGAACGGCGTTCCCACGGGAAACTGCACATCGGCGGAGATCCGGTCCGGCTCCAGGTTCGGCATGAAGTTGAAGCGCACGACCCCCGTTGCCGCCAACGAACCCGCGATCGCCATCAGACCCAATCCCGCGAGCACGGTCAGGTAGTGATGCCGGACGGCTGCCGCCACGGCGGGGACCAGGACGTTGTCGCGGAACCTGCGGACCCGGTGCGCGACCCAGTTCTGGAAGGCATCCAGCGGCCAACGACTCCAGGCGTTGCCGTGGGACAAGTGCGCGGGAAGGATGAAGAACGCTTCGATCAGCGACATGGACAGCACGGTGATGACGACGATGGCGACCACGCTGAGGATCTGGCCGAAAACGCCCGTGACGAACATCAACGGCGCGAACGCGGCCATCGTCGTCAGCACGCCGATGAGCACCGGGCCCTGAACGCCGCGGGCGCCGGCGACCGCCGCAGCCGGGCCGCCGAGCCGACCGGTTTCCTGCTCCGCAATGATGTTCTCGCCGACAACGACGGCGTCGTCGACCACGATGCCGAGCACCATGATCAGCGCGAACAGGGACACCATGTTGATGTTGACGGCGAGGAAGTCGAACAGCAGGAACGCGCCGAGAAAGGAAATCGGGACCCCCATGGCGACCCAGATCGCCAGCCGCAGGTCCAGCATGACCACGAGGAACAGGAACACCAACGCGAACCCCAAGACGCCGTTCCGGACCAGCAGGTTCAAACGGGCGTCGAGGATTTCCGTTTGATCTTCCCAGATCGCCACGTCGATCCCGGGGGGTGGCTGATAGCGCGACAGCAGGTTCTTGATGTTCTCGGCGATCACCAGGACGTCCTCGGCCTCGGATTTCTGAACCCGCACGAAGACGCTTTGGCGACCGTTGTATTCGTTGACGAGATCCACGTCGGCGAAGCCGTCGCGCACCGTGGCGACGTCGCCGAGACGCAGGATGGCGCCGTGGGCACGGGCGTCCAGGACGATGTCCTCGAACTCTTCGCCGCGTTCGCGCTTGCGGTTGGTGCGCAGCAGCAGGTCGCCTGCTTCGGTGCGCAGTTCGCCGGACGACAGGTTGAGGGACGATGCGCGCACCGCCTTGGCGACTTGGTCGAGGGAGAGGCCGTAGCGTCTCAAGTCCTGTTCCCGGAGTTCGATGGCGATTTCGTAGTCCCGGGCACCCGACAGGGACACCAGGGAGACCGTCGGCAGCGCCAGCAGCGCGTCCTCCAGGTGTTCCGCGCCGTGCCGCAGTTCCCCCTCCGACAACTCCGAGGACACCACCAGCGTCATCACGTCGCTGACCGTCTCGGCCAGCACCACCGCGGCCTGCTCGGCCTCCTCGGGCGGAAAGTCGGCCAATCGGTCCACTGCGGCTTCCACGTCGTCCCGCACGTTGGTCGCGCCTACGAAGTCCTTCAGTTCGACGGTGATCGTGCCGACGTTCTCGGATGCCTTGGAGGTCACACGGTCGACGCCGTCGATGCCCGACACCGCTTCCTCCACGCGCCGGGTGATGCCTTCCTCCACCTCGGCCGGCGTCGCGCCGGGATAGGCCACCGTGACCGTGACGATCCCGGGAGCGACCGTGGGAAAGACCTGGGCGGTCAAGCGCAGCCCGGCCAGCACGCCGCCCACCAGCATGAGCGTCATGACCAGGTTGGCGGCCACCGCGTTGTTGGCGAAGTAGTGGACGAATCCGCTTTCGGGGAGGGCGGGAGAGGGCGGTGGCGTCGTGGCCGCCTCGCTCATGGAGTTTCGCCCGGGGCGGCATCCGAGCCGACGATCTCCACCGCCTGTCCGGGTTGCGCCCCCGGAACCGCGCCCAGCACCACGCCGTCTTCCGGGTCGAAAGCCGCCACGATCCAGCCGTCGGCGGTACGTCCGAGGGAGCGGGGAGTCACGTGCCGCAAAACGCCCTCGGAGACGATCCAGACGCGACCGTTGTCCTGCTCGGCGGCTTCCGGCAGCAGGAAGGTATCGGCGAACCGGGGGCCGTCTATCTCCACGTCCACGAACGTGCCCGGCACCGGCGGGTCGTCGGTCAACGTCAGGTAGAGTTCGGCAAACCGCGTCCGGCTGTCGAGTTCGGCGGAGACCTTGTCCACCACGGCGTCGAACGTGCGGTACGCGTCGCGCACCCGGGCCCGGCGGCCGACGGCAGGTTCCAGGCGTTTCAGGTCGTCCGGGGAAATTGGGGCGACCACCTCGATGGCGTCCCGGGCGAACGCTTGGCCGAAGGGTTGGCCCCGGCTGAGCACCTGGCCGACCTCCGCCGTCGATCGGGTGACGATGCCGTCGAAGGGCAGCGAGAACACGGTGCGTTCGAGGTCCAGCGCCGCTCCCCGATGCCGCGCGCGGGCAGCGGCAAGCTGGGCCTGGGCCTGGGCGATCTGGGGAACCCGGGCGACCAGGGACGGCACATCCTCGTCGGGGTGCAGAAGGTCGTAGTTGGCCCGCGCGGCATCGCTCTTCGCTTCTTCGAGCAGTACATTCGACTCCGCCATGGCGATGTCGGCCTGCGCCGCGGCGACGGCGAGTTGGAAATCGCGGCGGTCGATGACCAGCAGTTGTTCGCCTGCGGTGAAACGGCCACCGACGCCAAGGGAGGCCGCGATCGACACGACCCGGCCGGTCACCTGCGGCGTCAGCGCGACGTGGTTGCGGACACCCACCGAGCCGGTTGCCGCGACCACCAGCAGATTGGTGCCGGCGGCGGGGTTGATGACGTTGACCAGCGGCTTCGGACTGTCCTGGGCGCCGATGCGCAAGTCCGCGTTGCCGTTGCCGTCCGGGGCCCGGGCGTAGACGAAGGCCAGCAGCACCAGCATGGCCAGAACCAGGACCTGCATGGTGCCGGCCCAACGGCGTCGGCGCTTCGGGGATGTCCCGGGGGGCGACGCATCGTGGGAGTCCGGGGGGCGCATCGGGCGAGTTTTCCTTTCTGGGTGGGGTCGCCGGCTAGTCCGGCAAGCCCAGCACCCGCTTGGCGATGATGTTGCGCTGGATCTCCGAGGTGCCGCCCTCGATGGAGTTCGCCTTGGAGCGCAGCCAGCCCCTCGTGGCGCCGTGTTCGGCGCCGGTGAAGGCGTCGCCGCTCCAACCCAGACCCTGGCTGCCGAGAATGGACATCAAGAGATCGTTGCGGCGCATGTTCTGCTCGGTGCCGTGGAGTTTGAACAGGGACGACAGGAAGCTGGGCGCTTGCGAAGTCGTGGCTTCCTCGAAGGAGCGGCGGATGGTGAGCTGGTAGGCGTCGTCGCCGATGCGCTGGCCGATCACGCCGTCGCGCACCGCCGGGTCGGCGATCCGGCCGTCCGCTTCGCCAACGTACTCCTTCGCCCACGCGTCGATGGTCTTGGCCTTCTGGCGCGTGCCGCCGCGGCCGCCGATGGAACTGCGCTCGTACTGCAATAGCCGCTTGCCCACCGTCCAGCCTTGGCCGGGCTGGCTGATGAGGTTGCGCTTGGCAACCCGCACGTCGTCGAAGAAGGTCTGGCAGAACTCGGACGCGCCGCTGATGAGTTCGATGGGGGTCACGGTGACGCCGGGGGTGTCCATGTCCAGCACCAGGAACGAGATACCCTCGTGCTTGGAGGCCTCGAAGTCGGTGCGCACCAGGCAGAAGATCCAATCCGCCCCCTGGGCGCCGGAGGTCCAGATCTTGGCGCCGTTGACGATGTAGTCGTCGCCGTCTTCCACGGCGCGCATCGCGAGGCTCGCGAGATCGGATCCGGCACCCGGCTCGCTGTAGCCCTGGCACCAGCGGATCTCGCCCCGGGCGATGGGCGGCAGATGCTCCAGGCACTGCGCCTCGTTGCCGAACTCCAGGATCGCCGGGCCGATCATGGTCAGGCCATGGCCCGTCAAGGCGGCGGGCGCATTGATGCGGCGCATCTCGTCGCCGAGGATCATGTGCTCCTCGTTGGTCAGGCCGCCGCCGCCGTAGCCCTTGGGCCAGGTGGGCGCGGTCCAGCCGCGCTCCGCCATCCGGTCGAGCCAGAGCTTGGTGTCCGGGTTGCCGTAGACCGCCTTGCGCCCGCCCGCGGTCCCGCCCGCGATATGGCCGCCCAAGCCCCGGCGCAGGCTGTCCGGGCAGTTCGCCTCGAGCCAGGCCCGGGCTTCAGAACGGAAATCCATTGGCTCGCTCCCTTGTTTGCGTTTGCTCCCAAGTCGAAACCTGCCGGCTGTCTACGCGGACGCCGTTGTCCGGGCAGAGCTTGACCACGGCGACCCGGCCGCCGTTCGCGCCGGCGTAGTGCGCCACTGGCGAGCCGGAATAGAACGCCATGGTCCCGCCCTCGCTGTGATCGGCCCAGACGTGGATGTGCCCGAGCGCGAGGTAGTCGAAGCCGGACGCGCGGATCTCGTCGCGGGTGATGGGCGACGAGCCCTGGCCCACGCGCCGCTCCACCACCTGGCCGTGGGCCATGCCGATGTTCCAATGCGCATCGCGGCGTTCCGGGGCGCCGGTCAAGGGGTAGTTCTCCGGCGCATGCTCGGCCATGGCCTTGCCCCAAACCCGGGTGCGGATTTCGCCGAGGGTCACGCAGTCGCCGTCGTGGGACATCAGGCCGTGCACATGATCGCCCGCCTGGTCGAAATCGAACCGGTTCCATACCGAGCTCGCATCGTGGACGTCGTGGTTGCCGGGCAGCATGACCACGGGGCAGCGCAAACGCGCGAACTGCCTGTACACGAATTCGATATTGGAGTCGTCCACCCGGTTGTTGTCGAACAGGTCGCCGGCGATCAGGAAGAGATCGGCCGCTTCGGCGAGGGTGGTGTCCACCACGCCGGCGAAGGCCCGCTCGGCACGGCTTCGAAAGCCGTCCGTCGCCTTGTCGGTGTCGCGGCTGTCGAGGTGCACATCCGAGGTGTGCACCACCGTCAGGGGCTTCAGCATGGCAACGCGTCGATCGCCGAGCGCGAACGCTGGACACTCGATGCCGATTTTGTTTGCGGAGTTGGAGTTCATCGCCCGTTGGTGAACGCGTGCTGCCCGAAACGCGACATTCTAACGTGAGCTAACGTGAGTGGGGCGCTGGAGAATTTCCCTTCCCGCGAGAGTCCTCGAGCATGCCCAATGTCGCCCCTTGGGTCGCATGCGAACACCGGTAGGCAGCTTCTTGAACGGCTCGTTCCGAGACGCGCAAGCGTGCCGCGTCTATACTCGCCTCCCGGAGTCGTTCGACCGCGATGGCATCGGCATGGGGCAGATTGCCGCCGACCGCCTCCGGGGTTGCGCGGGGGGATCAGCGAAATGAATACGGCATCCGGCGGTGGCGGCAAGCACGCCAACGACATCTACGGCGACCTCGACGATCCCCGGGCCAGGGAGGCCCGGCCGGCGACCCCTGCGGCCACCGTGGTCCTGCTGCGCGACACCGGGCAGGGCCCGGAAGTGCTGATGCTGCGCAAGAACTCCAAGATCGCCTTCGGTGGCATGTGGGTATTCCCGGGCGGGCGCATCGATCCGGAGGACTATCCCGCCGACGGCGACAAGGACACCGCCGCCCGCACCGCGGCAGCCCGGGAAGCGAAGGAGGAGGCCGGCATCGACCTGGACCCCGACGCGTTCGTCTGGTTTGCGCATTGGACGCCGCCGCCGACCACGCCCGTGCGCTTCGCCACCTGGTTCTTCGCCGCCAGGGCAACCGACCAGGCCATCGACATCGACGGCGGCGAAATCCACGATCACCGCTGGATCCGTCCTGCCGACGCCCTCGCCAGGCACGCCGACGGCGAGATCGACCTGGTGCCTCCCACCTGGGTGACGCTATACCACCTGTCGCGCTACCAGCCGGTGGACGCGTTGCTCGAAGCGTTGGCGTCGCGCGAGGTGCGCTACTACGAGACCCGGGCCGTGAAGCGCGCCGACGGGGTGCGCGTGGCCCTGTGGACAGGCGACGCCGGCTACGACGACTGGGACGCGGACCGCGAAGGTCCCCGGCACCGGCTGGTGATGCCGGCGCACGGCTTCACCTTCGAGAACGACGTGGTCGGCTACTGACCGCCTTCTCCGAGGGCGGTGTTCGCCCATGAGTCGCCCGATCCGATGTCGGCCCGGCGTGTGCGACGAAACCGTACCTATTGATCGCAGTTAAACGCAGTTAGTAGCCGCTGCCGACAGTCACGTCGGCAGACAGTGCCTTGCGCAGACCAATCCTCTTAATCCCGCGCCAGCCCGCGCCAGCACCTGCGGCATCGCCACGCCGGCCGTCGGCTCGGCCGGGGGTGGGTCTGGGCGGCATTGGGCGCGGGCCGGGGCGAGGTTTCGGTGGAGCGTTGCGAATCGGGGCAGCGCACCGACGCCGACCTCTCGCTGCGGCTGGCGGCGCTCGGCGGGCGGCATCCTATCGCCAACGGGGAACGCCTCGCGTTCTCGGTGGTGGAGGAACTGGGCGTGCTGGAGGTGACCACCGGCGAATCGGCGGGACCCGTGGGCGACCGCGCGGTGATGGTGGGCCAGGCCAGGCTGGGACTGGCGGTCGCCGGCGTCGCGCCAGCGGACTGCGCGTGTTCGCTGACGACGTTCGTGCGCGCCTTCGCCCGCAGCGACTGGGGCGACGGCACCACCGGCGCCGGGGTGGAAGTGGCCGCAGGGGTGCGCTACAGAGACCTTCCGCGACGCATCGGCATCGACGCCGGAATCCGTGCGTTGGCGGTCCATTCGCCCGACGATGCCGCCGAGGAGAGCGCGAACCTGACCTTTTCCATCCTGCCGAAGGCGGATGGCACGGGCGTGCAGGCGTCGCTCGCCTGGCGACAGGAGGCGCGCGACCTCCGGCTGGATGCCCTCGGGACGGTCTCGCCGCTGTGGACCGCGCCGGCCGGCAGCCTGCCGGACGCCGAGCGGCACTGGATTGCCGAGACCCGGCTCGGCTACGGCATCGCG
>JAKZRQ010000069.1:0-20022 GCA_047518105.1 Pseudomonadales bacterium | reverse complement strand
ACTGGACGCTTGCGGAGGCGCTGACCTGAAGATCAAGGGTGGACGCAGCACTAGGCGCGCCGCATGTGGCGGCGGCGCGCCTGACGGCGCGATCGAGAATGCTTGCGCATTCTTAAACGCGCCCGGTAGGGCGCGCATTCTTAAACGCGCCCGGTAGGGCGCGCATTCTCCCGGCCTCGTTCGAAATGCAACCCAAGTGTCAACATTCGGAGCGCTCAAGGAAACTAGTCGCGGTGCTCGGCGTCGAAGAGATCTTCGAGGTTCGCCGGGGGAGTGTCGATCTTGCCTTGGATGGTGTAGATCCCTTGGTAGCGGTCCTTGGCCGCAGTTTGGGCCGCCTCGCCGGAGAGGAGAACCGTGGGCCGCAAGAACATCAACAGATAGCGCTTGATCCGCGTGTCGGTGGTCGACTTGAACATTCGACCGAGCCCGGGAATGCTGCCGAGCAAGGGGACCTTGCGCGTCGAGTAGCGGCGGTCGTCGGTAATCAGGCCGCCAAGCAGGATGATCTGCCGGTCTTCCGCCAACACAGTGGTTTCGAGTTCGCGCTCGTTGGTGACCACGTCTGCGAAGCCTGCGTTGATACCCAGCGCCGCATCGACGACGTTGCCCACCTTCATGAAGATTGCCATGCGAATGGACAAGTCGTCGTGGATGTGGGGCGTGACCCGGAGCTCGGTTCCGACCGGGTCGCGACTGACGGTGGTGAATGGGTTGCTCGCCCCATCGGTGGTCGTGGTGAAGGAACCGGATCGGAACGGCACCTTCTGGCCGGAGAAGTTCCTGGCTTCCTCGTTGTCGAGGGTGAGCACGCTGGGCGTGGACAGCAGGTTCGCCCGAGCGTCGGTCTGCAACGCGTTGATGATGGCGCCGAAGGAGATGCCGTCCCGGTCGAGCTTGGCCACCGCGAGGGTGGGAGAGGTGATGGCGGCCACCGCCGCGATGGGATCGAACCCGTCTTCTTGGCCGCCGAGCCGGCTAAGCAGCGTGCCGACGATGCCATTGAACGTGGAGCTGACGATGGGTACCGAACTGCCTCGCGCGTCCACCGCTCCGAGTTCGATGCCCACCGAATCCACGGCGTCCACCGAGAATTCGACGATGGCAGCCTCGATCAGTACCTGGGCGCGGCGCACGTCGAGTTGCGATACGATGGCGAGCAGTTCCTTCATGGTGGTCGGATCCGCGCGGACGACCAGCGCGTTCAACGACTCGTCGGCTTGGATATTGGCCATCATGCCTTGGTCTTTGCCGATGTTGGTGTTAACGAGCTTGTCCAGGATTCCGGCCACCGGTCCCGCATTGGCGTGGTTGAGGTGGATGACCTGCGCGGTTCCCGCCGCGGTTTCGGGGACGTCGAGCTTGTCGATCAGTTGCATGGCGCTGGCGATGGACGCGGCCTTGCCCTTGAGAACGAGCGAGTTGTTGCTTTCGTTGGCAACGAGTTGCACCCCCTGCGGTCCTTTTGCACCGGGGCCGAATTGATCCGGGGCTATTTCCAGCAACAAGGCGGCTACGGTTCCGACCCAAGCATGTTCCATCGGGCGGTGGACGATCTGATCTTCGTCGACCACGTCCATTTGTTCGATCAGTTGCGTGAGCCGTACGATGTTGCTGGCGTAGTCGGCGAGCAGCAGCACGTTGGGTTCGGCGATTGCGCCGATATGCCCGGTCTGCGGGATTAGCGGGCGAAGGGTTTTGACCACCTCCGTAGCGGCGACATGCTCCAATGGAATCACCCGGGTGATCATTTGATTCGGCGGAGCCTGATCGTCGGTTGCGATGTTGCCGCCGCTTTGTTTCACGACGGGCTGTTGCACGACCTGCACCACGCCGTTGTTTTCCACGGCACCCATGTTGTGGACCTTGAGCACCGTCAGGAACAGTTCGTAGACGGCGTCCGCATCGAGTTTCGTTGTGGAGAAGACGGTGACGGTGTTGGTACGCAACCGCGGGTCGACGACGATGGTCTTGCCGGTCATCTCGGCCACTTGGTTGATGAAGGACAGGATCGGGATGTCCGTGCCGTTGGTCACCCAGGTATCCTGTGCGAATGCGCCGCTGGCTAGCGCCGCGACGAAGGCCAGCACGGCTGCGGTCGCGCGCTTCCGGCTACCAGGGATCCTGTCTTCGGGCCGTTGATTGCTGGTCATGTTGTCTTTGGCTTCCTTGAACGCGGCGAGTGTTGGTCGGATGAGAACCCGGCTCGGTCAAAAACATCAATTTGTTCTGACAGGCACTTTAGTTCAACGAATCCAACGAGAGAGTGAACTTGATCCTTTGCTTGCCGCGTTGGACTTCGACGTCCACGCTGCTCCCTGCGATGATGTCCTCGAGTTGCTCGTGGTCCTCTTCCGGATTGCCGACGGGTCGCCCGTTGACCGACAGGATTCGATCCGTAGGTTCGAGGAAGGCGTCGTTGTCGGCAAACGCCCCCAAGACGTAGCCACCGTCCGTGGACGTGCGGAGTCCTAGGTTCGTTAGGAATCCGCGGGGGTCGCGATCAATGTCCTGGCGATTTTCGAGAAAGGCTTGCTTTATCGACTGGCCGGAACGTAGTTCGAACGTGGCTCGTTGCTTCGGGGCGCTTGGCCTGTCCGGGGTTTCGACGCGGCGGATGATCTTCGCGCCCTCTTCGAAACGAAGCAGTTCGTGTACGCCTCCGCGGTTTAGGACCACGCGATCGCGGTGCACCGACTGCAGATGGACGTTGCCGGGGAGCCGATCGTTGATCCCGTAGGAACGCGCCGGTCCGCCCTTCTGCGCGATCAGCGCCTTCGACCCGGCGGGATCGTCCGCTACGAAAACGCCGGCGAGAACCAGCGACAGTCGAGTTTCGAGGAGATTCTCGGTATCCGGGACCACATTGGCCACCGGTTGTCCGAACAGGTGCATCGCCGCCACCTGCTCGACGGAGATCTGCGGTTCCTGCGGCGCCTGCGCGTGCACGGACCCTTCAACGGGGAGGGGTTCCGGACCGATTGCGAAGAACCACGATCCCGAGGCGATCGTCATCAGGATGCTTGCGCCGATCAGTACGAGCGCTGCAATGCTCAGCGGTTTGTGAATGTCGGCCACGTATATCCCATCAGGCTGCGGACAACCGGCATTGTAGCAATCCCGGATGCGCGCGTAACGTGCCCGCACTGTCCAGCGGGAAGTGAGGGTGAAGCGAAGGGCCGATTCCAACGCGAAGTGAGGGTGAAACGGGTGTCCGGCGCATCATTCGGCGATGATCGTGGACATCCAGGCGCGGCGGCTACGCACAATCGGGCAGCTTCGGGCCTTCGTCGAGGGCAACAAAGCTGTGGACTTCCAACCTCGGCACCGGGACGAGACCTACGGGTTCGTCCGGGAGACGCTGGAGCGCTTCGGCTACCGCAGGCTCGGCAAGCGGGACAAGGGCGCGGTGCTCAAGTTCCTCGCGGCCGCGACGGGCGTCTCGCGCCAGCAGATGGAGCGCCTGGTGCGGCAGTGGCGCGCGACGGGCGCGGTGCGGGACCGGCGCGGCGGCGGCCGGCCGTTCGCGCGCAAGTACGCGGCGGTGGACATCCGGCTGCCCGCGGAGGTCGACGAAGCCTACGGACAGATGTCCGGGCTGGCCACCCGCGAAGTCCTGCGGCGCCAGTTCGAGGTGTTCGGCGACGCGCGGTTCGAGCGCCTCGCGACGATCTCGAACGGGCACGTCTAGAACCTGCGCGCCTCGGCGACCTACCGCGCCACGCGCACCGCGTGGTCGAAGACGCGGCCCACGACCGTGGCCATCGGCCTCCGCCAGGCGCCGGAACCCGAGGGCCGGCCGGGCCACGTCCGCGTCGACACGGTGCATGCGTGGACTTCGTCCACGTTGGCGACCGCGACGGCGTCAAGGACCTGTACCTCATCAACCTGGTCGAAACCGACCGCTTGCGGTCGGCGGCCACGCAGTTCGAGTTCGTCGGGCCGTCGTCGGCATCTCCGAGTGCTTCCTGGTGCCGCTGCTCGAGGGCCTGCTGCGGTCCTTCCCGTTCCCCGTCCTCGGCTTCCACGCCGACAACGCGTCGCGCAGAGACGCGCCGGCAGCGAGTACATCAACCACCGCGTCGCCGCGCTGCTCGAAAAGCTGCGCGTCGAGCGGTTCACCAAGTCCCGGGCGCGGCACTCGAACGACAACGCGCTCGTCGAGGGCAAGAACGCCAACGTGATCCGCAAGTGGTTCGGCCACGACCACATCCCGCAGCGCTTCGCGCCCGAGGTGAACCCGACCGACAGGTCGGCCTTCGCCCAGGCCACCCTGTCCCGGTTCCTCAACTTCCACCGGCCCTGCCTGTTCGCCACCGAGTACCGCGACGGCGACGGCAGGACCCGGCGCAAGTACCTCGCCGGCGACGTCATGACGCCCTACGCCAAGCTCCGCTCGCTGCCCGACGCCGAGCAGTTCCTCAAGCCCGGGATCGACTTCGCCCTGCTCGACGCGGCCGCCGCCGCGGAGACCGACCTCGAGGCCGCCCGGCGCCTCCAAGCCGAACGCCGCGAGCTGTTCCTGCGCATCGGCGACGGCATGGCCGCCGCCCGCGCCGCCGGATGAGCGCCGCCGGCACCGCAACGGGATCCCGCACCGTGCCGGAACCGCACCCCGGGGGCCAGCCCCCGGACCCCCGCCCTCGCCGGGGGGCGGGGATCGGCGGTCGAGAGTGCAGCCCCAGGAATGCGTGCGCGGGACCGGCCGCCCGTCTCCCGCCAAACGCCGACGACCGCCAATCCCCGCCAACAGGGTATCTCGCCACGGGCGCGTCAAGGGTCCGCTTCGCCGAGCGCGACGCCTCCGGCACCGTGCCCGACTCGACCGCCGTCGCCCGCAACAACCGCCTCGCCAACCCGAAACGCCTGCACGCGTCGCCCTCGCCCTTGACCCGCCGCCAACGCCCGCCGCCTTCCCAACCGCCGCCGCTCAACCGCCGTACTTGCAGCACTTGACGAATGTCGGCCGCGATTCGATCATGTCGCCACCGCACCAAGGGCATCCGACAACCGAACGCTTCACGGTTCGGACGATTTCACCCTCACTTTCTCATTGGACAGCGGGCTGCCTGCTTGGCATGCGCTCTACGGAACCGCCGGTCGCTCTTGGGATCGACCTCGGGGTTCGAACAACCGCTCGGCCACGGTGACCACCACGTCGTCGTCCGCGTTGGACCCCTGCCAAGGGTTGCCCGCGAGGGCGGCCAGACGGGCGGTCACGCCGATGTGAACCCACCCGTCCCGATCGAGGCGGGCGGTCAGCATACGGGCGCCATCGTCGGCGGACACGGCGGTGAAAACGGGGTCGCCGTCCACGGGGCCGAGGTGCCCCGTCATCGCGGGCAGGTGCACATCGTGGATTCGACCGGATAGACGGTAGATGGCTCGCCCGCCGGACCAACGCAACGCCCCTTGTGCCGTCGTGGCCCCGTCGTCGCGGCCCACGCGAATGGCGAGGCCATCGAGTACGAATTCGCCGGCGATGTGCATGTGGTATTGGACGAGGAGGCGGTTTGCGGCGGCCGAGTCGACCGTTCCGGTGGCGGTGAACGACGTTGAATCGAACCCCTGGGCGACGGTGCCGGAGACGCGGTAGTCGTCGTGCGCAAGCTGCCAGACGGCGGCCAACCGACCTACGAGGAGTTCCGCGGGATTCAGGGACCAACCGAGACGGCCGAGCTGCTGGCCGTTGAACACCACGTCCGCTTCGCCCTTCCACAATCGACCGTTGGTGGCGGCCAGCCGCAGCCCTTCGACCTGATTGGTCGCCAGGGAAAGCGCCCGTGCCGGGGCGAGGAAGAAGCCGATCACGACCAGGACGACGAGTCCAAGGAGAACGACGACGATTTTCAAGAGCCTAGCGCGCACGTCCCGGTCCGCTGGCGTTCATTAACGGTGTCATCTTGACCTTCGAGGCAAGTCCTTGCACAGCGTACCAAGCTGCGCCGGCAACGACGACTCTACCCGAGGAGCAGCCGCTCGAGGATTCGCTCGTACATGAGGCTCAGGGGTGCGAGATCCTTGATCGCCACCCGTTCGTTCACCTTGTGGACGGTGTCGTTGACCGGTCCGAGTTCGACAACTTCCGCGCCCGCAGGTGCGATGAACCGACCGTCCGAGGTACCGCCGGATGTTGAAGTCTCTGTTCGGATGCCGGCCACCGCAGCGATGGCTTCCTGTGCCGCCTTGATCAACGCGCCGCCGCGGGTGATGAACGGCATGCCGGACAGGGTCCAGTCGAACCTGCAATCGGCGTGGACGGCGTGGAATGCCCGTTCCACTTCGCCGAGCAGATCGCCCGGCGTCTGCTGCGGATTGAACCGGAAATTGAAGGAGCACTCGAGTTCGCCCGGGACGACGTTGGCCGCGCCGGTACCCGCACGGATGTTGGACACTTGGAAGCTTGTGGGCGGAAAGTCGTCGTCGCCATCGTCCCATGTGGTGGTGACCAGGTCGCCGAGCGCGGCGACGGCCGGGTGGATTGGATTGACCGCTTGGTCGGGGTAGGCGACATGGCCTTGGATCCCCTTCACGGTGACCGTCCCGCCGAAGGAGCCGCGGCGTCCGATGCGGATCACGTCTCCGACACGGGCCGTGGACGACGGTTCGCCGATCACGCAATAGTCGATGCCGACTTGCCGCGCGGCCAATTCCTCGACAACCCGTACGGTGCCGTCCGCCGCGTCCGCCTCTTCGTCGCTGGTGACGAGGAACGCGACGGTGCCTTGGGGACGATGGTGGTTGCGGGCAAACCGTTCGGCGGCGGTGACCATCGCGGCGAGGCCCGACTTCATGTCGGCGGCACCGCGTCCGTAGAGGAAGCCGTCGCGCACCGTGGGTTCGAACGGCGGTGAGGACCACGCCCCTTCGGGCCCTGTTGACACGACGTCGGTATGGCCGGCGAGGACGACGCGGGGCCCGCCGTTGTCGTAGGCTCGCGTGCTGTGGGGGTGGTCGCTGGGATAAACCGCCCAGAAGTTGTCCACCGCGCCGAAACGCATGCGTTCGACCGCGAACCCGACGGCGTGCAATCGCTCGATGAGGATCTCCTGGCAGCCGCCGTCTTCGGGCGACACGGAAGGCCGTTGGACCAGGGTCCGGGTGAGTGCAAGCACTTCCTTGGTCAGAGCGTCTTGGGGAGTCATGTTGGCGAGGGTACCCTGAATCGGGAAGGGCGGGGCTTCTGGTGGTCAAGGAGCGGCTTCATGATTCCGCTTGGGCCGATTGGGCGACCTCCGCATCGAGCTTGGCGCGAATGGCGTCCACCATCGTCTGGGTCTGCCCCGTATGGGTGAAGGGGTGTTTCGCCCGGTTGGTGATCTCGAAGACGTCCTCCACCCGTTCGCCGAGCGTGGTTATGCGGGCGCTGCGGACGTTGATGCCGAGTTCGACGAACAGCCCGCCCAAGGCGGACAGCAGACCGGGACGGTCCGGCGCGACCACCCGCAGGGTGGACGTGCGCGCGCCCGGTTCGGTCCCGAGGGTGACTTCCGTTGGCATGACGAACTGCCTCAATTGCCGTGATACGCGCCGGGAGGGTCGCGCAGACGGTGCGTTGGCGTTGCCGCCGGCGATGGTGCGGGTCAAGCCGCCGGCGAGTCGGGCGCGCCGTTTGTCGTCGGTTACCGGTTCGCCTTCGTCGTTGAGCACGATGTAGGAGTTGAAGCACATGCCGGAGGCGCTGGTGGCCACGCGCGCTGCGGCGATGCGCAGGTTGACGGCGTCGATGGCCGCGACGCTGTCGGCGAACAGGTTGCCTCGGTCCCGGGCATGGAGGAATACCTCGGTGGCGCCTGCCGTGCTGGCCTCCCCGCTCACTTCGAGGAGCAGCACCAAGGGGCCGGCGTGCGTGTCGTGGCAGTCGATGGCGCGGGTGATGTCGACCACCTGCTGCGGCGAGTGATGCAGGAAGAAGTCGTCGCCCGGATCGTTCCAGAGAGAGCGCGCGCGGGGGATGGGGATACCGACCCTGTCGAGCTCCGCCAACGCAGCGGTGCGGCACGCCGCAGCGTGTTCCTGGCGTTCATCGGGCACGGCGAGACCGTGCTTCAGGGCACGGCGGGTGTGATCGTAGAGCTGGCCCAGGAGGGTGGCGCGCCAGCCGTTCCAAAGCGTCGGATTGGTGGCGTTGATGTCCGCCACGGTGAGCAGGTAGAGGTAGTCGAGGCGAGTCTCGCTGCGGACTTGGCGCGCGAACTCGCGCACCACGCCGGGGTCGTGGATGTCCCGGCGTTGGGCGGTGGCCGACATCGATAGGTGAGCTCGAACCAGCCATTGCACCAGTTCCGTTTCGGCGTCGTCCAGGCCGTGTCGGCGGCAGAAACGCACCACGTCGTTGGCGCCCAGCTCGGAGTGGTCGCCTCCCCGACCCTTGCCGATGTCGTGGAACAGGCCGGCGATGTAGAGCAGTTCGATCTTCGGCAACTCGCGCACCACGCGCGCCGCCAGCGGGTACTTCTCCGCCGCCGAACGGTAGTGGAACCGCCGCATCTGGCGGATCACCATCATGGTGTGGGCGTCCACCGTGTAGATGTGGAACAGGTCGTACTGCATCCGACCGACGACGCTGCCGAACTCGGGAATGTAGCGGCCGAGCACGCCGTAGCGGCGCATGCGGGTCAGTTGGCTGACCAGGGTGTAGGGCGCCCGCAACAGGTCCATGAAGTAGCTGGTGACCGCCGGGTCGTTGCGGAACGTCTCGTCGATGAGGTGCAGGTGGTTACGCACCAGGCGGATGGTCGAGGCACGCACGCCAGCGATGTCGCGGCGGTTGGCCATGATCACGAACATCTCCATGATCGACGCCGGGCGGCGCCTGAACACGCCTTCGTCGGTGGCTTCGATGTAGTGGTTGTGGATGCGGAAACGTTCGTTCACCCGTTCGATCTTCGGCCGTTCGCCGGCGCGCAGAATGGCCTCGTCGAAGTGTTGCAGCAGGATGTCGTTGACTTCCCGCAACAGCAGCACATGACGGTAGTAGTCGTGCATGAACTGTTCGACGCCGAGTTGCGCGTCGGTATCTCGGTATCCAAGACGCCGCGCCAGATCGCGTTGGTGGTCGAATAGCAGGCGGTCCTCCTTGCGCCCGGCGATCAGATGCAGGCCGAACCGCACGCGCCACAGGAAACGTCGGCCATCGATCAGCCAACGCGCCTCCAGGGGCGTCAGGAACCCGAAGTCCACGAGTTCCGCGAGATCCGTCGATCCGCTGTGGCGCTGGGTGATCCAGAGGATGGTTTGAATATCGCGCAACCCCCCTGGCGCGCCTTTCAGGTTCGGCTCCAGGTCGTAGTCCACGTGGTCGTATTGGCGGTGTCTTTGGCCCTGCTCGTCGGTCTTGGCGCGGAAGAAGCGCCTGCTGGGCCAGAACGACCTGCGCGCGAGGATCTTGTCGAGCTTGGCCGTCAAGAGACTGGATCCGGCGAGCCGGCGGCGTTCCATCATGGTGGTCGCCACGACCACGTCGCGGGCCGACTCGCGCTTGCAGTCGGCGAGGGTGCGTACGCTATGCCCGATGTCCAATTTCAGATCCCACAACAGGCGGACGAACGCGGCCACATCGTCCACGGCCGCGCGGGGGTTCTTGACCAGAATGAGCAGGTCGATGTCCGAGTGCGGATGCAACTCGGCGCGCCCGTAGCCACCCACGGCGAGCAGGGCCAGGTTGTCGTTGTGTACGAACCAGTGTTGCCAGATCTCCGCCAGGAAGGCGTCGATGAAGCGTGCCCGCTCGGCGATAAGCCCTTCCACATCGGCCCCCGACCAGAATCGCTCGGCGAGGGCCTGGTCGGCCCGCGCAATGCGCTCGCGCAGTTCGACGATGTCCAGGCGGGCTCGCATCCAGGACTCGTCTGCCGCCGCTACGGCGGCAGCGGGCGTCATGCGAATTGCTCCTCGGCGCGCCGGGTGAGCACCTCGTACCCGGTCGCGGTGACCAGCAAGGTGTGTTCCCACTGGGCGGACAGCTTGTGGTCCTTGGTCACCACGGTCCACTGGTCGGGCAGTATCCGGACGTACCTTCGGCCGGCGTTGATCATCGGCTCGATGGTGAAGGTCATGCCCTCTTCGAGCCGGGCGCCGGTGCCGGGCCTGCCGTAGTGCAGGATCTGCGGTTCGTCGTGGAAGCGCGCGCCGATGCCGTGGCCGCTGAACTCGCGCACGACCGAGAAACGGTTGGCTCGGGCGTGGGCATGGATGGCGTGGCCGATGTCTCCGACGTGGGTGCCGGGACGAATTTGCCGGATGCCCACGTAGAGGCACTCCTGCGTAACATGGACGAGGCGCTTGGCGAGCACGCTCGACTTGCCGATGAAGAACATCTTGCTGGTGTCGCCGTGGTAGCCGTCCTTGATCACGGTGACGTCGATGTTCACGGTGTCGCCGGATTTCAGGACTTTCTTCGGCGAGGGGATGCCGTGACAGACGACATGGTTGACCGATGTGCAGATGGACTTGGGAAACGGCGGCTGGTCGGATGCGAAGGTGTAGTTCAGAGGTGCCGGGATGCAGTCGAGTTCATTGACGATGAAGTCGTGGCAGATGGTGTCGAGGGTCTCGGTGGTGACGCCCGGAACGACGTGCTCGCCGATCATTTCGAGTACGCTGGCCGCCAGGCGGCCGGCGACGCGCATCTTGTCGATTGCCTCGGGCGTGAGGGGTTTGGCGGGCATAGAGGGCGAAGTATGGCCCAAGGCGTCACATTCCGCTAACGCGATTCGTCGCGTGCAACGCGGGTCCAGGGAAGCAAAGTCCCCGGCAAGTCCCGCAGAAGAACGCACCAGATCGTGCAGAAGGTTGATTGTCCGCGGCAGTCCGTGTTCACTTAGCATCACACTCGCCGAGAGGCACATCGCCGAGAGGCACATTCGCCCAAGGAGTTGCCATGGCCGCGTTGGACGGCGTGAGGATCCTCGACATGACGCAGTACGAGGCCGGCACCTCGTGCACCCAGGCCTTGGCGTGGCTCGGTGCCGACGTGGTGAAGATCGAAGCACCGGAATACGGCGATCCGGGGCGCGGGGTCGGTCGTTCGTCGAACAAGGACTATTCGGCCTACTTCTGTGCCTGGAATGCCAACAAGCGCAGCCTGGCGCTCGACCTGCGCACCGAGCGGGGCCATGAACTGTTCATGCGCCTCGTGCCGAAGTTCGACGTCTTCGTCGAGAACTACGGACCCGGCGTGATCGAGCGGCTCAAGATCGGCTACGACGCGTTGAAAGCCCGAAACCCCGGACTGATCTACACGCGCATCAAGGGTTTCGGCGCTAGCGGCCCCTACGCGGGATACCGCTCTATGGACATGGTGGCGCAAGCGGCGGCGGGCGCATTCTCCATTACCGGCGAGGCCGACGGCCCGCCGATGATGCCGGGCTCCACCACGGGTGACTCGGGCACCGGCGTGCAGGCGGCGATGGCGATTCTCGCGGCCTACGTACAGCGCCTGCGCACCGGCGAAGGGCAGGAGATCGAACTGTCGATGCAGGAAGCGATGGCCTACTTCGTCCGTACCCGCGCCTTCACCGGCTCTGCCTGGGGTACCCGGGCAACGCCCCGCATGGGCAATGCGGGTGGTCTGCCGCCGGTCAACATCTACCCGTGCAAGCCGTTCGGTCCCAACGACTACATCTACCTGATGCCCGTCAATCAAGGGCATTTGGACGCCCTTTGCGCCGCCATGGACCGTGGCGACCTGCTGATCGATTCGCGGTTCGACTCCACCCGGGCGAGGATCGAGAACGGCGCTGCCTTGTACGGGGAAATCAGCAACTGGACGGGCGAGCGCACGAAGTACGAAGCCATGGAGACCATCGCCGCGGCCGGCGTCCCGTGCTCTGCTTGTCTCGATACCGCCGAGCTCTATCACGACAGGCATCTCAAGGCGCGCGGTTTCGTGCATGAGCTCGAGTTGCCGGTCCACGGCAAGGTGCCGATGCTCGGATTCGCTCCTCGGCTGTCCGGATCCCACGTCGAGATGACCCTTCCGCCGCGGCTCGGCGAGCACACCGACGAACTGCTCGCCGACGAACTGGGTTTGAGCGAGAGCGAACTGTCCGAGCTGCGCACCGCCGGCGTGATCGGCGACTCGGCGCGGTTCGGCTGAACGCCCTCTACCGGGACCGGGCGGGCGCGGGGCGAATATTTTGTTGTTGCAATCGAGAATGATTCGCGTTTATATTCGCGAACGATGTACGTCTGCCTATGCCAAGCCGTCAAGGACGCCGAAATCCGCCAAGCGGTCGCCTCGGGCGTCGACGATATCGACCGCCTCGCCGAGGAACTCGGCGTGGGCACCGGTTGCGGGTCCTGCCGCGACTTCGCGCAGACGCTCATCGAGGAGTGCACCCGGGACGACGCCCTGGCTTACGCTGCCTAGGCTGCGGCGAGATCGCCCGGCAGCCGCGCCTGGCGTGGCCGCGCCGCCCGAACCGCATTTCGACGTCGTGCTCGCCAACTCCCGCAACCGCCGGGGAGAACGCGGCTGGTTTCATTCGGAAGAAGCCGTGGGATCCGTGCGAATTCGCCGAACCAACGGCGATCAGGCAGGTTGCGCATCGGGGCAGCCAGCCGTTTTGCTTCAACAAGCGAGGTAGAGAGCCTTGGACTTCGGGGTACAAGTAAACGTCTATACAACTACGTGGGATGCCGTACGGGCATCGGTGCAAGCCATGGAGGCCGGCGACTGGGATAGCGTCTGGTTCGCCGACCATTTCATTCCCCCTGGCGCGGATCGGGAACGGGAAGCGCTCACCGCCTTCGAGGGCCTGTCCGCCATTGCTTTCGTCGGCGGCATGACCAGGAAACTGCGGCTCGGCAACCTGGTCCTCGGCAACACCTACCGGAATCCAACCTTGGTGGCGAAGATCGCCGGCACGATCGACACCGCCAGCCAAGGCCGCTTCACGCTGGCCATAGGCGCTGGCTGGTACAAGCGCGAGCACGAGGCCTACGGCTGGACGTTTCCACCCATGAAGGAACGCCAGGACCGGTTCGAGGAGGCCTGCGAACTCCTGCGGCTTCTGATCCACTCGAACGAGCCGGTGGACTATCACGGCACCTACTACGAAGCCGACAACGCGCGGCTGTCGCCGGGTTCCTACGACAAGCCGATTCCCATCATGGTGGGCGGCACCGGGCCGAAGCGCACGCTGCGCACCCTGGCCAAGTATGGGGATGTCATGAATCTCGACGGTTGGGCCGGCGGCGGGATGTCGCTTGACTACTACAAGGCCAAGGCGGGCATCCTGGAGAAGCACTGCGAGGACGTCGGCCGCGATCCGGCGGAGATTCGCCGGACGCTCCTCATGCCTTGCTACCTGACCGAAGACAAGTCCCTGATCGAACGCGTGGTACGCCGCCTCGGACCGGGCACGGTGGCCGGATCGCGCCAGCACATCATCGACCGTATCGGTGAGTTCCAGGACGCGGGCATCTCGGAGATCATGTTCGGCGGCCTAGGGAGCGGCGACGTGGAGCGTCTCAAGAAGTACGAAGAGGAGATCATCTCCGCGTTCCGGTAGGTCGGCGTTGGGATGACGGCGACCGGGGCCGCCGCCGGCTTGGTGGCCCCGACCGCGCCGGTTCCAGTATCCTTGCGTGCCTTTGATCGTACGTAGGGAGCAATCGATGAGTGTGGAAGGACGCGTGGCCATCGTCACGGGAGGGGGAAACGGCTTGGGGCGCTGCCACGCCTTGTTGCTGGCAGAGCACGGCGCGAAGGTGGTGGTGAACGACCTCGGCGGCAGCGTGGACGGCAGCGGCCATGGGGACGCGGCGGACCGGGTTGTCGAGGAGATCCGCGCGTTCGGCGGTGAAGCCGTCGCGAACAAGGCGAGCGTTTCCGACAAGGAAGGTGCCAAGAGCATCGTCGACGACGCCGTTCGCGCCTTCGGCACGGTGGACATCGTGGTCAACAACGCAGGGATCCTGCGCGACAAATCGTTCAAGAAGATGACCCTGGACGAATGGGACCTGGTCATCAACGTGCATCTCAACGGCACCGCCTATGTCACTTGGCACGCTTGGCCGATCCTGTACGGGAAGAACTACGGCCGCGTGGTCTTCACCTCGTCGGTATCCGGCATCTTCGGCAGCTTCGGCCAGTCGAACTACGGGGCTGCGAAGATGGGCATGGTCGGACTCATGAACAACCTGGCGCGGGAGGGCGCTTCGCACAACGTGCGCACGAACTGCCTGTCGCCGGGCGCGGCGACGCGGATGACGGCCAGTGTCCCGGGCAGCACCATCGACCCCGACAAGCCGGACCCCTCCAGCCATCCGGGTCTGGTCAGTCCGGCGGTGCTCTATCTCGCCGGCGAAGACGCGCCCAACGGGAGGATCATCCAGGCCGCGGGCGGACGTTTCTCGTCCAACATGGTGTATTCGAACAAAGGGGTCGATCTGGGTGTGGCTGCGTCGATCGAGACCTTGGAACTACAGATCGCGACCGTACTCGACATGTCCGAAGCATCGGCCGCGAGCAGCTTCCAAGGCAGCAACTCCTAACGCCGCCTCGACGGCTTCGGAGCAGGCGATCGAATCGAACCAAGGGTCGGCTTGCGGTCCTTGGTTCCGATTCGCCGCCGGGTGATAGAATCCATTGCAGCCGCGCAAGAGCGGGCCCGTTCGGGGCGTAGCGCAGTCTGGTAGCGCACCACACTGGGGGTGTGGTGGTCGTCGGTTCAAATCCGGCCGCCCCGACCAACGACCAACAAGCCTGGTGGCGGAGGAGGGGATGCCGGTGCGGACTCTGCGTTGTTCAAGCGGACCCGCCGCATGGTGAACGGCGTCGCTTCCAGGGACCGCCTGGTGCCCTTCACGAGCAAGCTCGCATACGGCGTCGGGCAGTTCGCGGAAGGGCTGAAGAACACCGCCTTCGCGGTCTTCGTCCTGTTCTACTACAACCAGGTGCTGGGTCTGCCCGGGACCTTTGCGGGCGCGGCGCTGTTTGTCGCGCTGCTGTTCGATGCCGTCACGGACCCGCTCGCCGGTTCCCTGTCGGACAACTTCCAGTCGAGACTCGGTCGCCGCCACCCGTTCATGTACGCCTCGGCGCTGCCGCTCGGGCTCGCGTTCGTGGGGCTGTTCTCGCCGCCAGCGAGCTTGGGCGATTGGGGTCTGTTCGGCTGGCTGGCCCTATTCGCGACGCTGACCCGAGCGGCGATGACCCTGTATCACGTGCCGCATCTCGCCTTGGGCGCGGAGATGACGGAGAACTTCAACGAGCGTACCCGCGTGGTGGCCTACCGGCAGTTCTTCGGAACGGCCGGATCGGCTGCGGCATGGTTCATCGGCCTCGGGTGGTTCTTCGCCGACGACCGGGGCGGACGGCTCGTCTCCGATAGCTACGCACCCTATGCCGTCACATTGGCAGTCCTGATGGTCCTCACCATCTGGTATTCGGCCTTCGGTACACGCAAGGAAATACCCTATCTGCCGGTCCCGGCGGCACCATCCGGGCGAAGCCCCATGGTTCAACTCGTTGTCGACCTGCGCGAGGGGTTCAAGAACCGATCGTTTCGGTGGCTCTTCTTCGGCGTGTTGATCATCTTCGTGATGGCCGGGGTCAACAATGCGCTGGACCTCTACATGTACCAGTACTTCTGGGACCTGACGGGTGGGCAGATGCTGTTGCTGCAGGTGGCGAGCATCGCCGGCCTCATGATCGGCGTCTTCCTGACCGCGCCGTTGCTGCGCTATACCGACAAGCGGTTCGGCGTCGTGCTCGGTTCCGCAGTGTGGGCGTCCTGCCAATTCCTTCCCGTGGTGCTGCGCTTGGGCGAGGCATTTCCCGTCAACGGCACTGCGGAACTCGTCTACACCCTGATCGGCTTCAAGTTCATCCAGGGGTTGATCCTGCAGCAGGCGTTCATCGCGTTCGGGTCGATGATGGCCGACGTGGCGGACGAGCACGACTACGAGACCGGCGTGCGCCAGGAAGGGATCTTCTTCGGCGCCATCGCCTTTTCGAACAAGGCGACATCGGGTTTCGGCACCTTCATCGGCGGCATCGGTCTCGATCTCATCGACTGGCCGCGAGGCCCCGAGATCAAGACCTCCGCCGACGTTCCGGCGGATACCCTCGTCGACCTGGGCATCCTCTACGGCCCGGTGGTCGCCGGGTTCGCCATTGTCGCGATCTGGTGCTACACGCACTACGGCATCACCCGCGCGCGCCACGCGGAGATCTTGCGCGAACTCAATGCCCGGCGGCAGGGAACGCCCGACAGCCCTACCTGACGTTGCTGACTGGTTCGAGGCGGTCGGCGTCGGTACCGAGCGCACGATCCGCACCGGGCAACGTCCGTATGGCCTCGGGAGCGGCCGACAGGCCCGATTCGTTACGGGATGGCGGGGGCGGGATATTCGTTGAACATCGACGTGCGCCCGCCGTCCACCACCAGATCGTGGCAGTTGACGAATCGACCTTCTTCGCACGCGAGGAATAGCGCCGCAGTGGCGATATCCCAGGCTAGCCCGCATTTCTCACCAGGGGCCGTGATGATCGCGGAGGATTTTGGCCCCGTGTACACACGGGGCCAAAAGACCCGCGAGGGCGCGGCCAGCGGAGTCCGCCATCGGCACGATCATCGACATCGCGGTCAAACTAGTGAAACCCAAGAGCTTTTTGACGCCGACAAGCGGCCTGGTGAGAAATACGGGCTAGGCCCGACTTCTTCAATGGATTCGCCTTCGCGAGATTGCCCTGCAGTTTGGCCATCTTGCGCGCGTTCTCGGCGTCGGGAAGGGTGTTGGCTCGGGCCGAGCCACCCCAGAAGATGGGCGTCGCGATCGCCCCGGGAGAAATCACGTTGACGCGTATCCCTCGCGGGCCGAGTTCAGCGCCAGCGAGCTTCGAGTAGTGGGTGACGGCGGCCTTGACGGCGGAGTAGAGGATGCTGTTGATTCTCTATCCGCGGATATGGATTCGGCACACTATAGCCGCTCCCCGAAAGCCGCTCCCCGGAATTCCCGAAGAAACCGCTGTTTGCGCGCAGTCGGTGTCTATTGGAGACTATGCGGATGAACACCATCATCGACCTGTTCCAAGGCAAGGAAGCCGACCCGGCCATCTCGGCCCCGTCGCGTCCAGGGATCACTCACGGCGAGCTGCGCGCCCAGACCGTCGACCTGGGCCGGCAGTTGCGCGCGGTCGGGATCGGTCCCGACCACCGAGTCGCATTGGTGCTCCCCAACGGTGCGGCCATGGCTGCCGCTTTCGCCGGCTTGTCGCCGTGGTGTGCCACGGCGCCGCTGAATCCGGCCTACAAGGCGGACGAATTTGCTTTCTATCTGTCCGACCTCGACGCCCGCGCCTTGATCGTCGAGCCCGACTCGGCCTCGCCGGCCATCGACATCGCGGCTTCAAGGGGCATCCGCGTGTTGCGCCTGCTAGAGGGCAAGACCGCCGGCTCGCTGCGTTTGGATGGCGTCGCGGAGGCGCCGTTGGAACCCCGGGGCGAGCAGGCCGTTGCGTTGATCCTGCACACGTCGGGAACAACCTCGCGGCCCAAGATGGTGCCGCTCAGCCAGGCGAACCTCGCCGCCTCGGCGCGCAACATCGCCGCCACGCTGCGCCTCGAACCGGATGACCGCTGCTTGAACGTCATGCCCCTGTTCCACATCCACGGCCTGATGGCGCCGCTGCTGGCGAGTATCTCGGCGGGTGCGGAAGTGGTCTGCACGCCGGGATTCGACGCGCTCCGATTCTTCGCCTGGATGAAGGATGCCGAGCCGACCTGGTACAGCGCGGTGCCCACCATGCATCAGGCCATTCTCGCGCGCGCCGGGCGCAACCGGGAGACGGCGCAAGGCAACCGGCTGCGCTTCATCCGCTCGTCGTCGTCGTCGTTGCCGACGTCGGTAATGGCGGAGTTGGAGTCGGTCTTCGATGCACCGGTAATCGAGGCCTACGCGATGACCGAGGCGGCCCATCAGATGTGCTCGAACCCTTTGCCGCCCGCAGCGCGCAAGCCCGGCACCGTCGGCCCCGCTGCGGGGCCGGAAGTGACCATCCTGGACGAGCAAGGGTTGGTGTTGCCCTTGGGCGGGGAGGGCGAGATCGCCATTCGCGGGTCCAATGTCACCGTCGGCTACCTCGACAACCCGGACGCCAGCGCCAGCGCGTTCCACGGCGACTGGTTCCGCACCGGGGACCAGGGGGTGATGGACGCGGACGGCTACGTCAAAGTCACTGGACGTCTGAAGGAGATCATCAACCGCGGCGGCGAGAAGATCGCGCCGCTCGAAGTCGACGAAGTCCTGCTCGCCCACCACGCCGTGCAGCAGGCGTGCACCTTCGCCATGCCCCACGACAAGCTCGGCGAGGAGGTGGCCGCCGCCATCGTTCTTGCCGACGGCGCGGTGGTCACCGAGCGGGAACTGCGGGCGTTCGTCTCCCGCCGTTTGGCGGACTTCAAGACCCCGCGCCGGTTCGCGTTCGTGGACGAGATCCCGAAGGGCCCAACAGGCAAGATCCAGCGCATCGGGCTCGCCAAGGCCTTGGGGTTCCACCCTTGAAGGTCTGCATCTTCGGCGCCGGCGCTATCGGCGGCTACCTGGCCGTATTGCTCGCACGCGCGGGCGCGGACGTTTCGGTGGTGGCGCGCGGCGCCCATTTGGAGGCGATCCTCGACGATGGCCTGACGCTCCTGGTCGATGGCGACGAACTGCATGCCGATCTGCCGGCGACCGACGATCCCGCGGCCCTGGGCAAACAGGACGCGGTAATCGTCACGTTGAAAGCGCACTCCATCGGCCCGGCCGTTACCGGCATCCGCTCGCTCCTCGCCTCGGATACGGCGGTGGTCAGCGCCGTCAACGGGATTCCGTGGTGGTACTTCCACCGCCTCGATTCGCCGATCGGCGAACGTCACGTGGAGAGCGTCGACCCCGGCGCGGCGATCTGGCGCGGCATCGGCCCCGAGCGGGCCATCGGCTGCGTCGTCTATCCGTCTGCGGAGATTGTCGAGCCCGGCGTGATCCAGCATCTCTCCGACCACAAGATGATTCTCGGCGAGCCGGGCGGCGAGCGCAGCGAACGGGTCATCGCCCTCGCGGCGCTGTTCATGGCCGCAGGCATCAAGGCCCCCGTGCGGCCCAATCTGCGCAACGAGATCTGGATGAAGCTCTGGGGCAACCTGGCCTTCAACACGCTGTCCGCGTTGACCCACGCCACCCTCGACGTGCTGGCGACCGAGCCGGGCACGCGCAGCATCGCCCGCCGCATGATGCTGGAAGGCCAAGCGGTGGGCGAAGCCTTGGGCGCCCGTTTTGCCATCGACGTCGACAAGCGCATGGACGGCGCGGCCGCCGTCGGCGCACACCGCACCTCGATGCTGCAGGACCTCGAACTGGGGCGACCCTTGGAGACCGGCGCGCTGGTCGGCGCCGTGCAGGAACTCGCAGCGCTGATGGGCGTACCGACGCCCACCATCGACCTGGTGGGCACGCTGCTTGACCAGCGCGTTCGATTCCGGTGACTTGGGTTCGCCATCGTCGTGTGGCTGCCCCTGATCGAATCCGAATCCCGATGTGCCTCCGAATCGGATGTGGACGAAACAACCCGTCTAGACGACAATTCGCCGCGGAGAGGTGCCAGAGCGGCCGAATGGGCCTGACTCGAAATCAGGTGTGTCCTTGCGGGCACCCAGGGTTCGAATCCCTGCCTCTCCGCCATAGCCATTCAAGATTTTGTGGCATTTCGAGCCCGATTTCGCGAACGCCGCTAGCCCGCATTTCTCACCAGGGGCCGTGATGATCGCGGAGGATTTTGGCCCCGTGTACACACGGGCCCAAAAGACCCGCGAGAGCCTCCCGCGCGAAGCGCGGGCGGGCGCGGCCAGCGCAGTCCGCCATCGGCACGATCATCGACATCGCGGTCAATCTAGTGGTCGAACACCCTTGAAATGACGTGTCAGCGCGTCCACAGGCGTCCAGTCCGCTAGGCGGCACCTTGAAGGCATATCGGGCATACGTCAAAAGGTGCCAACAACGCGGATGGGCGTTTGTGGGCGCGCCCTTCGG
>JAKZRQ010000068.1:0-4881 GCA_047518105.1 Pseudomonadales bacterium | reverse complement strand
AGCTGGGCGCCGTACTGCCCACAGACTGAACCGTCGCTACGCCGCCAATTCCTCGCGGAACCGTGCACCGTCGCGATGCCCGAGTTCGAAGGTCTCGATCACTTTGTCCGGGGAGGAGAAGTCCCAAGCCGACACGGCACGGGGCTCGATGGGCAGGCGTAGACCTCGCGCCCGCCGACAGGCAGAGCGCGCTCGGGTCGCGACAACAGGACCAAGGGCCGCCGGCACTCCGCGACAGCGGACAGTGGCACGTTGTCGACCAGCGCCCCGTCGAGCGCCAAGTGGCCGTTGTGGCGCGTGACCGGGAACATCGGCGGAACGGGTCGCTGCGCGGCTGTCGAGGGTTCGCTTCGCCGGCCAGGACGCTTCCGCGCCGTGCGTGAACCTTCACCGTTGCACACGACCCGCCGCCCCGGCATCTCCAACTCCGATCCAGGCGTCCTGGCCGCCCTCGACAGCCGCTCCGCTCCGCAACACCGGACCGTGCCATCGTTGACGGAGACGACCGGTTTGAGCCAACTTCGACCTCACCAGCAACCACCTCCCTCATTCATCGCGGAAAGCTCGACGGTCTCCATTTTTCAGGCTCGCTTTCGTATTGGAATGGATTCCCGCCGTTGACAAGAAGCGCGCGCCCCTGAATCCTGCCGCCTTTCGACGGGAGAACTACGGCATGCATTTGAGAGCAGGTCTTGCGGCCCTCTGGGCCTTCTCGGCAATCGCGGTGTGCGGCGGTGAGATTCCCGTCGCCGAGGCCGAATCGGTCGGCATGTCCACCGAGCGGCTGCAGCGGATCGACTCGGCGATGCAGCGACACATTGATGCCGGCGGTATTCAAGGCGCGGTGACCGCGGTGGCTCGTCGGGGCAAGGTGGTTCACTTCAAGGCGCACGGGCTGATGGACGTCGAGGCCAAACGCCCGATGTCGCGGGACGCGATTTTCGTCATGATGTCGTCGACCAAGCCGATTCTCGGCGTCGCCGCCATGATGATGATCGAGGAGGGACTGATCCGCCCGAGCGATCCGGTGGAGAAGTACATTCCCGAACTCGCGGATATGCAGGTGGCGGTGCTGAAGGATCCGGCGGACGAGGACATCAGTCCGCTTCGAGTCGATCGCGGGAAGCCGCCGGCGCATCGGCTCGTCGCCGCGCAAACGCCGATCACGATCAAGCACCTGTTGACGCATACGTCCGGGCTCGCGAGCGGCGGCTTGGGAACGGCCGTGTCCGGGCGGGGCAAGGCCGAGCGGGGGACGCTGGCCAGTTACATTCCCACGCTTGGCGAGGTGGCATTGGATTTTCAGCCTGGATCGCGCTGGGCCTACAGTGGCGGCACCGGGCTTGATGTCGTCGCCCGCATTATCGAGATCGTCTCCGGCGTGCCGTACGACGAGTTCGTGCAGACGCGGATCTTCGATCCCCTGGAAATGACCGACACGCACTACAACTTGCCGCCATCGAAGGCGTCGCGACGGGTCGTCATCCAGGGTCGCGACACCTCGCGCTGGGGTGGTGAAACCGCCTATTTCTCGGGCTCCTTTGGCCTGTCGAGCACGGCGAAGGACTATCTCCACTTCGAGCAGATGCTGGCGAACGGCGGCGAACTCTTCAGTCGTCGTCTGCTTGGCCCGCGTTCCGTTGCGATGATGGCCAGCAACCACGTGGGCGATCTGTTCGACGGCTCCTCGAAAAAGGGCAGAAAAGGGATGGGCTTCGGCTATACCGTCTCGGTTCTTCTCGACCCGATTGCGGCGGACAGCCGGCGCAGTACGGGGGCATTCGGCTGGGGCGGTGCGTTCGGCACCGTTTCCTGGACCGACCCGACCGAGGAACTCACCGGCGTCATCATGCTGCAGCAACCCTACGGGCGCGCGCATTACGACTTCGAAAACGCCGTGCGGCAAGCGATCATCGACTGAGAAGTCGACAGTCGCGTCTTGTTGGAGCGACCGTGGGAACGGGCTTGTCTTCGGGGCGTCCGCACCCACCGTGAATTGGAGAAGGCGTTGAACGAGGCAGCGGTGTCAGGTTGCGCCGCGCGCGACGGTGGGCCCGTCCACCAACGAGGAGTGGAACGAGGCGAAGTGGAGGTCCCACCGGAGGGGATCGGCGAACGCCGGGGACCCCTGATCCCGTTGGTCGGCGTTCGGTTCTACGGGGTTTGACGGGTAGCGATGCGAAAGATCGACACGTGCTGAATCGTGGTCGCCAGTTGGCCGGCGACGAGGTAGGCGATGTCCAAACTCAGGAATTCGTGCCCCTTGCGTCGCCACTTCCTCGACCCAACCGTGCGCACCTCCACCTCGTCCCCCACGCTCAACATCCGCCGAAATCGCACGGTCGAGCCGACGTGGATCCACGCTGGCAGGCGGTAGCGGCGCGTTAAGGCGCGGTTCGCCGTGCTTAGGATGGCGTGGGGATGGAGCACGCCGTCGCGGTAGCAGGCCAGGTCGTCTTCGACTTGGGCAGCGGCCTCGGCGTTGGCGACGGCGTCGGGCGACCATGTCCAGGCGGGAAACGGCTTGCCGATCTCGACGTTGTCCCAGTGGATCTCGGGTCGTTCTTCGATGGGCAAGCCGATGCCGATCGCTTCACCGTCCAATGCCGACCCTTCGCCCGGCGTCGACGTCATCTCGGCGAGAACCAAGCCCCGCGCCCGGCAGCACACGGTGTGTTCGTCGCCGCGGACCGAGTGGTCGGTGGTCAGTGCATCGCCGTCGTAGGCCGGTTTGAGAAACCGCACTTCGGCCTGCCAGTGGGCCAGCCAGCCGGTCCCGAGCGCATCGAGCAACGGTCGCGACATGTGCCCGAAGATCGCCGCCCCCGGCACCAGGGCGCCTTCGAACCCGAACCGGGCCGCGACCTCGTCGATGTGGATGCGGTTCTCGGTTGATGCCGAGAAATTGCGGGCCGTGGCTCGGTAGACGCTCATGTTCAATACGCCTGCGCGGGTAGCCAGGTCACCAGTTCTTCCCAGTTGAAGATCAGGACGAGACCGAGCAGTTGAAGCAGGATGAACGGTACGACGCCTTTGTAGATGGTCGGCGCGTCGATCCCGGCGGGCGCCACGCCTTTGAGGTAGAAGATCGCGAAGCCCACAGGCGGCGTGAGGAAGCTGGTCTGCAGGCAGACCGCGAACAGTATCGTGAACCAAACCGGATCGAAGCCGAGATGTATCACCACCGGCGAAACCAGCGGCAGGATGATGAGCGTCAGTTCGATCCAGTCGAGAAAGAAGCCGAGCACGAAGGTGGCAAGGAGGATCGTGACGATGATGCCCGTCGGGCCGAACGGAAGGTCGAGCAGCGTACGTTCGATGAGTGTATCGCCGCCCAAGCCACGCAGCACCAGCGAATACGCCGTGGCGCCGATGAGGATGGCGAAGATGAACGCCGTGGTCTTGGTGGTTTCCCGCACGACGTGGGTGAGCACCTCCCGATTCAGCGACTTGTTGGCGGCGGCCAGCAGGAGCGCGCCCGCCGCCCCGACACCGGCGGCTTCCGTGGGCGTCGCGAAGCCGAAGAAGATGCTGCCGAGCACCACCAGGATCAGCGCGGCCGGCGGCAGGATCGCGAGGGCGAGATCACCGAGCGCGGCGAGATCGAGGGGCTCGCGGTTCTGGGCCGGGGGCGCTCCCTCGGGTTTCAGCAGGCCGTAGCCGAAGAGATACGCCACGTAGAGACCGGACAGCACGAGACCCGGAAACACCGCGCCGAGAAAGAGATCGCCAACCGACATCGACATGCGGTCCGCCATCAGCACCAGCATGATGCTCGGCGGAATGAGAATGCCGAGCGTTCCCACCGCGCAGACCGTGCCGGCCGCCAAGGACTTGTCGTAGCCCTGCTTCAGCATCACCGGCAGACCGAGCAGGGCGAGGAGCACGACGGAGGCGCCGATGATGCCGGTGGTCGCCGCCAGCAGGACGCCGATCAGGGCGATGGTTATCGCCAACCCGCCACCGAGTCCGCCGAACAACCGCGCGAAGCTCGTCATGAGCCGGTTGGCGATGCCGGAACGGTCGAGCATCAGGCCCATGAACACGAACATGGGCAATGCCACCATCACCCAGTTCTCCATCACGTTCCAGATGCGCTCGACGCTGATCGACGCGTATCCCCAGTCGACGCCGACGGCGAGCCCCAAGTCCACTTCGAAGACGATGGCCAGCGCGGTGAACAGGATGGCGAGTCCCGCGAGCGTCCAGGCGATGGGAAATCCCGCGAAGACGAGGCCGATGAAGGCCGCGAACATGATGAGCGCGAGGATTTCGTTAGCCGGCATCGGCACCTCGCGGCGTTAGAAACAGGTACTTCCAAAGCCGCGTCAACCTCGAGAACGCGGCGACACCCAAGAGCGCGAAGCCGAGAACGAGTACCGACTTGATCGCCCACCGGTACGGCAACCCGCCCGGCGAACTCGATACCTCGCCGGTAGCGAAGCTGTCGGCCACGAAGGGCACGCTCCATATCAGCATCAGCGCGATGAATGGCAACAGGAACAAGACGATGCCGTAGAGGTCGATCCAGGCTCGGGTGGTCGGTTGGAAACGCTCGTAGAGGACGTCGACGCGGACGTGGGCGTCATGCTGCAGGGCGTAGCTCAAACCGAGCATGAAGCCCACGGAGTAGAGGTGCCACTGGATTTCCTCGAACTCGATCCGACCTTGCGATAGGGCGTAGCGGAGCACCACGTTGCAGACGATCACCACCAGCAGCACGACCCACACCCAGGATACGGCGTTGCCGATCCGGTTGAGGATCGGGTCCACCAGGCGGGAAAACGGGGTGTCGGGGAGTTCCAACGGTCGGACCGACTAGAAGTCCCGCGGCAGGTACGCGAACCGCTTCCACTCCGCGTACTGTTTGCGGAACGCGAG
>JAKZRQ010000067.1:0-14043 GCA_047518105.1 Pseudomonadales bacterium | reverse complement strand
CTCGATCAGGCTCATCGCCACGACCGGACTGCCCGACGAGATCCGCAGCCGCCACTTGCCCTCGCCGTCGCCCAGCGCGCCGTCCGTCCCCGAACCCGATTCCAACTCCGCCGCCGTCCACTCGCGCGCCGTCCCCGCCGGCACGTCCACGACCACCTCGGCCGACATCCCGCCCATGTCGTCCGTGCCCGTGATCGTCACCAGCGCGTCCTCCAATCCCGGATTGACTAGGCGCAGGCGGCTCACCTGATCGACGTTCCTGCCGGGATTGAGGAACACCGCCCGGTGCACGCCCGCCGTCGCCGGCGCGGTGTCGTGCAGCGACGTCACGAAGCCGTCCGACGTGCGCGCGTAGGACAGCACCTCGATGTCGAGCACGCTCGAAAGTTCCAGCCGCCAGATCCCGACGCTCGGCGGGCCGACTCCGTCGGGAAGCCCCTTGGCCGCGTTGCCGGCCTCCAGATCGTCGGAGTTGAAGTGCGCCGCCGCGCCCGCGCCGATCGCCAAGGGGACGGGGCCGAGACGCATCCCCGAGTCGTCGATCGCCTCGATGAGGACCTCCCCGGCCTCGGCCGAGTGGTTGATGATCCGCACGAAGCCCTGCCGGTACGGATCCGCCGCCGGCTCGAACACCAGCACCCGGCCCTTCGTCGGCGCCTTGCCCGCCCGGTCGTCGTCGATGATCGTCCCGGTCGCGGCGCTCACCCCCAGCGTCGCGTTCGCGGGCGATGACAACTCCAGGCCGAATTTCTCCTCCGGCTCGTACACCGCGTCGTCCAGGAGCGATACCGACAGCGTCTGGTTCGACTTGCCCGGCGCGAACGTCAGCGTGCCTTCCGTTGCGAGGTAGTCCTCACCCGCGACCGCCGTTCCGTCCGTCGTTGCGTAGCCCACCCTCGCGGGTTCGCTGCCCGAGCCCGCGAGTGTCACCACGAACTCCGCCACAGCGCCTTCCCGACCTGCGCCTCCGGCGACGGAGAACGTCGGCATCTCGTCGCCGTCCACGATCCGTCCGACCGCGCGATCGCGGGCAATGTCCGCGTTCTCCGGCGACGACAAAGTCACCCTGAACGTCTCCGTCGGCTCGTGCACCGCGTCGTCGATGAGCGACACCGACAGCGTCCGGCTCGACGCTCCTGGAGCGAACGTCAGAACACCTGCGGAGGCCCGGTAGTCCTCGCCTGCGACCGCCGTCCCGTCGGACGTCGCATAGGAAACCGTCGCCGACCGGTCACTCGAACCCGCTACCGTCACGACGAAGTCCAGGACGTCGCCCTCGCCGCCCTCAGCGCCAACGATGGACAACTGCGGGGCGCCGTCGTTGTCGATGATCGTTCCATCGGCCGTCGCGGTGTCGATCGTCGCGTTGGTCGCAGACGACAGGGTCATGGCGAACGTCTCCGCAGGCTCGTCCTTTCCGTCATCCACCAGCGACACCGACAGCGTCCGGCTCGACTCGCCCGGAGCGAACGTCAGCATCCCCGACGCCGCCACGTAGTCCTCGGCTGCGATCGCCGTTGTGTCCGACGTCGCGTAGCCCACGGTTACGGTTGTGTTTGCGCCCGGGTCCCCGCTCAGCGTCACCGTGAATGCCAAGGCGCCATGGCCCTCTGAACCCTTGACGTCGTCGATGGAAAGCGTTGCAGGCACGGGATCGTCGTCCTGGATGATTCCGGTACCCGAACCGTCGCCTATCGTCGCGTTGACGGCCTTGGACAACGCCAGCGTGAGCGTCTCGTCCTCCTCGGGACGCCCGTCCTGGGCCACCGGCACGTCAATCGTCTTCGCAACCTGGCCCACCGTGAACGTCAGCGTCCCGCCAGTTGCCGTGTAGTCGCTGCCAGCCACCGCCGTGCCGTCCGACGTAGCGTAGTCCACGGTCACCTCCACCTCGCTCGCCCCGCTCATCGTCACCTCGAACTCCAGGTTCCCGACGCTGTCCTCCGGGCCCGATGCATCGCTGATCGAGAGGTCGGCCAAATCGTCGTCAAGGATCGTTCCGCAGTCGCAACACGCGGTGCCGTTGCAGCCGCCCCAGGGGCACGTGTCCGAACCGCTGCGAGGTTCGAACCGCGCGTTGACGGGATTGTCCAGCGTGATGACCAGGGCCTCGACGGGCTCGTCGACCGTGTCTTCGAGTACCTGAACCCGAATCGTCTTCGAAGTCTCGCCCGGCGCGAAGGTGAGCGTTCCCTCCCGGTGCGTGAAGTCGGATCCGGCCTTCGCCTGGATGAACGCCGGCGGGTCGAACACCGGAAGGTCCTGGTCCGTGACGTAGTCCACCCACGCGGTCGCCCCGCTCGCGGTCGAGAGCGTCACGACGAAGTCCAGGAGTCCGGTCTCGGGACCCTCCGAACCATGGATGGTCATGAACGGACTCTCGTCGTTGTCGTGTATCGTCCCCGTCCCGGTCCCGTCGTCCACTGTTGCCCCGACCGCGTCGGACAGCGACACGGAGAACGTCTCGCTGACCTCGTGCTTTTCGTCGTCCAGCAACGAAACGGCGATCGTCTTGCGGGCGTCGCCGGGCGCGAAGGTCAGCGTCCCCATCGCCTTCGTGTAGTCTTGCCCGTCGGTTGCCGTCGCGTCCTCGGTCGCGTAGTCCACCGTCACCGAACCGCTGCTCTGGCCGCCGAGCGTGACCGTGAACGACAGGGCGGCGGCGCCCTCCGAAGCCGATGCGTCGCCGACGAACAGCATCGCCGCTCCGTCGTCGTCCCGGATGGACCCGGTCGCCTCCAGATCGTCCACGTTGTCGACCAACGGTTCATCCGTCTGGGTCAGGTCGACCGAAAACGTCTCCGTGGCCGCCTCGGTCACGCTGTCGTCGGCTATGGCGATCCGGATGGTCTTGCTGGTTTCGCCGGACCCGAAGGACAACGTGGCATTCGTCGCGGCCGTGTAGTCCTCTCCTGCGGCTGCGGTCCCGTCCGCCGTTGAGTACGTCATGGACACCGCAGCCTCGATGGGCACGGTCAGGGTCACGGGGAACGCGAGTTCGCCGGCCGACTCCACATCGGCGGCGTCCCCAATGGTCACGCCCGGGACCGGTTCGTCCTCCAGGATGTAGAAGTTGACGAACACGACGTAGTCGCCAACGACGACCAGCCAGGGGGGCTTGTACAACGTCGCACCCTCGGGATTCGAGAATCCCATCGAGAACCGCTCCGTCCCTTCGTACACCTCGTCGTCGGGCATCGTGACCGCAATCGTCTTGGCCGTCTCGCCAGGGTCGAACGTCAGCGTTCCCGCCACATGGATGTAGTCGCTGCCGGCCTCTGCCTCGTTTGTTAAAAAAACGTTCGTTTCCCTAGGCGCCGTCGCGTAGTCGACCGTGACGGTCCGACCGCTCGGATTCGATAGATACACACTGATTTCCGCGTCCTCGCCTTCCCGAGCGAAGATTGAAGAATAACGACCGTCGCCGGTCGATAGTTCCGGCTCCGGGTCGTCGTCCTCGATGGTTCCCGTTGCGACGCCGTCGTCGATCATCGCGCCAACGGGACCGGAAAGGGTGAGGTCGAGAGTCTCCGGAAGTTCGTTGAGCGAATCGTCGATGAGCGAAACGCTGATCGTCTGCTCCACGGTTCCCGCGGCGAACGTCAGGGTTTCCGATGCCGCCTCGTAGTCGTCGACCGCGACTGCCGTTCCGTCCGAAGTCGCGTAGCCGACCGTGACCTCCCCGCTCGCCGACGCGCTCAGACTCACGACGAAGTCGATTGTCACGTCCGCTTCGTCGGCCGCGGTGTCCGCAACCGACAGCGTGGGCAAGTCCTGGGCGAAAGCCAGCTCGACGGCCGGGCATGACAGCCCAAGAACAACGGCGGACACCCACCGACGACTACGCACGGCTAGGCGCGCTGCATGTGGCAGCGGCGCGCCCGGTAGGGCGCGCATTCTCCCGGCCTCGTTCGAAATGTAACTCGAGTGTCAACATCCGGCGTGCTCAAGGAGTCTAGCGTCCAAGCGGAATGGACGCCCAAGGTTCCATCGGTGCTTCGGAGTCAACCCTTGCGGGATATTCCTCCACGCGGTCGTGCGCCGAAGAGCCAGAGTATGACGACAGGCGCCAACCACGGCACGACGCGTTCGAACGGATCCCCGGGCAAGTGCGCAGCCTGCGAGAGGATCGACTCGCCCATCGGTGCCGCGCCGAGGGTGAAGAACAACACCGTAATCCCAAACCCCGACAACATGGCGGCGAGTGCCGGTCCCGCCGCAACGGTGCGTCCCATGACCCGGAACAGCACGATGGGGCCGAACGCGGCGCCAAGCGCCGACCAGGCGAACAATACCCGGTTGAAGATGCTGTCCGGCATGCTGAGTGCGAGAATCACCGCCAGCCCGGCGACCGCGAACATCGCGGCGCGGGACGCCATGGCTTCCCGCCCCGGGAAGTGACGATTGACCCCCATGTCGTGGGCGACCGCCCCGGCGGCGGCAAGCAGCAGCGAGTCCACCGTTGACATCACCGCCGACAAGGTGGCGGCGGTGGCGATGCCGGCAAGGAAGAGCGGCAGGAAGTCGCTTGCCGCGCGGTAGAAAAGCGTCTCGACATTGTCGAGTTCCGGCACAAGCACGCGACCCGACAAGCCAAGCGTCACCATGCCGGCGAACACCACGATGCCCCAACCGAAGACGATGCCGAAGGCCCGTCGGCGCTCCACCTCGCCCCGCACCGCCATCAACCGGGCGAGCAAGTGCGGTTGGCCCAGGGCACCGAGGGACATGCCCACCAAACCCACCGCGAAGCCCACGAAGACCAGACCGGCATGGCCCCCGCCCAAGCTCAGGTACTCCGCCGGCATCGATGCCGAGAGGGCGTCCCACACCTCCATCGGGCCGCCCGCGGCAACCAGCGCAGCGAGTGGCACGCCTATCGACACCACCATCATGATGGCCGCCTGCACGGTGTCGGTAACGGAGACCGCCCAAAAGCCGCCGACCATCGAGTAGAACACGACGATCACCGCGCCAATGACGATCGCAGAGGCGGTGTTGACCGCGAAGTGTTCCGTCAGCGCGTTGCCTGCCGCGTCGAGTTGCGCCGCGACGTAGAAAATGAAGCAGAACAACACGAGCACGGCCGCGACCACGGTGGCCAAACGCTTCCAATCGCCGTGACTGTCCTGGAGCAGAAAATCCGTGAGCGTGACCTGCTGGTGCTGTCGCGACTCCTCGCGCAAGCGGCGACCAAAGTAGAGCCACACCACCGCGTAGGACACGAGAATGCCCGGAACCATCCACAGTGCGCTCAATCCAACGGCATAGACGAACCCCGAGAATCCGAGGATGACCCAGGCCGACGAGGTGCTCGCCGCATAGGACAGTCCGGCGACGAACGGGCCGAGTCCGCGACCGCCGAGAAAGAAGTCGGCCTCGCTGCGGTTCCTCGACGCGGCCCATATGCCAATGAGAATCATGGCCACCTTGTAGGCGACCAAGGTGATCAGGATGACCGTTGCTTGGCTCATGTCTGCTTACCCCAATTTGAGGGCTTGAAACCGCTCACGGCGTGGTCGGTCTCAGCCGATCGGTTGGTGGAAGTAATAGCACAACTCACTCCGGCGCGACCACGAAGAACACCTGGTACTTCTCTCCGTCGCGTTCGTCGATACGCCAGTTGCCGGTCTTCACCCCGTTCGATTCCAACTCGTCGCGGGCCTCCTTGATGTCGGTCACCAAGATGGCGGCACCGTCGTTGCCGGCGTCGCCGCCGTTGATGGCAAAGCCGATCCGCACGCCGTCGCGTTCGAGAATCACCGTCGGTACCGGATCGTCCCGGCGCTCGACCTCGCGCAGCCCGAACTTGTCGCCGTACCAACTCGCCGCGCGGTCGATGTCCTCGACCGGCAGCGCCAAGACATCCTCTACGAACGGATCCGCGGCCTCGTAGAGTTTGCCTAGAGTCCTTGAGCGCTCCGAATGTTGACACTTGGGTTGCATTTCGAACGAGGCGGGGAGAATGCGCGCCCTACCGGGCGCGCCGCTGCCATATGCAGCGCGCCTAGACTCATGTCGACACCAAACCTTAGGTCGTCAGCCAACCGAACTGCTGCGGCTTGCGTGCGGCCCTGGGATTCAGCGCCACATTGACCAGTGTTGGACCGTTGTAGGCCATGGCCTCGTCCAGGGTGGCACGCAGATCCTTGGGATCTTCCACGTAGAACCCCTTGCCGCCCAAGGCCTCCAGCATGCCCTCGTAGTGGGCACCGTAGGTGAGGTTGCCAGGCGGCAGGGTCTGGCCTTCCTTCAGCGGATGCACGCCGCCGCCGATGCCGCCGTTGTTGAGCACGATCATCTTCACCGGCAGGTTGTAGCGGACCATGGTTTCGAGTTCCATGCCCGTGAAGCCGAACGCCGAGTCGCCCTGCACGGAGATGATCGGCTTGTCCGGGTTGGTGACCGCCGCCGCGATCGCGAAGCCGAGGCCGACGCCCATGGTGCCGTAGGTGCCGGCGTCGAGTCGGTGCCGAGCCAGGCGGTTCGGCATCTGCGTGCGGCCGATGTCCATGGTGTTGGCGCCCTCGCCGATGATGATGGCGTCGTGGGGTAGCCAATCCTCGATGTCCTTGAAGGCACGGTAGTAGTTGGTGGGCGCCGAATCGTCGTCGATCATCGGCTGAACGGCTTCCATGTTGGCCTGCGCCTTCTCTTTCAGCACCGCCCGCCACGGTGTTTCCGACGGGTAGAACCATTGGCGGTTGTCCAGCGCCCGGTTGAGCTGTCTGACGATCGCCTTGCCGTCGCCTACCAACGCGACCTCGGTGGCAACGTTGGTGCCGATCTCCTCCGGCTCGATGTCGAGCTGGATGATGCGTACGTCCTTGTTGAAGCGAGGCGGCAGACCGTAGTGCATGATCCAGTTCAGCCGCGCGCCCATCAGGAACACCAGGTCGGCTTCGCGCAGTGCCGTGCTGCGTGCCGCGCCGACAGACAGCGGATCGTCGTCCGGCATCGTGCCCTTGCCCATGGGCGAGTTCAGGAACGGCAGCTGGGTACGCTCGACGAACTCGCGGATCTCGTCTTCGGCGCGCGACCAGGCCATGCCTTTGCCAACGACCACCAACGGCCGTTCAGCGGATTCCAACGCCGACAGTGCAGCCTCCACGGCATCCGGGTCCGCCAAGGTGCGCGGGGGCTCGGGAACGGTTGCCGCTTGGATGACTTCGTCTTCTTCGCACTCGCCGCGGATGATGTCGTCGGGGAAGTCGAGGTAGACGGGCCCCGGTCGGCCGTAGATGGAGTGCCGAACCGCTTGGTTGACGTAGTAGGGGATGCGGTAGACGTGCTCAATGGCGTGGGCGTACTTGCAGTAGGGCGCCGCCAGTTCGACCTGGCGCTCCTCCTGGAATCCTCCCATGCTGTTCTGATAGACCGGCGAGGCGCCGCCGATCAGGATCATCGGCCAGCAGTTCTGCTTGGCGTTGGCGAGCCCGGCAAAGGCGTGGATGACACCGGGGCCCGATACGGTAAGACAGCCCTGGGGTCGACCGGTCAGATAGCCCGCCGCGTGCGCCGCATAGCTCGCCGCCTGCTCGTTGCGCATGCCGACGTAGGTGATGCCCGCTCGCTGCGCCTCCGCCGCGACGCCTTGCACGGGGAAGCCGACGATGCCGAAGATGTAGTCGACCCCCTGCTGCTTGAGACTGCGCGCCATGAGCTGCGCGCCATTGACTGTGGTCATGGTTCCCCCACCTCTGTTGAATCGAATCAAGCCGCCTAACCTATCGCGCCCGAGTTT
Source organism: Pseudomonadales bacterium (assembly GCA_047518105.1). Lineage (GTDB taxonomy): Bacteria > Pseudomonadota > Gammaproteobacteria > Pseudomonadales > Azotimanducaceae > VXYL01. Next base: position 6,299 of record JAKZRQ010000067.1, on the reverse strand, counting down.
GCGAAGCAAACGAGAGTGCCGCCACGGGTGCACGTCAGATAGGACAGGAGGTCCTCCATGCCCATGATCGAGAGCATCGACGAACTGCGGCGACGCCGGGACGAACTACGCGGCGAACTGGCGGCGATCGGCGACTTCCGCCCAGGCACGCTGGTCGAGTACAGGCGCAAGTGCGGCAAGCCCAACTGCCATTGCGCGCAAACGGGCGACCCGGGCCACCCCGGGTGGGCGCTGATGCGCAAGGCCGGCGGCAAGCACGTGAACCGGGGGATCCCCAAGCGCGCGCTGGAGGAGACCCGGGCGCAGATCCGTGGTGCGTCCAATGGCGCCGACGGCACCAGCCGCGCGACAAGCGGATTACGCACCAGCGCCATGCGAAGGTTGCCTTGATGAACAAGCGACCCTCAACGTCGCGTCAGAATATCTGGACAACTTCGGCGTGGATTACATCGACGTGTGGGTCGAAATCATCGAGGACTTCCCTTGGCGAGGGGACACTGAATTAGTATGGACATACGAACTGGGGCCGCATGGTCCTCCGCGGCAGGCGCCGGCGCCGCCGCTCGGGCGCGGGCCGATCAAGTATGTCGGTGAGCGTATGAACGGGATTCCCGTACCTCCGGCGGAGGGGCGGCCGGATCTGACCTGGCGTGTTTGGTACCAGAGCGGTTGGATCGGAGTAGAGACGATCGAACGATACGTCGACAAAGGAAGGCTGCCATTGGAAGCCCTCGCTTGGCCGCCTCAAAGGTCAACCGCTTGTTTTCTCATTCACGCCCGAACGGGAATGATCGCAGCCACTCCCATCGAAGGGGCGATGGATGTAGGCGCGCTGCGGATCGCGCGTGATCGAACCGCGAAAGAGGCCGCCACCAGCCGCGCCCAACAGTGGTTAACCAACCTGCAAAACGAAAGGAACAAGCCATGAGAGCCGCACCGCTGGTAGCCTTGTTGGTCATACTTGGTTCGGCTACGAACGCGGACGTTCCGCAAGTAAGTGAAGTATACGTTGGACCCAGTATCTAGAATTATGATCCCGAAAACGCTAGCAACAAGCTCATCTGGGACTCAAGTGTGGAGGACGATGACCCAAGTGACGAGGACGATGCCAGATGTGTTGCAACAAAAGGAGAGTGCGATGCCGCCCACGCTGAAGTACTCTCATGGCACATCGATCACGCAGTCGATATTCTCGGCGAAAACGTTGGCCCATTGGACACTGACAATGGAGAAACACATAATGTGATGCGCTCTCGTTGTGCCGCGACCGTCTCCAGGAACCCGGGGAGAACATGGGATCTACTACCGCTTAACCAGGTCGTTCGTGTTGCCAGACGATTGGGATACCAAAGCCGAAAGCAACATGGGAGTTGTTGAACATGAAGTGTCACACGACTTTTTCTACAAGCACCTGCCAAGTATGAGTGGCGACGAAACATCCGCCCTCAATGAAGGAATAGCTACGATTGTGCAGGGATCTACCATACGCCCGATCATATTCTCCGATCCAAGCTCGGAAGACTGGCGCGATGCGATTACGGACGACGACCCACACGACGCCGGGCGGCACCTCTACCTCGCATACAAACGGTTGTCGACTGCATTGGATAGCATGCAGACTGCAAGGAATGTGTTCTTGAACGCAATCCGCAACTTCGAAGACATCGACAACAACATGGATGCTAGCTTTCTGGAGTTTTGGGGTGCGGCAATCAAACAGGCCAATCCTGATGACATCGTAGACGTGATTGAAGCATTCCATGATTTGGACCTTTTGCCATCAGAGTCCGAGCTGGGGATGCGTCTGGGCGCGACGATCGCGCCGAACAACCCGAATCGGATGATTCCATACCTACTACGACTCCGTGGATTGGTGGGGGTACCGACCTCTCGGACTTCTCTTGCTATTACCTTCCGAGGCACGGTCTGACATCTTGCATCCAACGCAGGTATATCGATGATCCACCGGGGGATTGACGAGTGCCTGCGGGTCGCGGTTCTGCTTTCGTCGAACAACCGTTGTTCCTGCGGGTAAAGGAGACAAGGGGTGCCCGGAGCACGCTAGTGTGCGAGTGGCACTAGCCGACTATCCGATCGGCGATGCCGACGCAATCCGGCAGGCGTACGGCGTGGACAGCTGCATCGTCGGCGGGCACAGCTTCGGGCCGGATGTTGCGCTGGCCTACGCGCTCCGCTATCCGGACAATGTCATCGGACTATTCGGCATCGCGGGCGGTCGCTTCGTGAACGACCGCACGTGGAGCGAGGCTTGTCACCGGAAACTCGACGCCGTCGGCGAAGACCTCGGCGGTGTCGTCTTCACCGCCGACGAGGAGGTGAACAAGGAAGGCGGGCCGGTCTTGGAAGGAGTACATCAAGCGCCCCACCCTATTCCGCCGGATCGCCGACATGGAGATTCCGGCGACCTTCATCAACGGTTCCGAGGACATCCGGCCGAGTTGGCCAACCCGGCAGTTGGCGGACCTGATACCGCCCGGCGCCGCGCATACCGTGTGGCTGACACATGCCGACGAGTTGCGCGCGACGATGCGCGAGGCGATCGCGCGCATCGTGGCGTTCCGGTGAAGCCCTGTTGTCTACGGTTGCGCCCCACTCCTGGCTGAGGTCGCACCAGGCCGTGAGTGCCGCCCCGCCCGAGTTCTCCTGCGCCGAGTCTCGCCGAGCAAACTCGAAACGTGCCCGTCAGGCGAGCCCAAGCCATCCGGTGGTGCATCGGCCAGTTGCTATACTGCATTGCGCTCGATTTTTTGGGGACGAGTGACAATCTACGTTTCCAGCCTTGCCGACATGCCCGGCCTCGTCCGCCGCCTCGGCATTCGCGACCTCGTTTCCGTCATCCAAACCGACCACCAGCCGACGACGCCACCGGAGGTCGACCCGGCTCGGCACCACCGTTGTGCCGTCGCCGACATCGTCGAGCCGAAACCGGGCGAGGTCCTGCCCCAAGCGGAACATGTCCGCGACCTGATCCAATTCCTGGCGACCTGGGATGGCGAAGCGCCTTTGCTCACGCATTGCCACGCGGGAGTCAGCCGCTCGACCGCAGTGGCGCTCATCGCCCACGTTCTGCAAACCGGCGACCCGGCGAAGTCGGCAACCGCTCTGCGCAAGGCATCGCCCTATGCCTGGCCGAACCGCCGGATTGTCGGTTTGGCCGACTCGATCATGGGTTTCGACGGCGCTCTGGTCCACGCCCGGGAAACCATGGGAGCGCCTATTTGGGAAACCGACCCGGACTACACCAAGGAACCCGGGCGGTTCACGACACTGACCGTCTAAGCGTGAGGTCGGGTAGTGACTTGAGAACACGCCCGCGTTTCGCCGCCGGCCGCGTCACGATCAAGGTCGGGGACCTCGTCCGTGGGGACACGGATGCCGTCGTCAACGCGGCCAACCGTTCCCTGATGGTTGGTGGTGGCGTGGACGGGACGATCCACCGAGCCGGCGGGCCGACGTAAGCCATGGACGACGATGCAGGAAACTCGGCAGCGAAGGGGCGGCAGACCACCTACCTCTATTTCGCCTACGGCTCGAACATGTCGAGCGAACGCCTGCGCGCCCGGGCACCCTCCGCGATTTCGCTCGGCAAAGCCTGGCTGCCGCACTACGCCCTGCGCTGGCACAAGCTCGGGCGTGACGGTTCCGGGAAGTGCAACGTCGAGTTCGCGGGCCCGGACTCGACCGAGGTGGTATGGGGGGTGCTTTACGAAATCGACTGCCGAGACAAGCCCGGGCTCGACGCGGATGAAGGCCTGGGTGTGGGCTACGACGAAGGGATCGTGGACATCCACACGGATTCCGGGGTTCGCCGGGCACTCACCTACACGGCGAGGCCCGACAAGATCGACCCAGCGCTACGGCCCTTGGGGTGGTACAAGGAACATGTGCTGCACGGCGCCCACGAACATGGGTTGCCGGACGACTATGTTGTGCGGATCGCCGGGGTCCGGGTCTGTGGTTCGGGCAAGTGAACGCGCCAGGATGTCCTTGTGAGCGCCCCCCTCGTTGCCCACCACATGACCGCGGCTTCCGTTCGGACCGGTGGTCGCACCCGCTCGCGCAACGAGCAGATGGCGAACCACATGCCTGATCGACAATACATGGAGAACCGCGGGCGCGGCGGTTGGTGATGCAGAAGGCCATGCGCGAGTTCAACGGCGCCGAACCGGAGAGCGGCCACGACGAGGAAAGTCGATTCGTGACGGTTCGCTTTCGGCTTGCACCGCATGCCGAGATCCCGGAATTCTAGACGAGAGACCCCTCCCACAACTGTCCGACGAACGCCTTTGCGGGCAGAATATCGACGTCGTGCTCGGTGCCGTGTCCCGCAAGTTTCTGGTGTTTCAGAGTTCGCCATGCGCGTCAATGCAAGGCGTGGTCCGCAGGGAATATCGGGCATATTGGCAAGGACCACAACGCCGCAGTGACGCGCATGGCGAACTCCCGAAGGGCGCGCCCCACGGGGCCTGTGGCCGCCTTGCGCCCCTTGGCAATGGGTCCACCATTCCCGGCGGGGACGCGCCTTGCCACAGACCCCGTGGGACGCGCTGAAATACCAGAAACTTGCGGGACACGACACTAGGTGCGCCGCGCGCGCGAGGTTCGAGGCATACCATCGTCTCGGTCCCCGGGGGAGGCAAGTTGAGGTCTCGTTTGAACATGAACTTCAAAATTACATGAAAATTTAAAGTAGTAATTTGAATTTGCAGGACAGTCTTGCGATTCCGCGACCGTCGTCACCGGGTGCGCTTAGCGCTTAGAATGTGTTGAGTTCACGTTGCAGGAGAGGGAGGAAGCGATGGCGATTGAGCTCCGGTTTTTTGGCCGTACCGGGGTCAGGGTCAGCAACCTGTGCCTGGGGACGATGCTGTTCGGCACGCGTACGACGCCGGAGGACTCCTACGCCATCGCCGACCGTGCCATCGATGCGGGCATCAACTTCTTCGACTCGGCCAACGTCTACGGACGGGGCAGGAGCGAAGAGGTCACCGGCGAGGCCCTCAAACGCAACGGCAAGCGGGACCGCGTGGTTCTGGCCACCAAGTTCCACGGCGGCATGTCGGACGATCCCAACGACCGTGGCGCGAGCCGACGGCACATCATCGCCGCCTGCGAGGCGAGTCTGAAACGGCTGAACACCGACTACATCGACCTCTACCAGATCCACCGCCCGCGATCGGACACGGCCATCGACGAGACCTTGAGAGCGCTCGACGACCTGGTGCACCAGGGCAAGGTGCGCTACCTCGGCACATCGACTTTCGCAGCCTGGCAGTTCGTCGAGTCGTTGTGGGTATCCGAAAAGCACGGCTTGAACCGTTTCGTGTGCGAACAGCAGCCCTACAACCTGCTCGACCGGCGGGTCGAGCGCGAACTGATGCCCATGGCCCAGACGTACGGCGTCGCGACGATCCCCTGGAGCCCGTTGGCCGGGGGACTGCTGACTGGCAAGTACCGCCGCGGCGAGGAACCGCCCGCCGGCACGCGGTTTGCTACTCCGAACGCAACGCAACGTCGGCGCTTCAACGAACGGATCTTCGACATCGTCGAGGGGCTCGAGCCGTTGGCTAGCACGCACAACGCCACGGTGTCGCAAGTCGCCCTGGCCTGGGTCATGGCGCGACCGGGCGTGACCAGCCCCATCGTCGGCCCCCGCACGATGGAGCAACTCGAGGACAATCTGGCGGCGGTGGACGTGGAACTCACCGAAGACGATCTCCAAGCCATCGACGGGCTGATTCCACCGGGCCAGAACGTTGCGCCTTATTACGAGGCCGACTTCGGTCCGCATCGGTTCAGGGTCTAGGCCCCAACCCTAGCCCGCATTTCTCACCAGGGGCCGTGATGATCGCGGAGGATTTTGGCCCCGTGTACACACGGGCACGTGCGCGTGCTCGCGACCGAGAGCATAGCGGGGCCTACGGTTGAGGGAGCATGTGCGGGCACGGGCCCAAAAGACCCGCGAGGGCACGGCCAGCACAGTCTGCAACCGGCACGATCGTTGGCATCGCGGTCAACTTCTTGAAACCATGAGCTCCTTTGACGCCGAGAAGCGGCCTGGTGAGAAATGCGGGCTAGAGTCCTTGAGCGCTCCGAATGTTGACACTTGGGTTGCATTTCGAACGAAGCCGGGAGAGTGCGCGCCCTACCGGGCGCGTTTGAGAATGCGCAAGCATTCTTGATCGGCGCCGAGCCCCTTCCAATAGTGCGGGTCTGCTACGCTCGCGTGAGCCAAGCATGAGGATACAAAGATGTCCGATCCGGGGGAAGAAGACGCG
>JAKZRQ010000066.1:0-3688 GCA_047518105.1 Pseudomonadales bacterium | reverse complement strand
TGACCGAACCGATGTCGTCGCTGATGGCGTGGCAGCGGACGGCGCGGATGCGCGTCACGGGATCGGTGCTAGCCCGTATTTCTCACCAGGCCGCTTGTCGGCGTCAAAAAGCTCTTGGGTTTCACTAGTTTGACCGCGATGTCGATGATCGTGCCGATGGCGAACTGCGCTGGCCGCGCCCTCGCGGGTCTTTTGGCCCCGTGTACACGGGCCGTGTACACACGGGCCGTGTACACACGGGCCGTGCGCGCACGTGCTCCCTCAACCGTAGGCCCCGCTATGCTTTCGGTCGCGAGCACGCGCACAGATCCAAAATCCTCCGCGATCATCACGGCCCCTGGTGAGAAATGCGGGCTAGCGCCAGTGCGCGCCCTGACGGGCGCGTTTGAGAATGCTTACGCATTCTCCGGGCCTCGTTCGAATGCAACTCGGGTGTCAACATTCGGTACGCTCAAGGAAGCTAGGGCGCGCCGCATATGCGGCGCGATCGAGAATGCTTTCGCATTCTCTACGGGTGGCGAAAATTTGGCTCAACTGCAAGGTTGACGGCTTCTCAAGAACGCTAGGCGATCCGAGCCACCGCCCGTTTCGTCAGCACACCCACCAAGTGTCCCCGGTATTCCGCCGAGGCGTGGAGGTCCGAGTTGAACTCGCTGCTGTCGACGCCGACGCCGTCGACCGCGCCCGGCGAGAAGTCCGCCGCCAAGGCTTCCTCCATCGCGGTTGCACGAAAAGCGCAGGGTCCGGCGCCGGTGACGCCGACGCAGACGCTGCCTTCGCAACGTGCCACAAGGACCCCGACCACCGCATAGCGCGATGCCGGGTTGGGAAACTTCTCGTAAGCGGCAGCATCGGGAATGCAGAAATCCACCGACGCGACGATCTCGCCTTCGTCGAGAGCCGTCTCGAACAAGCCGGTGAAGAAGTCTCCGCCGACGATGGAACGCTTGGTGGTGTGCACCCGGGCATCGAGCGCCACCACCGCCGCCGGGTAGTCGGCGGCCGGATCGCTGTTGGCGATGGAGCCGCCGATGGTGCCGCGGTTGCGCACGTGGGCGTCGCCGATGCGCCCCGCCAAGTCCGCCAGGGCGGGAATGGCGTCGCTTGCCGCCACCTGGACATGACGCGTCATCGCGCCCACGGACATCATGCCGTCGCTGGCGGAGATTCCCGACAGGCCGGCGATGCCAGCGAGGTCGATGACATCGCTCGGCGAGGCCAGGCGTTGCTTCAGGGTCGGAATGAGCGTCATTCCGCCGGACAGGTAGACCCCGTCCTCGGCATTCGCCATCAGGCTGGCCGCCTCGTCCAGCGTGGAAGGTCTGTGGTAGTTGAACGCATACATGGCTATTCCCCCCTTGCTGCTCGCCAAACGGTTTCCGGCGTCGCCGGCATCGACACGTTGGCCACCCCCAGCGCGTCGGTTACCGCGTTGATCACGGCCGCCGTGGAGCCGATCGCCCCGGCTTCGCCGCAGCCCTTCACGCCGAGCGGATTGTGGGTACACGGGGTCACCGTGGTATCCACAATAAAACTCGGCAGGTCGTCCGCCCGGGGCATGGTGTAGTCCATGTACGAGCCGGAGACGAGTTGTCCCGATTCGTCATAGACGCCGTGCTCCAGGAGCGCTTGGCCGATGCCCTGGGCCAAACCACCGTGGACCTGGCCTTCGACGATCATCGGGTTGACGATATGGCCGAAGTCGTCGACGGCGACGAAGTTGACGATGTCGACGACGCCGGTGTCCGGGTCGATCTCCACTTCGCAAATGTGCGCCCCGGCCGGATAGGTGAAGTTCGGCGGGTCGTAGAACGCCTTCTCCGAGAGTCCCGGTTCGAGTTCCTCCAAGGGGTAGTTCTGAGGCACGTAGGCCGAGAACGCCACTTCGGGAAAGGTGATGGACTGGTTGGAGTCGGCGACGGTGAAGGTGCCGTCGGCGAAGTCCATCTGGTCCTCTTCGGCCTCCAGCATGTGGGCGGCAATCTTCTTGCCCTTGGCGATGATCTTGTCTGTCGCCTTGACGATCGCCGAACCGCCCACTGCCAACGACCGCGAACCGTAGGTGCCGACCCCGTAGTCCGAGCGTCCGGTGTCGCCGTGCAGCACGGTGACGTTCTCGAACGGGACGCCGAGCTTGTCGCAGATGATCTGGGCGAAGGTGGTCTCGTGGCCCTGGCCGTGCCCCGACGCTCCGCTGTACACCGTCACCTTGCCGGTGGGGTGCACCCGCACGAGCGCGCTCTCCCACACACCGGCTCTCGCGCCCAGCGCATATGCCACCGCGGACGGCGCCATGCCGCAAATCTCCACATAGGTGGACAGGCCGACGCCCAGGTACCGGCCCTGCTTGCGGGCCTCCGCCTGCTCCTTGCGGAAGTCGTCGTAGCCAATCATGCCCAGCGCCATATCGAGCGCGGCCTCGTAGTTGCCGCTGTCGTAGCTTACGCCGGTCGGGACATCGTAGCCGTCGCTGAATGCGGGGATCAGGTTCTTCCTGCGCACCTCCACGGGGTCCATGCCAATTTCGGCGGCGAACAGGTCCAGCATTCGCTCGACGACGTAGGTCGCCTCGGGCCGGCCCGCGCCGCGGTAGGCGTCCACCGGCGTCGTGTGCGTGAACACGCCGATTACCTTGCAGCGTATGTTGGGGATTGTGTAGGGGCCTACGAGCATAAGCCCGAACAGGTATGTGGGGATTGCGGGCGCGAACGTGGAAAGGTACGCGCCCATGTTGGCGTACACTGTTCCCTGCAGCCCGGTGATCGTGCCGTCCCGGTTGCCTGTAATCTCCCAGTCGCCGATGTGGTCGCGTCCGTGGGTGGTGGCGAGGTAGTTCTCCTGGCGGCCCTCGATCCACTTGATGGGCTTGGCGAGGTCCTTGGCAATGACGAAGGCGATGACCTCTTCGGCGTACAGGTAGAGCTTGCTGCCGAACCCGCCGCCCACGTCGGGCGAGATTACGCGAATCTGGTGCTCGGGGTGGCCGGTGACCAGCGCAAGCAGCAGCCGCACCAGGTGGGGAATCTGCGACGACGTCCAGAGCGTGACATGGTTGGTGCCCGGGTTGTAGTCGGTGATGACCGCCCTACCCTCCATGGAGTTGGGGATGAGTCGCTGGTTGACGATACGCTGCGATACGCGCACCTCGGACTCGCTCGCGGCCTGGTCGACGTCTCCGCCGCCGACCTCCCACTCGAAGCCTTTGTTGTTGGTCACCTCGTCGTGTACCAGCGGCGCGCCGTCCTTCGTGGCCTCCTCGGCGTTCGCCACGGCGTCCAGCGGCTCGTAGTCAACGTCCACGAGCGCGGCGGCGTCTACGGCGATCGAGGGGTCTGTGGCGACCACGGCGGCCACCGCGTCGCCCACGCAGCGGACCTTGCCGATGGCGAGCGGCGGATGCGGCACCTCCTTGGTGTCGGGCACCACCCAGCCGCAGATGAGAGAGCCGAGCTGGTCGGCCAACTCCTCGCCGGTGTAGATGGCTACCACGCCTTCGACGGCCTTGGCCGCGGACGTATCTACGGAAGTTATGTTGGCGTGCGCGTAGGGGCTTCGCACGAGCGCGAGGTGCAGCATGCCCACCATCTTGATGTCATCGACGTAGGTGCCCAGGCCCGAAATGAACCTGGGGTCTTCGCGCCGCTTGATGCTGGCGCCGAAAGGGGAAGTAGTCGAAGTAGTCATGGCG
>JAKZRQ010000065.1:0-11878 GCA_047518105.1 Pseudomonadales bacterium | reverse complement strand
GCAACCGAGTTCCAGTAACATAGCGGACTGAAGCGACGTGGAGGCCGCATGACCAAACCCATCAGAGTCACCATCACCGGCGCCGCCGGCCAACTCGGCTACGCTCTTGTGTTCAGGGTCGCTTCCGGCGAAATGCTGGGACCCGATCAGCCGGTGATCCTGCAACTGCTCGAGATCCCGCCCGCCATGGGTGCCCTCGACGGCGTCATCATGGAGATCAGCGACTGCGCCTTCCCCCTGCTTCGGGGCGTCGTGCCCACCGACGATCCCGACACCGCCTTCAAGGACGCCGACATCGCGTTGCTGGTCGGGTCGAGACCCCGCGGTCCCGGCATGGAACGCGGCGAACTCCTGCAAGCCAACGCGGCGATCTTCTCGGTACAGGGCAGGGCGCTGAACGACCACGCCTCCCGCGACGTCAAAGTGCTCGTCGTCGGCAACCCGGCGAACACCAACTGCCTGATCGCCCAGCACAACGCGCCGGATCTCGATCCCCGCAACTTCACGGCCATGATGCGGCTCGACCACAACCGGGCGCTGGCGCAACTCGCCGCCAAGACCGGTGCTGCCGTCTCCGACATCGAAGGGCTCGCCGTCTGGGGCAATCACTCCCCGACGATGTATCCCGACCTGCACCACGCCACCGTGGCGGGCAAGCCTGCAATGGACCTCGTGGACATGGACTGGGTGGAGAACGAGTTCTTGCCGACGGTGCAGAAACGCGGCGCTGCGATCATCGACGCCCGCGGCGCATCAAGCGCGGCCTCCGCCGCGAACGCGGCCATCGACCACGTCCGCGACTGGGTGTCCGGTACCGACCAGGTGGTGAGCATGGGTGTGTTGTCGGACGGCCGCTACGGCATCGCCCGGGGGCTCTTCTTCTCCTACCCGGTCAGGTGCGGCAACGGCGGCTGGCAGATCGTCGACGGGCTTTCGGTCAACGACTTCAGCCGCGCCAAGCTCGACATCACGCAAGCGGAACTCACGGAGGAACGGGACGCAGTCGCTGCGCTGCTGCGCTAACGGGAGCGAGGCGCTGGCGCGCAGATGTTCGCCTTCGCCGCGGAGTCGGAAACGGTGGTCATCGGCGCGCCCGCCGAACTCGTCTGGGAGACGCTCCTGGACGCCGACCGCTACGAGGCGTGGAACCCGTTCACGACGCGGGTCGCGACGGACTTCGAGCCCGGTTCGCCGATCCGCATGCACGTCGTGCTCGGCCCCTTGAAATTGAACCTGACCGAGTACGTGCAGGAAGTCGAACCGCCACGGCGCGTTGCGTGGGGCACCGATTTCGCGAATCGATTCCTGCTGACCGCCAAGAGAACCCAGTTCATCACGCCCATCGACCCGACATCGTGTTCCTACCACACACCGCTACCATGTCGGGCTTGATCGCGCCGCTGGTCAGGCTGCTATTTGCCAAGCTGGTGCTCAGAGGTTTCGACGACACGGGGCGGGCACTGAAAAGCCGAGCCGAGGCGGTCCATGATGAGCGAACCTCGATGGATCCGCCCGCCGATTGAACTTCCGCCGAAGCCCATCCAAAACACGCCGAACCATCTTCTGAACTTCCACCGAATCACCCGCCGAACCTTCGCTAAATCACCCGCTGAACTTCTTCCAAATCACCTGCTGGATTCATGCCGAATCACCTTCTGGATGCATGCCGAATCACCCGCTATATTCATGCCGAATCACCCGCTGAGTGTCCGCCGAATCACCCGTCAGCACTTGCTTGTCCGGTGGCGTCGGACTACTGTTCCCCAGAACGCCCAGCTTGCCGGACAACCAATGACCTACCTGCCACGGATCGTCGATGCCGAGCTGGCTGAACTGCTGACTGCTACCGGCGCGGTTCTCGTCGAAGGTCCCAAGGCGTCCGGGAAGACGACTACCGCCATGCAGGCGGCACAAAGCGAGGTGCTGCTCGACGTGGACGACAACGCCCGGCGGATGATCGGCGCGGATCCGGCAGCCGTCCTGGAAGGCGACACGCCCCGATTGATCGACGAATGGCAACTGGAACCCGCCATCTGGAACCATGTCCGCCGGACCATCGACCGGCGCGCCGCGACCGGCCAGTTCATTCTCACCGGTTCCGCCGTTCCCGCCGACGACATCACCCGCCACACCGGCGCCGGCCGATTCGCTCGGCTACGCATGCGCCCGTTGTCGCTTTACGAGGCCGGACGCTCCACCGGAGAGATCTCGTTGCAGCAGCTTCTGGATGGCGCCGAACAACGCGCAAAGCAAACCGGGTTGTCGATCACGGCGGTCGCAGAGCTTGTAAGCGCCGGCGGCTGGCCAGCCCACATCCACAACGCGTTGCCGCAGACCTTGCGCGCGAACCGCGCCTATCTGGACGAAATACGGCGTACCGACGTATCCACGGTCAGCGGCAAGACACGGGACCCGGTCAAGGTGGGACGCCTCCTACGGTCGCTGGCCCGCAACGTCGCCACGCCCGTGGCCATGTCGAAGCTGACCGCCGAAGCCGGCGGAGAAGGCGCGGCCCTCAAGGACGACACCGTTGCCGAGTATCTCGACGCGCTCGATCGCCTCATGGTGGTGGAACACCAGCCAGCATGGTCGCCTCATCTGCGATCCCGGACGACGCTTCGGGAGATGCCCGTCAGGCACTTCGTCGATCCTTCGCTGGCGGTTGCCGCCCTGCGAGCCACGCCGGCCCGGCTGACGGCGGATCTGGAGTTCCTGGGCTCTCTGTTCGAGTCCATGGTCGTCCGCGACCTGCGCGTCTATGCCCAGGCGGCGGACGCCCAGGTGTTCCACTACCGGGAAAAGGGAGGGTTGGAAGTGGATGCCATCGTGGAGGCGGCCGACGGTCGCTGGGCGGCGTTCGAGATCAAGCTGGGCGAACGCTGGGTGGAAGACGGCGCGAAGAACCTCCGCAAGCTGGCCAGCCGAATGGTGCACAGCGACCACGACAGGCCATCCGCTCTCGCGGTGATCGTGCCGAACGGCTACGGAACTGTCGGAACGGGCGCCGTGGGCGTCATCCCGATCGGCGCGCTCGGACCTTGACGGTGTCCACCGAACGTCGGTCGGAGAGCCTCCATCACCCCTCGGATTCCCGCACAACGTAGGACAGCGGCGCCGGAATCCCGTTGGCGGAGGCACCGTGCGGGACCGCCGGCCAAGGCCCCTCCTGTCGGTCACTCCAACCAGGCGTTGAACTTCGCCGCCCGCTTCTCGCGGAACGCACGCACGCCCTCCCGCGCGTCCGGGTGGTGATCGGATATCCCGGTCTTCGCGGCGATCTCGTCCAGGCTCTGCTCCCAGTTCATCTCGGCGGCGTTGTAGACGGACCGTTTCAACAGCCGCATGGACACCTGCGGTCCGTTGGCGAGTTCGGTCGCCAAGTCCATCGCGGCCGCTTCGAGTTCCTCCGGTTCGGTCACTTCGTGGACCAGGCCCAGCTCCAGCGCCTCGTCCGCCTGGACGATCTTCTTCCTCATCAGGAAATCCATCGTCTTGGCAACGCCCAGCAGTTGTACGAGAAGGTACTGCCCGCCCTCGTCCGGCAGCAGCCCGAAGCGCAGCGTCGCGCTGCCCATGCGGGCGCCGCGGGCGGCGATGCGGAAATCGCAAGCCAGTGCCAGCGAGAAGCCGGTCTGGATGGCGACGCCGTTGATGGCGGCGATCGTGAGCTTGTCGAGGCTGCGTATGGCGGTATTGACCCGTTGCGAGATCGTCCGCAGTCCGCTGTAGGTGCCGATGCCGCCGTCGTGGCCGTGACCGATCTCGGGCATCAACGGCGAACCCGGGATCTCGGCGCCGCGGTAGCCCTTCAAGTCGTCGCCGGCGCAGAACGCCCGGCCGGCGCCGGTGAACACAACGACGCGCACGGCGTTGTCCATCTGCGCCTGGGTGACGGCCTCGACCAGGTCGCGCTTGATGGTTGCCGTCATGCCATTCAGGCGTTCCGGCGTCGAGAACTGAAACCACGCGATGCCGGAGTCGCGCATGGCCACGTTGAAGCCCCTGAATTCGCCAATGTCCATCGGAAAGTCCTCTCCTTGAATCGGTCGTCCGTTCAGCCCATGACCTGCTGCCAGGTCGGCAAGTCCTTGACCGCGAGGTAGGCGTTCATGCGCTTCGTCTCGCCCATGGTCGCGTTGGGTACGGCACTGTAGTTGTGGCCCGGCAGCAGCAGGGTGTCGTCCGGCAGCGCCTTGAGCTTCTGCAGGCTGCGGTACATTTCGTCGGAGTCGGCGCCCGGCAGGTCCACGCGGCCGCAGCCGTCGATGAACAGGGTATCGCCGGAAACCAGGGTGTTCTTGATGCGGAAGCACTGGGACCCCGGCGTGTGGCCCGGCGTATGCAGGAATTCGATCTCGATGGGGCCCACCGCCAGCTTGTCGCCAGAGTCCACCTTGACCAGGTCCGACTCCGAGATGCCCGTGACCCGCCTGACCCCCGCCGCTTCGTCCCGGTGGGCGTAGATCTTCACGGGATTCTTCGCGAGCAGCTCCACAACGCCCGCGATGTTGCGCCCGCCCATGCCGCCGCCGACGTGATCCGGGTGATAGTGGGTGGCGAGCGCCGCCGTCAGGGTGTAGTCCCGTTCGGCGATGTGATTCAGCAATTCGTCGATTTCCCAAGCCGGGTCGACCACCGCCACTTCGCGGGTCGAACGCGAACCGACGATATAGGTGAAATTCGCCATGGGCCCGACCTGAATCTGCTCGACGATCAACTCGTTGTCTTCGCTGCGCATCGCTTTCCCCGACCACCCCCCCGGCCAACACGATCCATTTGAACACGAAACCCGGAACCGAAGTCCGAGGCGACACGGCACTAGGATTCGCTGGCGAGCAGCACCTCGGCCTCGTCCACGGCTTGCAAGGCCACGGTTTCGGGAGCGACGAAGGCGGTCCTCGAGGCGTACTTGCGCCCGGCGGCGCGGACTTCCCCATGAACGATCCAGCCCACCGACCAGGGCGGCACGGCGAAGGTCGAATCCGGCTCGAGTCGGAATCGGGTCACCGTGAACCCCGGCGCCCGGGCAACGATCTGCGCGCGACGCTTCCCCGTTCGTGCCCCTGCCCGGGTGACCTTCGGGCGCCGCGACAGATCCATGGCGGCGACCGCTTCCGAGCTGTCCCAGCCGAGTTGAGTCTCCACCGGCTGACTCGCCGCCAGGATCCTGCGTTCGAACAGCGGCGTTTGGAACTCGATGACGTGGACACCGCGCAGAAGGCAATGCGGCATGCCCGGCGGAATCGTCACCGCGTCGCCGGGACGCAAGGCGATCGGGTTCATGAACACTTCGACCTCGTCCATGCCCACGGCGCCGACTTCCGCTCGCCGCGCGGCTTCGAGCAATGCAGAGCGGAATGCGGCATCGCCCAAGGCTGCGCGCCGATCCGGACAGGCGCCGAGCAGCATGCGATCTCGCCCCCCGTCGATCCGGTCTACGATGTAGACCTCGGCCTTGGTGTCGTGGAGCTCCAGGTAGAGATTCCCCAACGACGGGTCCAAGGCTTTCAACAGGAGCACGGGCTCGGCCCGGCCCCGATGGGCGAGATAGCGGGACAGCGGCTCGGTTCCAGCGTCCGTCCACACCCGGCTTTCGCCGCGTGCTTCGATGCCGCTGTACCAGATCTCTCGACCCCAAGGCTTGCCGACGGTCACCGGTTCCAAGGTTGCAGGTAGCTCACTCACGGCTCATTCCACCGGATGGCGCACGCATCCGCACGCATTCTCGCACGCATTTCGGGACGCATTTCCGCACGCATTTCCGCACGCATTATAGTGGAGCCATGCCGCCATCCCCCGCCACCTCACGGCAACCAAGCGCCACCAAGCGCCATCTGCCGTTGCGCCTGCCATTCGATGCAGGCTGGTTGTTCTCGTTCCTTGCGGGGCGCGCGGTTCCCGGCGTGGAAACGGTGGACGGATGCTGCTATCGGCGCCGGCTCGATGCCCACGAATGGATCGAAGTCCGCGTGTCCAACCACGCGCTCGACATCACGATTCCGCCCGGGGCGGCCGCGCGGACCGAGGACATCGTCGCCCGTGTGGGGCGCATCTTCGACACGGGCGCCGACCCGGAGGTCATCGACCGCCGTCTTGCCGCCCACCCCAAGCTCGCACCGATGGTCCGAGCGGCACCCGGCGTCCGCGTCCCCGGGGTGTGGGAGCCCTTCGAGGGCGTCGTGCGCGCCATCCTTGGCCAGCAGGTGAGCGTCACCCGGGCCACGGCCTTGGCCACCACGCTTTGCGAACGGTTCGGCCACGGCGCTTTCCCCGGCCCGCGAACATTGGCGGACGCCGATGTGGCGGCCATCGGCCTGCCGGGAATGCGCGGACGCGCCATTTCGGCGGTCGCGACACGGGTGGTCGAAGAGGGCGTCGCCTGGCTTCACGACGCCGATGCCCTGCGCGTGGGATTCGCGGAGATACCCGGTCTCGGACCCTGGACGGCGGAATACGCGGCAATGCGCGTCGGCCGCGATCCGGATGCGTTTCCGGATTCGGATTGGGGGGTGGTCAAGGCCCTCGGTCTAAAGGGCCCGGCAGCACGGCGCTGGGCTGCGCCCTGCCGTCCGTGGCGCGCCTATGCCGTCATGCACCTTTGGCGTTCGCGACCGGGATAGAATCGACTGGCGCGAACATTCACCGACGCGGACAAGCCTCATGTACTACACCTTCGTATCGAGTCCCATCGGCCAACTGCTGCTCGCCGGTTCGGACACCGCGCTAGAGATCGTCGGCTTCCCCTCGGGGAGCAAGGCACGCAGCCCGTTGTCGGGCTGGGAGCGGCGCGACGAGCCGTTTCTCGACGCCGCAGAGCAACTCCGGGAGTACTTCGCCGGCGAACGGCGCGACTTCGCGTTGGCGGTCGAACCCCAGGCGAGCGAGTTCCAGGCGTTGGTTCTCGACGCGCTGCGGCGCATCCCCTACGGCGAAACCCGCAGCTACAGCGAGATCGCCAGGGGCGTGGGCCGGCCGAAGGCAGTCCGCGCCGTGGGCGCCGCCAACGGCCGCAATCCTCTACCCATCGTCATTCCCTGCCACCGGGTCATCGGGCAGGACGGCGACTTGACCGGATTCGGCGGGGGTTTGGCAGCGAAACGGTACCTGTTGGACTTGGAGCGGCGGTATTCGGGCGTATTCGGACCCTCCTCCGAGGCTTGAAGTAACCATCTAGTTACGCTAGGCTCCATCCAAGTAACTATACGGTTACATCAAGCTTGGGACCGGGTCGCTGATCTGGATCGAACTGCAAGGATGTCGGTGCTCAAGAACACGAAAGGGAAGATCCTCCAGGCCGCCATCGCCGAATTCGCGGCCCACGGCTACGCTGGCGCACGCGTCGACCGCATCGCCTCCCGCGCCGGAGTGAACAAACGGATGCTCTACCACCACTTCGGCGGCAAGTCCGTGGTCTTCGAAGCCGTGCTTTCGGATCGTTTGGCGGCTGCGGGAGCGGCGGACTCTTCGCAAGGGCCGCTCTGGCTTCCCGCCCCCCTTCCGACCGAGTTGATCCGGCTGTGGATGCACGAAGCCCTGGAGCGAGGCGACGACAACATCGTGAACCTGTCCGAACGCTCGCGCTTGGCGGCAGAGCGTGTCGAAGCCGTCCGCGAGGCCCAGGCGCGCGGCGACTTCCCCCGGGAACTCGACGCCGCGTTGTTGACGCTGGCCCTTGTCGCCATGGAGGTGTTTCCCGCGGCCTTTCCGCAGCTTGTCCGGGTGATAACCGGCCAACGCTCAACGGCTCGCGAGTTTCGCCAAGGTTGGCACGCCCTGCTGCGAGGCTGGCACGGACCGGGCGAACGGGGTTCGAGCAAGCCCCGACTGCGGCTCAGCCGAGAACGGGTATCGCAGTCAGCCCGTTCGAGCGTCGTCACCCGATCGCGTCGATGACCGTGCCCGCGCCCATCCGCTGGGAAGACGGCAAGCTGTGGCTGCTGGACCAACGTGGCCTGCCGCACCGAGTTGTCTACGAAGAGCAGACCGACGCGGCCGGCATCGGCCGAGCGATCCGCGAAATGCGCGTACGCGGCGCACCGGCCATCGGCATCGCCGCCGCCTACGCGATGGCGATAACTTGGCGCGCGGGTGCCGATCTCGCGCACGCCGGCGCGCAATTGCGGCGCGCCCGTCCCACCGCCGTCAACCTGCAGTGGGCCGTTGATCGCATGCTTGACGCCCATGGCCGGGGCGCGAACCTGGTCGACGAAGCCCGCGCCATCCACGAGGAGGATCGGGCGATGTGCGCGGCGATCGGTCGCCACGGGGCACCGCTCATCGAACCCGGCGCCAACCTGCTGACCCACTGCAACGCTGGCGCGTTGGCGGTGTCCGAGTTCGGCACGGCAACCGCGCCCATGTACGTTGCTCGCCAGGCGGGGATTCCCTTCCACGTCTACGTGGACGAAACGAGACCCGCGTTGCAGGGCGCCAGGCTTACGTCGTGGGAACTCTCCGAAGCGGGCATCGATCACACGCTGATCTGCGACAGCGCCGCCGCCCACCTGATGGCCCAAGGCGCCGTCGATCTGGTGATCGTCGGCGCCGACCGGGTTACCGCCAACGGCGACACCGTCAACAAGATCGGCACCCGCGCGCTCGCCATCGTCGCCCGCTACCACGACGTTCCGTTCTACGTCGCCTGCCCTTCATCCTCCATCGATCTGGCTACACCCACCGGCGCGGGCGTGGTGATCGAGGAACGCGCCGCCGCCGAGGTCACCGCCGGCATTCCCGCCGTGGCAGGCGTCAAGGCACGCAATCCCGCGTTCGACGTGACCCCGGCCGAACTTGTGACCACCTACATCACCGACCGCGGGGTGCTGATAGACTTTCGCGAATTCGAGCGACGGAATGCCGAAACCGATCCGTAGAACGGTCTGCATTCACCAAGGAGATCACTCGATGAAGCTGAACGACTTTTCACTGAGCATCACCGTCGCCGCCTGCGTGACCAGCGCAGCGCTCGTAGCGAACATCTATGCCGGACCAAAAGAGCGAGCTGGGCCCATCGACCTCGACGACCTGAGGGCGAAGGAAGAAGCACGGTTCACGGCGGTGGACGCCAACGGCGACGGTCTCGTCTCCGCAGAGGAATTCGCGACCGTGGACCACCGCCGGATTCTGGGCGCCTTGCGGCACCGGGGCGAACGGGACCGCGGCGGGGCAAGACCTCGGGCGGCTGTCGGCGAGCATGACGGCGTGGACCGCGAAGCCGTCCGCTCCCGCATGGAACTACGCCGGGCAGATCGCGAGGAACGCGAGCGGGAGGCGCGGATCAGGTCATTCGAGACCGCCGATGCCGACGACGATGGACAGCTCTCCGCACAGGAGTACGCGGATCTGCCGGCGACCGCCAACGCCGAACGTCGTCGGAGGCTGTTCACGCGGCTCGACCAGAACGAAGACGGTTCGCTGACGCCGGACGAGTTTCCGTCGCTGGTGGACCGGCTGCAGACCCTCGACGCCGACAGCGATGGCTTGGTCACCCGCGACGAAATGCGCGCCGGCAGGGGCCGTTAGTCGGCGCGCAGTTGGACGAAGCCACCGACGAGGAGTTGATGGGCCGAGTCCAACACCAGGACCGCGATGCTTTCGCGGTTCTGGTTGCGCGCCACCTCGACGCCATACATGCCTTCAACTACCGGCTCACGAGGGATGCGGAAGATGCCGCCGATCTCGCCCAGGAGACCTTCCTTCGGGTCTGGAGCAGCGCGAGGACATGGCGTCCCAACCGCGTCAAGTTCACGACCTGGGCGCATCGCATCGCCCGCAACCTGTGCATCGACGCCCATCGGCGGCGCCGCGACACCGAGGAGATCGACCCCAACGCCATGGCGGCGGACGGGTTCTCGCCCGAGGAAGCCCCGGCGCACGCCCGTTTGCGGGAGAGCCTCCATCGGGCACTCTCGGAACTGCCCGAACGACAGCGAACGGCGATCATGCTTTGCCAGGGTCAAGGCATGAGCAACCGCGATGCCGCCGAGGTGCTGGAGGTCAGCGTCGATGCCCTGGAGTCACTGATCGCCAGGGCGCGTAGGACGTTGCGCCTCAAACTTCGCGAGTATCGGTAGACTGACCGGATGGATCGCACCATGGACCAGGACGCGTTCGAAAGTGCATTGGACCGCTACGGGCCAGAGCTCCGTCGGTGGCCGGACGCCGCCGCTGCCCAGGCTTCGTCCCTGATCGACTCGTCTGCCCGCGCGCGCGCGCTTCTGGCCGAAGCCCGCGAGCTCGAGTCCGCCCTCGACGATGCGCTGACGGCCGGGCCCGCGCCATTCGGCCTCGAGACCCGGCTGCTCGCCAATCTGCCGAGACGCGAAGCGTGGATCGAATGGCTGACGATCAAGACCTGGAGACCGGTCTGTCTGGCCTTCGTGCCCTTGTTGGCGGGTTTCGGGATCGGTGTCAATTTCGCCGAAGACCCCGCCGACTTCGAGCAGGATGCGCTGGTGGCGTTGTTCGATCCGGGTGAGATTTCCCGGCTTGCCCTGCCGGGCGACGAATCGAGTGTCGAACCATGAATTCGAAATGGCTCATCGGCGCTCTTGTCGTTTCAGCCGCACTCAATGTCGCGGCGGTCGGCTTCCTGATCGGCTACTCCAGCAGTCCGAAACCAGGCATTCGCGGCATCGATCCCACTGCGGGCTTGGCGCGCCTCGTGCGCACCATCCCCGAGAACAGGCGCGAAGAGCTGGCGCGGGATGGCACGACTATTCTTTCCGACGGCGAACTCCGTCGCCGCATCCGCGCCTCGCTAGGCGGGCTCCGCGGTTCCCAGCGCATCATCGAAGGGGCGTTGGCGGCGGAACCGTTCGACCCCGACGAACTCGTCAAGGCGCTGGCCCGCTATCGTGAGCACTTCGCGGACAACCAAGCGAGCAATCACCAGGCATTCGTGGATATTCTGGCGCGCTTGACGCCCGACGAACGGCGTCGATTCCTGGAGCAAATGCGCTCCAAAAATGGCCGCGGAGCCCATTCCAGACCCCGCCACCGCCCGCAAGGCGCACAACGCCCAGGCGCCCCGACCCACCAGTAGGCCGATCGCTCAAGCGGTCGCCTAGTCCCTGCCCGGCATCCCCTTGGCGGTCATCGTGTGCATGGCAGTCGCTGCGGGCTTCGGCGTCCATCCGGCGTTGTCCGCCGCCCGGCTGGATCCGATCGCCTGTTTGCAGACCGAATCTACAGACCGAATGACCTCCCAGCGCAGCGCATTCGGGATGCCGTTGGCGACCAGTCTCGTAAACGACCAATACAGCCTTTAGAGGTCGTTCGCGAACCGTACTTCTTGGCTGGCCGCCAACGGCATTGACCAAGACCCCTTGTTTGCGGGCATCTCAACCATAGGCCGTTGCAGGCTGGCCCGGACAGTGTCATCCGTTCGCTTTTCCGCCGATGACGGAAAATTGCCCCGATGCCACCCGCGCTTGCGCGAAGGGCATTCACAGGCGCGCGAAACGCAGTTCAGGCGTCCTCGGTGGTTCCGGGGTCCGTCGCGGCGACCTGCTGCAGACGTTGCTTCGTCGGAATCGCGGCCTTTACCCGCGCGAGGTGGGACCGGCTTACGGGCACTTCGTGCGGGCCGGTGACACGGACCAGCATCCGGTCGTCACGCCGCAGCGTGGCGTTGATGTGGCGGTGAGCCACCCAGTAGGACCGGTGCACCTGCATGCCCACGTCGCCAAGCGCCACAACGGCGTCGGCGAAGCGCATCAAGACAAGGCAGGAACCGTTGGTCGTAACGACGTTGATGACGTTGATGTAGTGCCCCGAAACGTTCAGGTAGACGACGTCCTGGCCCAGCATGGACGGCACGCGATCGAAAAACCGCCCGTGCGCATTGTCTCGGTCTTCGGTCGACGTCGAGTCCTGC
>JAKZRQ010000064.1:0-5671 GCA_047518105.1 Pseudomonadales bacterium | reverse complement strand
ACGCGCCTACTTTCGGCTGGCCCCCCCACTTTACTGAGCAGGACCTCCCCCTTGGCCGGTGTTCCTTCGTCCGTCACCAGCATCCCTTCGATGGTCGCGGCGACGGCCGCCATCTCGATGTCGACATGGTCCGTCCCGGCGGGCACTCCAACAACCTCCCGCGCGTACCCCGGCGACCCCGTCTCGATACGCACGTCGTCTCTCGGGAGTCCGGACAACCTGAAACGCCCGTCTTCGTCGGTCCACGCAGCAGGCGCGACCCGGCTGGCAGGATCGAACTGAAGGCTGCTCCGGAAGTCGTGCATGTCGAACCACCGTCGCACCCAAGCTCGAACGGGAAGCCCCGAGGCCGCGTCGAGAACCCGGCCGGTCGCGACCCGTTCCGGCTCGAGTGCGATATCGCCGAAATCGTGTTCGCCACCCCCGGAACCGAAGTCGACATGCGTGTACCACGAAACGAGTCCAGACGCGCTAATCACGATGTAGTGGGTGTGCCCAGAAACCACAGCCGAGAACTGGCCCGCGGCATCCCGGAATGGGAGAGACCGAATCTCCCCGTCGTACGACGCCAGCGCGAATTCGTCCAGCAACCCGCCCGTGAAGGCGTTCGACACCGAGCCCCGGATCTCCACCGCGTGGTGGAGCGTCAGAACCAGATCGTCCATCGGGGCCAGGAAGTATGCGGCATCCGAACGCGACAGGTTCGCCCGCGCGGAAACCCGGACCCTCTGGCCCTTCCTGAACGGGCCAAGCCGAAACGCCCCGTCGGAATTGCTGGCACCCGTGGAAGCCCGTGTGGGTTCCCCATGTATTATCTCCGCCCCGGCCACCGCCAAGCCCGACGTGTCGACCACGCGACCGGCAATGAAGAACGCCCTGGGAAGCCGCATGTCGATGCGGTTCGCGCCGCCTTCCCCGACGACCACCTCCGCCAACTCCACCGGCATGTGCCCGTCCGCCGAGGCGGCGACGCGGTACGTTCCCGGCGCCAGCCCCTCGGCGACAAAGGCGCCGTCTTTCGAACTCCTCCAGGTCGTCAGCGACTCCGGCAGCCGAACTTCCCCTTCGTCGATCCGCGTTATCGAGACCCGCGCCTCGTCGATCGGGAGATTCTCGTCGGAATGCACGGAACCCGTCAGGGAAAGGCCCGGCGCGAACCGCAGATCGACCGCCGTCGGCGCGGACCCCGAAATCCGCCTGGCCAACGGAACCACGCCCTTCCGCACCGCCAGGAGCGTCACCGATTCGGCGCACGGAACCTCCAGCTCGAACTCCCCCCCGTCGACCCATGTCGACTCGACCGGCTCCGCCTGCTCGGCGAGGGGGTCTTGGAAGACACCTATCCACGTGTCCACGCCGGACCCTTGATCCGCCACCCGCCCGCTGATCGTGAACGTGTCGCAAGCGTCCGCCAATACCGAACAGAGGACGAATGGCAGGGCGGTGATCGTTTTCGCAGACATCATTTGCCTAGTTGCCTAGTCCAGTTGCCGATTTAGCGGCATCTACGGGATCGCAAGGGTCGTCCCCGGGCTCTGGCGACCACGGTATCCCGGGGTCCCCGACATCGTTGGCGTAGTCTCCAATCCCGACGTTCACGGATACCCCTACGCTAATATCGTCGCCGCCGCAGCCTGGATTCTCATCTATCGGCGGTCCCGGCTGAGGCGGCAGCTGGTTAAGCTCCGCCCAAGAACATTTAATGTTCTGCAAGTCATCAAAACAGTTAGCGACACCTGCAACGCTGTAGCACTCGTAACACTGGGCCGTGCGGCCGTGCCCGTTATTGACGCGACAAGTCCATGATAGAAGCGCCGCACACGCATTCTGGCCTTCTTCTTCGTAATCATTTTTACAGTCTTCACTATGCGGCTTATGCAGGGCACAACACCATGGGGCTGCGCCGTGGTGAGAGTCGGCTCGGCTCTTTCAACTCCGAGAACACCAGAGAAAAAGGCACCAACAACGATAGCAGTTTGATACAGGAAGTCACGCCTTCCCCTCGATGACAAGCCATCTTCGTCGACACCTCCGGATCCTATCTTCACCGTTGGCTCTCCTCTTCAACCAGTTCGCGTCTCCCGATTGCAATCAACTCCGGGATCTCTATGACCCAGGCCGCCCCCAACACCACGGCAATGGAGGCCGCGAACAGCGTGGACCAGCGGCTTGATCTTCGTCGGCTATGCGATCCCGAGTTTCCTGTTCGCCATTTTTCTCATCGTATTGTTCGCCGGCGGTTCCTACCTTGATTCCCGTTGAAGGGACTGACCTCCGGCAACTTCGCCGACTTCTCGTTGTTCGGCAAGCTCGCCGACTACTTCTGGCACCTGGCCCTGCCGGTGACGGCGCTGACCATCGGCGGATTCGCGACCTTGACGATGCTCACGAAGAACTCGTTCCTCGACGAAAACGAAATCGCCAAGCAGTACGTGCTCACCGCACAGGCAAAGGGACTGACCCGCCGTCGGGTTCTGTACGGCCATGTATTCCGCAACGCAATGCTGATCGTGATCGCGGGCTTCCCGGCGGCACTAACCGGCATCCTGTTCTCCGGCGCCTTGCTGATCGAGGTGATCTTCTCGCTAAACGGACTCGGACTGTTGGGCTTCGAGGCCATCGTCAGCCGGGACTACCCGATCATCCTGGGATCGCTCTACTGCTTCACTTTCGTCGGGCTGGTGATGACGCTCGTCGGCGACATCACGTACACGTTGGTCGATCCGCGCATCGACTTCGAGACCCGGGAGGCGTGATGGACGCCCAAGGCGGACTGGATCTCGCGCCGAGGAGTCGGGCGCTCGGGATGACGCTGTCGCCAATCTCGGCTCGTCGCTGGGCGAATTTCAAGGCCAACAAGCGAGGCTATTGGAGCCTCTGGATCGTCGGGATCCTCGTGTTTACGAGTTTCCTTGCGGAGTTCATTGCAAACGACAAGCCGATCGCCGTCGTCTACGAGGGGAAGGTGTTCTTGCCCGTTCTCGTCAACTATCCGGAGACCGAGTTCGGCGGCGTGTTCGAGACGGAAGCCGACTACCTCTCCCCTGCCCTGCAAGCACGTATCGACGAGGCCGGCTGGATGCTCTCGCCGATCATCCCGTTCAGCCACGACACGATCGACCTGTATACCACCGGAGCCGTGCCCGAGGCGCCGAGCCCGCGACACTGGTTGGGCACGGACGACGTGGGCCGCGATGTGACCGCCCGGATCATCTACGGCTTCCGGCTCTCGGTGCTGTTCGGGGTGTCCCTGACCCTGTTCAGCGCCGTGATCGGCGTCGCCGTCGGTGCGACGCAGGGTACTTCGGCGGACTGTTCGACCTCATCGGCCAGAGAGTCGTCGAAATCTGGGCCGGCCTGCCGATGCTGTACATCGTCATCTTTCTCACGAGCCTCGTGTACCCGGGATTTTTCGTGCTCCCACTGGTGCTGCTGCTGTTCAACTGGATATCCCTCTTCGCGGTGGTCCGCGCGGAGTTCCTGCGTACGCGGAACTTCGAGTACGTCTCGGCGGCCCGCGCACCGGGCGTGGGCAACGTCATCACTATGACGAGGCACGTCCTTCCCAACGCCATGGTAGCGACCCTCACCTACCTGCCGTTCCTGCTCAACGGTTCGATCACCACGCTGACTTCGCTGGACTTCCTGGGCTTCGGGCTACCGGATCACTACCCGTCGCTGGGCGAACTGCTTGCCCAGGGCAAAACCAACATGCATGCCCCGTGGCTCGGACTTTCAGGATTCTTCACGCTGGTGATTACACTCACGCTGCTGGTATTCGTGGGCGAAGGCGTCCGCGATGCCATCGCCGCGAGGCGCTCGACCGTGTAAGGCGACGACGGTTGCGTTCAACGAAGTTGACGCGTCATGATGTACGGCCTTGCCAGGAGCATTCCAAGATGATCCTTCTTGTCGCCGGGCTCGCTCTGTTCATCGGGGTGCATTCCATCCCGAGCATCGTCCCGCTGCGCGCCGCCCTGGTGGCGCGTCTGGGGGCAGCGCCCTACCGTGGCGTGTATTCGCTCGTCGCGCTGGCGGGCCTCGTGATGGTGGTGTGGGGTTTCTCCCGCGCGCCCTTCGAGCCGGTGTACACGGCTCCGAGCTGGGGGCGCCACGCGGCGACGTTCGCGGTACCGATCGCGCTGGTGCTGTTCGCGGCCGCCAACATGCCCACCCACATTCGCGCCGTGCTCCGGCATCCGATGCTACTGGGGCTGCTGCTGTGGGCCCTCGCGCATCTTCTCGCGAACGGCGATCTCCGCTCGATCGTGCTCTTCGGCGGCTTCGGAGGCTATGCGGTGCTGGACCTCGTCAGCGCCGTTGTCCGCGGCAAGCGACCTCCCCCGGATAAGGCCCCACGCCTCGCGATGGACGCGGCGGCAATCGCCGGGGGTGTCATCGCGGCCGGCCTCTTCACGTACTTCCACGCCGCTCTCTTCGGTGTACCAGCGATTTAGGCGACGTGCCGACGAACCCACCCAACATCCTCCTCGTCATGAACGACGACATGGGTTATTCGGATATCGCCTGCTACGGCGGAGAAGTCCAGACGCCGAACCTCGATAGGCTCGCCGCGAACGGCATCCGCTTCACGCAGTTCTACAACACCGCCCGATGCTGTCCCACCCGCGCGTCGATCCTCACCGGATTGCACCCACACCAGGTCGGCGTCGGCTGGAAGGTCGAGCAGGTGTCGCTGCAGTTCCACAGCGATTCGCGTATCGGCGACGCCATCTTTCGCATCAATCAGGACGGCAACCCGATCAACGTGGCGCTGCAGGCATAGCCATTGAACCCCCGTTTGCCTGACATACGAGTCAGTCTGGTCTTCCTCCATTTATTCGTCGAGCGCTCACGCGAATATTCAAGTCATCCAATGAGCAATACCGTGTTCATCCTATTGGCTGATCTCGATCCGCGCCGCTTTTGTGTCGTCGTACCACCACCCATCGGGAAACGGAGATTTATAGACCGCAATATCTTCCCGTTCCGGTCGACCGAATTTGTTCCAATAAACAATGCGAAAGGGCGCAATCGCATCGAGGGGAATCTGGTAGAACCCCCAAAGTAATACCCTATCCAGGGCACGGCACGCGATCGCCATTTCCTCCACAGTCGTCACCCTGATTGCCTCGGCGATCAACGCGTCGACCACGGGATTCGCGATCCCGGATACGTTGTAACTTTGGGCCTGGGACGCCGATTGAGAATGAAAAAAGGCGGACAAGAATACGATCGGCGGCGCGAGGATGTCGTTCTGGGTGACTATCGCGTCGTAATCGAATTTCTGCCTGAGATTAACGAACTGCGCGGCCTCCACCCGCCGTATCCCACCGTCGATCCCAAGCGGCTTTAAGGCGCCGAGATAAGGCAGAAGGGTACGCTGATCGGCGCCATCCACCGACAAGAATTCAATCTCGAAAGGCTCACCCCTGCTGTTGACCAGCACGCCATCCTTAACACGCCACCCGCCCTGTGCCAGCAGCGCTCGGGCCCGTTCGAGGGGTGCGCGATTGCGGCCGATGCCGGTGGACCGCGGGAATTCGAAGACCTCGGTAAACAGCCTTTTGGGCAGTTGATCGCGAAAGGGCGCCAGCAACGCAAGCTCACCCTCGCCGGGTAATCCTCGCGCTTCGAGCGATGGCGCCCCCGAAAAATTGCTCAATGCCCG
>JAKZRQ010000063.1:0-13000 GCA_047518105.1 Pseudomonadales bacterium | reverse complement strand
CTGCGCCGTCGCGCTTGCGCGACGCCTTCGCACCTTCACCCGGCTGCCCTTCGAGTCCGACCTCGGCACCGACGAGCTGTTCGAGTCCAACGCCCACCGCGAGGCCGAGGCGCGCCTGAGGCACCTCGTCGAACTGCGCGGAATCGGCCCGACGCGCAGCGTCGGCGCTCACCCGGCGAGGTCGGCTCCGGCAAGACGACCGTCTGCCGCCGCGTCGCCGCCGACCTCCACCCCGGACTGCACCGCGTCCACTACGTCTCCCTCACCACCGGAAACGTGCTCGACATGTACAAGTCGATCGCATGGGAACTCGGCCTGCCCGAAGCGCGCTCCCGGGCCACCGCCTACCGTGCGATCCGCAACGACGTATCACGGCTCGTCCAGGAGGCGAAGCAGCTCCCGGTGCTCATCGTCGAGGAGGCCCAGCACCTGCGCAACGACGTCCTCGAGGATCTCAGGTTGCTCACGAACTTCCGCATGGACGCCGAGCGGCGCTTATGCATGCTGCTCGTCGGCCTCACCGAACTGCGCCGCCGGCTGTCCATGGCCGTCCACGAGTCGCTCAGCCAGCGCCTCGTCGTCCGCCACCACATCGGCAGCCTCGACCGCGACGAGCTCGACGCCTACCTCGAACACCGCCTGCGCCTCGCCGGCTGCGAACTGCCGCTGTTCGAGCCGCCCGCCGTCGAGGCCCTGTTCCAGAGCTCCCGGGGCCTGCCCCGGCAGATCAACCGCACCGCGCACTACGCACTGTCCGCCGCCGCCCTCGCCAAGGCCCGCACCGTCGACGCCGAGCACATGCAGCACGCCCTCGACCAACTGAGACCCTGACCACTCCAAACGTCGCTTCGAAGACGCGCCGACGTTGCTTAGCCTCCGCCAGGGGCCCTACGCGCACGGGGTTGGCGGGATCGAGCAAGTTCGAGAGGACGGACCCTTCTTGACCCCGACCGAACGCTATATCCCACCAGCCACCTCCTGCCCCGCCTTCCCTTTCCAATACGAGCAATCGGAGGGGTACGTTGGGGGCGGCCTGACTAGACCCCCAGACGGGATGGTCGGCCAACGCCGTCAACCAACGCTTGAGATCGTGCGCCACTCCTGCGGCATCATCGACAATCGCCAACACCGGTGCCGGCCATCCCCAGGCGCTCATGTCATGCTGATCGAGGAAGCGCGTCAATTCCTCTCGGGTGAGGAAGCCGGCCCTCCAGCCCGCCGTATTGACGATCTCCATCAGTTCGACTGCCAACCGGGTCTTGCCGACTCCCGGTGCCCCCGTCAGCACTCGCACCGAGATCGCAGCGTCTCCACCAAACCACGTTCGCAGATCGCCAATCGCCGCTTCACGACCGACCAACTCGATGCTTCGAGTGAACGGTCTGATTATGTCCTGCGCGATCGGAAGACCAGTTCCTGGCTCCCGCCGAATGCGACGAAACAGCCCCTTTCGTGGCAACAGCTCCAGGTGAGGCAACCCTTGGATCACCGAGTTGCCGTCACCCTGGATTTGGACAATGACACTGTTCAAACCCGTCGGGCTGGCCTTCTGCACTGCTAATTTCTCGTCCACAAGCGCTGTCAGAAACCTCGAAACCCACCGGACCCTATGTTAGCGGCCGAAACCACCCCAAGACGGTTCGAACTCTGGCCACTGCACGTTGCCGACCTAGGGAAGGTCTGAACAACGGCGGCAATTGGCCGTGTTGTAGTGGAAGGACCGCGCCGGTTTCGGACGGAACCTAGTTTTGGCACCAAAATTGGTGCGAAAAGAGGGACTCGCGAGACGTTCTCGCCGCCCGCGGCGGTTTCGAGAGGCACCACTCCCAAGTCAGGTGGCCGCGTACCGGCCGGCGATGAGCGGGTTCGCGAAGCCGAGCAGCATCGCGATGCGTTGCGTGTTCTTTGCCAAGCCCCGATAGCGCACCTTGGAGTAGCCGAAGTGGCGCTTCACGTACAGGAACGGATGCTCCACCTTCGCCCGCAACGACGCCTTGCGCTTCTCGGTCGCCTCTTCGGTGCCCGCCTTGTCGAGCCGCCGCCGCTTGCCCGGCTTCATCGCCACATGCCAGTCGACCTCCCGGTCGAGGTTCTCCGATCGCTTCTCCACACCTTGGTAGCCCGCGTCGCCCCAGGCGTCCGTCTCGCCGCTGTGCAGCAACAAGTGCGCGTGCGTCACGTCCGAGCCGTTCGCCGCCGTCGTCGCCAGGCCGTGCGTCAAGCCACACTCCGAGCCCACGCCGATGTGCGCCTTCATGCCGAAGTCCCACTGCTTGCCCTTGCGCGTCTGATGCATCTCCGGGTCCCGCGCCCGCTGCCTGTTCTTCGTCGAACTCGGCGCATCAACGATGCTCGCGTCCACGATCGTCCCAGTCCTGAGCCGATGCCCCAGCGACGCCAGGTGCGCGTTGATCTCCGCGAACAGCGTCTGGCCGAGACCGTGGCGCTCCAGCAGGTGCCGGAAGTGCAGGATCGTCGTCTCGTCCGGCAGCGAACCCGTCAGCCGCAAACCGGCGAAACGCCGCACCGATTCCACCTCGTACAGCAGATCCTCCATCCCAAGGTCGCTCAGATTGTAGAACAACTGCACGCAGTGAACGCGCAGCATCGTCGCCAAACGGATACGGCCGCCGCCCGCGTCCAGCCTTCGGATAGAACGGCTCGACCCGCTGCTCCAGACGCCCCCACGGAATCAACTCGTCCATCCTCGCGAGAAACTCCTCGCGCCGCGTACGCCGCTTCTTCGAGTCGTGTCCCAACTCCGAAAACGTCGCCTGATCCATCGCCACCGCCTCGCCGCCTCAACGATACCGCCATTATCTCAGAGGGGACTTGTTCAGACCTTCCCTAGGCATTTTGAACCAACATCTCGCTGCAAGTGCTGCACCGTCATCAACGGTACGCTCATTCAAAACACTCTCTGACCAACCTCTCTTTGAGCTCGTTCATTTCGTTGATCGCAAGAAGCGCCTCCTCCGAGGGATCGTCAACGCAGCTGGCGAGGATCACCGCAACCAGCAAGCCATAGTCCAGACACGCGACTAAGCATCGAGACGTCGCGTGAGCCTTCGCCCCATAGAGGCTCGTTAGCGAGACCGCCACATACCCGTCGTCGCGATCCTCGTTGACGTCGACGTACGGCCAAACCGACTTGGGATTGGGGTGCGCGCCAAAGTCGATCGCTGCACCATACAATTCGTTTATCCATTCTTCCGTACGCTCCGCAACCCAGCTCTTCTTCTGGATCTCGACCGCTGCGTCCTTCACGGCGGAGGTGAACGCCTTCCTGCACGACTTGAGGGCTTTGGCACTGCTATTCCCACTCAGCCAAACGCTCTCAAGCTCCTCCCGTTCCCCAATCAGAAACGCATAGCAGGCGGATTCCAGGGCCGTCCGGAAGAGAGGGAAGGCGGCGGCCGCATGGCCTGAGAACGCAACTCGCAGCGAGCCTAGGTAAATCATGAACGCGTGCATCCCGAGCAGGCACTGGACCGGCGAGTTGCGCTCCTGTTCCGAAAAAACGTGCTCCACGAAAAAATCATGATAGGTCCGTAAGGCAGCAACCAACGGTGACTCCGATTCCAACAGCTCCTTCTCAGTCTCCACCGCTGACGCAAAGTACTACTCGAATGATTCGATCTCGAACTTCATCCACCCTCTTCCTGTGCATTGGCAATTGCATTTCGCGCTATCCAGTCAACGCGCCGCATGAGTGCGCAACTCTACCCCAGCCCACCCAAACCGCCTACCTCCTACCCTCATTTGTGGAGCTATGGTCGAATCTGGTGTACGGCGTTTGGTCATGCGGCGGCTCTGCTGTCCTCGACGCTCGATGCCCTTCGTTGCACTTCACCCCCTCGATCACCTTGGCGAGCTGCGGAAAGCCGCGTAGTCGTTGCCAGGATTTCTCGGCGCACATGCCGAGCAGTAACCACTGCCCGATTTCTCGGTAGTTTGCGGCGATTGTGGATTCAGTTTACCTGAATCTGATGGGTCGAAATCAATAACCCAGGACGATATTAGCTGAAACGCTCAGCAGGTCTGCATCGCTGTCGGTAAATTTACCGTTCAGATTATCGACCAAAGCCCCCGGTGAAGTTGGCACCAAGCTGGCACTTTGATTCAAAGGGCCGTCATCGGTAAAGATATGGGCGTAGCCAAAGTCGACACGAATTTTCTCGCTGGCCTGATAACTGCCGCCCAGGCTGACCCAGGTACGATCGGTGTCGGGAATACGGGCAGTGCGAAATTCATCCGAAACCGGAGTCTGGTCGAAAGCCAGACCACCACGCAGTATCCATTGGTCGTCTATATGGTAATTCATACCGATGCTGTAGGTGGTCGAATTATCCCAGTTTTCCGGCGTAACGTTATCAGGCAAACCATTATCGAATTCGATGCGCAACTCTTCGAAAGAACTCCAGTCGGTCCACCGGATGGTGCCGAGAATGTCGATTTTGTCGCTGACTTTCCTGAAGCCGGAGATATAGACCGTTTGCGGTAGTGTAACGTCAGCCCGCGCACCTGCACTGACACCAAGCCTCGGGATTTTCAGGCTGCCCTGCGCTTCGATATCTGCCTTGGAACGATAACCGATGCCCAACCGCCCATTGTCGTCACCCACTATGATACCCAGATTAAAGCCAAATGAAGTGTCATCGCCTTCAATGGTAGCGCGGGCGTCCGGTTTTCCCAGGCCAGTAAACTGTGCTTGTGACAATTCGCTGTCTGCCAGCAAAACGCTGATACCGCCACCGATAGAAATGTTATCTTTTAGCTGATATGCAATGCCCGCATTGATATCGATAGTAACGAGTTCGGTCTTGATCGCGTGATAGCGACCGATCCAGTCGTCGTCGTATTCGGTAACCAGACCGAATGGTGAGGTAATCGACAGACCATAGCGCAGATCTTTACCCAGATCCGCTGCGTAATAAATGTTTGGTATGACAGCCTTCCCGCTGCCTTTCGTTCGACCAGAGGGACTAGTTACTATCAGCCCCGCCCATCGCGCGGCCGTGAGGACGGTACCAGTTGAATATAAAACCAGGTTTGAACCCTGGTTCTCGAAATCGGTGCATGTGAAAAGAAGGTGCAGCCCAAGTTCCGACTCACGACCACCGCGCAGCATCAGGCTGGCAGGATTGGCGAACATATCGGAAATGCTGTCACCGGCAACGCCGTTACCGGCAAATGCGCGGCCAAGACTGGTAACAGACGTTTCGCTGATCTGGAATCCAGCAGCGAAAACACTGCCTGAAATTGCTGATGCAAGTGCAAACAGGGATGCTCCTAATAGTTTGCCCGATGTGTACATGTAAATAACTCCGGAATTGGTAATGGAAACCGCTCGGGGGTTTATTTGGGTCAAGATTCGCACTGACCTACTCTCATTAGCAGTGCTTGTCGCCGAATTGTAATGCAGTTGCTGTTTTTCAAAGAGTATTTTTTCTGCTGGCAAGTTTACCCATGGTGGCTGGAGATTTCTGCCCGATGCACAACCGTGCAGGACTGATCCCCGCAAACCTCCCACATCAAATCAGGCTCGACGCCCCCATCGACGGACAGCCGGCGCCGACAGACACGCGGTCCGGCCCTCCTCGGGCCTCATCGACCCCAGGCTGATGCAGGCTTGGAGGATTGCTTCGACTCAGCGGTGTTGACCGCGACATCTACACGCCACGGTCCCGAAGAGACGCCACTCTATCACATGGTCGGGACCTTTCGTCCAGCAGGAGTTCGACGAATACCTGAAGTGCTGCTTGGTCGAGCACGGGTTTCTGCGCATCAAGTGCGATGCCTGCAGTCACGAGCACCTGCTCGCGCTCGGCTTCACACAGCGCCCGGGCGGGCGTTGGACGGGGCTGGTGCCCGGGAGTTGACCTCTGACGACGGTAGAAGGTCGCCCGCGACACGCCCAGCGCCTGGCAGGCCGGGGCCACACCGACCTGCACTGCAAGCGGTTGGGCCGCCATCAGGAGCGCGTTGAGACGAAGGGGACAGCGTAAGGCGTTGCTCCTATCGCCAAAAGTTGGCTGCGGGCTCGCACCATGGTTGCGGTCGCCGAACCCCGAGATCACAAGTACCCTCCCCGCTCCTCAAAGGCAGGGGCAGCCTCTCCAGGTGGCCGTTCCGGATCAGCGACGCGAAGTGCTCCTCGAGACGGTCGGCCAAAGCAGGGGAGTCAACCAGCAGGCCAACCTCGATGTTCCGCTCCTGTGCCGCTTCCGTGAAATTGGCAGAAGTCACAAGCGCCTGCGCGCCGTCCACGACGACGCACTTCGCGTGCATCGAGCTGGCCGTCGGGCCTGCCGGGCGGAGCGAACGGGGATCGTAATACACCTCGGGCAGCCGGCTGCCAGGCCACTCCTCGCGAACGAATCTGTCGGCAAATCGCCGCAGGATATCCCTCTCGAGGGAGGTGTCGCCCGATTGACGCCGGATGTCGATGCAAAGTGTCGCCTTGAAGGCATCTTCTCCGTCAAGCCGTTCCGCCAACACTTGGAACACTGACTTCCCCCTGGTGCACCGCGAAGCCCACGGCCATCACCCGGCTCCGCGCTCCGTTGAAGAGCTGCCGCATGACGACGCCCGTGTCGCGCGCACCGCCCGTCGCGTCCGGACCGCTCACGACGATCTCCAGCGGGGCCGTGGCGCCTTCCGCGGCGCGTGTGCCGCCGACGAAGGCACGAAGTACGAGCGCCATGTGGGCGGGCGGCAGGTCCTGCCGCGTCAGTTCGGCGAGGCACTCCACCAGCGAGGCGGCGGACGCGGCAGCGACGTACTCGCGCAGCGTCAAGGTTCCCATCGGCGGCTTGAGGAGGCCAGCGTCGAGGAGATCCGCCAGCCTCAACAGATCGGACCGATCGACACCCGACAGACCGCCAAAGTCCATCACGACCCAAGGGGCCCCGAGTCGAAGAAGGCCGCGTCCTTGACTGCGACCGTGGGGACGACAAGCGCCCGGTCGAGGAAGTCGTTGCGCTGTTCGCAACTCGTCTCCGCAGTCAGGAGGCAACCGTGGCACGCCGCCCCGTGCAACGCGCGTCCCTCAAGCAGCGAGTCGGGCGCATGTTCCGCACAGACCGGATCGTTCGAACACAGCCGCCCCTCGTCGAGTGCCCGCCGCAAATGGGCCGCGAGCCGCCGGCCCGTCTCGACCAACCCGCCCAGCGTCCCTTCCGAGTCTGAAGAACCAGTGTAGATCAGCAAGCCGTATCCGCCGTCGCCCGCGTAGACCCTCTCCCGCAGGGAACTGGCGGGGTAGCCGCACTCCAGGGCAACGGCGGTCATCAGCATGTGCGACAGCGAATGCAGCATCACATAGGGCAGACCGGGAAACAGACTCTCCGGGCGGTGGCGCTCTGCAGCCCATGCCTGCCAGCCTGCGAAGATCAGCCGGCCGCGTTCCTTTACACCCGGGCGCGCGAGCCACTCCTCCACGGCATCCGGCCGAAACGACAGGAAGATGCCCTCGCCCCGATTCTCGATGGTGGGCAGCCACGTGATGGTCTCGGCAAGTGATGCTCTCATCACGTCGAGATCGAGCTCACCGTCCTTGTCCGGGCTGATCGCCTCGAAACGCGTGAAGCCGAGGAGCGATACGACTTCGCGCAGACGATGCACCAGCACCAGCTTGTCGAGGGACGCGAGCAGTGGATCCGCGTCCCAGTCGTCGCGAGCCAGGGTGTCCGCATAGAACGTCGAGCGCGCGTCGTCCTCACCGATGCGACTGTCGTCGCTGTTGAGCACGTCGAACTCTGCGGCCTTGACCGGCACCTCCTCCCTTTCGCCGCCGCCCAGCTGGCGCCGGAACTCGCCGAGTACCGTGTCGTCCGCGACGTCAGCGAAAGCGGCGTCAAGTTCTGGAATCATCCGGAAGTTCGCAAGTGCGCCCAGATCGTCAGCCGCCTTCAGGCGATCAAAGTGCGCCGATACCTTCGCCGCCAACCCCGCATCGAACTCCGGCAGAGAGATGACGCTCAGCGTCTGCGGCAAGTAGGCGTTGCTCGCCGTCCGCACCAGCAGCCGGTATGGCTCACCGCACGCCTCCCGAGCGAACTGCCCGATCCACGGCCGTTTACCCTCGCAGTGGCCGAGCGCGGCGGCACCAGGTTTCGAGGCTCCGTAGAGCGAGCGCTCCTCTCCGCACTCACAAGCCCCGAAAGTGTCGCCGATGTCGGCACCCGTCCCGCGTTCCTCAAGCCACAGCGGGCGTTCGCAGCTCTTGCCGCTCTGGTGGGCGAACCTACGCCAGTCCAGATCGTCAATGTGGCCGCGGCGGCAGCCGCAGACGAACCGAACGGGCACCACCGGCTTGCGCTTCCCGTCCTCGCCGCGGAAGCGCCCTCGCTCCAGATGATCCCACCTCACCAGACGGCGGCGGCGCCACTGCGGGTCGCGGGGTGAGGGTTTGGCGTCCTTGACGATGAACCAGGTAGGGAAGATGCGAGCGCCGACCGGCGCAACTTGGCGCGCGTTCTCCTCGTGGCGGGGCGGCGTCCAGAGCTCGAGCGACGGCACTTCGAGCAACCGTCTCAGCTTGGCGACGAGGCGCGGCTCATCCACCTTCTCGCGACGCAGGTGGGACCAGTCCTGGAGTCCCGAGACGATGACCGAGTAGTCCGGAAGGTCGACCATGGCCCGCAGGCGCCTCTTCGAGCGTGGTCGCGAGCCGTTCATTGAAATGATACCCGTGCATGAACTGGGGGAGATACGCAGCGGACTTCCAGTAGGGCATCGGATCGCGGTCGCCGACTGCCCGGAAGACCTCGTCCGCCCAAAGGTACTGCCGTACGTCCGAAGGTGTCGGCGTTGCCAATATCGCCGCTTCCTCGACCATCGAGTCTCCCTGGTCGGTCGCGCCCGCCCGTTCAGTCCGGGCCATCACGTCCCGGAGCCTGCCCTGGACCCGCTGCCTGATCGCCATCAGGCCATCCTGCGGCCCGCTCGAGGCCGCCTGCTTGAGAGCGGTGCCGAACCGGGCAATATCGCGCTGCAGGCGGCCTACCCGGTCCTCGTCCTGCCTGAACAGGAAGCGGGTTGTGGCAATGAAGTCCTCGTAGTGGTCCTCGCGCCCAATCTCCGCGTCCGCGGTGTAGAGCTTGTACGGCGTCGCGGACAGCAACAGCATTCGGACCCTGCGTCCCTCCGGGGTCCTGGCGCCGAACATCGACTGCGCCAATTCCACTGCGGTGTCGGATCCCGAGGGATCCGACAGCGTCTTGAACCGCTGGAACTCGCCCAGGATGACCAGATCGGGCTCCAGGGCATCAACGCATGCTTTTGTGCCGCCTCGCAGGAACTCGTCCGTCAGAGGAGAACCGCTGGCTGGGGGCGCGGCGACCCGCCGCCGGGCAGCCGGCGACACAAGGCTCCGCGCATCGCGCGCCGCTCATCGTTCAGATAGCGGGCCAGCCCCGCGGCCCCGGCTTAGTAGGGAGTTGGGAAGCGCCGGAGAAGCGGGATACCGCACGCTGAGCGCGTCTCAAACGGTGATCTGAATGCCCTTCCGGCGTGACCGCCTGAGCCGCGGCACACGCTCCCCGGCCCACAGGATGTCCTCGAAATCCAGCGGCTGCCGCGCGAACCCGAGCCGCATCGCTGGCGTCCTCCCATCGTTGCCGACGAAGGTCCAGTTGTTGACGGTGCGGAAGATCGTCAGGTACTTCTGCACCATGCGTCGAGAAGAACGCGGAGCGTTTCGGCGACCTCACGGCGGTAGTCTCCGAGGAAGAGCAGGTCACATGGGCGGAGCTCCATGCCCTGGCGAACCGCTATGCCGAGTTTCTGATGCGGTCGGTCTTCGGCGCGGCGGTGCCGTCAGCATCATGATGGAGAACCGCATCGAGTATCTCGCCGCGATCATCGCGACCAACAAGCTCGGCGTCACCGCGGGGCTCATCAACTCGAATCTGCGCGAACGCCCGCTCTCGCACTGCATCGCGGTCACCGAGTCGAAGAAGTGCATCTTCGGCGGCAAGGTCCAGCATGCCATCGACCAAGTGCGAGGCGAACTCGATCTCCTCGAGGACAGCGACTACTTCGTCATACCCGAGGCTGGCGCCGCCGCCCCCCCAGACAGCCCCTTCGCCTCGTTCCCCAACTCCAGATCGTCGGAGTTGAAGTGCGCCGTCTCGTTGGGCTCCAGTTCAAGCGAGATCGAGCCGTGATCTCGACCGGTGTTGTCGTGCGCGCACGACAACCTCGGCGGCTTGGGCGGAGTGGTTGATAACCCGCACGAAGCCCTGGCGGCCCGAACTATCGCCTGCCGCCGGAAACAGCGCCACCCGCACGCTCTCCGATGGGAGGCCCTTGTCGTCGATGCCTGCGATGGCGACCTCGACCGTCCGCCCATTCGGGTTGGGCAGGCGCAACAGGCTCGCCTGCATCTCGTTCCTACCCGGATTGAAATTGGCCACTCGATAGTGCCCGTCTTCTTCACGTTCCACCACATCGTGCATCGCCGGCAAGAAGCCGTCCTGGGTACGGACGTAGGCGAGCACTTCGAGATTCAAAGCGCTCACCACCCGCAAGTTCCAGTCGCCCGTCCCCGAACCCACGCCTCGCGACAACCCCTTGTCCTCGTTGCCCATCGCCAAGTCGTCCGAATTGAAGTGGACGGTCTCGTCGGCGTCGATGGTCAGCGAAATGCGATCGCATGGGCGGGCGTCGTCACAAGGCTCGACGATTGCGTTGTCAGCGATCTTGGAGTGGTTGATGATCCGGAGGAATCCTTGGCGCTCGCTGTCCGCATTCGGGAACATCGGCATCCGATGTTCGGCGGCTTCAGCCATCGGCGCGACCGCTGCCAGCCAAACGAGCAGTGTGCCAACTCGCCAGACTTCGTTCACTGCTTGTCCCATTCGTACGCGTCCCCAAGCCCCAGGCGGCAGCCGCAGGACCACCTCTTGTGCGACTATCGGCCAAGCCTTCTAGTGTCATGTCATACATGATATGTCGTATGTTTCGTGGTAACGTCCTTGTCGTTCAACGACGACGAGGTCACAAGGATGAAGCGATACGCGGTGACATTGGAGAAGCGGGAGCGGGACGAGCTTTCGGGGATCACGCGCACGGGGTCCCATCGTTCGCAGAAGGTGGTCAACGCCTTGATCCTGCTCAACTGCGACGAGGGCGAGTTCAACGGGCACCGGGCGCGGGGGGAGGCGATAGCGGAGATTCTGCGCGTCAGCGCGCGCAAGGTGGACCGGGTGAAGAAGCGCTTCGTGGAGGAGGGTCTGGAGGCGGCGCTGGGCGGGCGGCAGGGGCGTCGGCCGACGTACGCCCGCAAGGGGGACAGCGAGTTCGAAGCGCGCCTGGTGGCCTTGAGCTGCTCCGAGCCGCCCGAGGGCCACTCGCGGTGGTCGCTGCGGCTGCTGGCCGACCGGGTGGTGGAGCTCGGCCATATCGACAGCGTGTCGCACGAGACGGTGCGTCGTGTTCTGAGAAAAACGAAATCAAGCCGCGGCGGCAGGTCGGGTGGGTGATCCCGCCGCAGGGCAACGGGGACTTCTCGGCGGCGATGGAGCGGGTTCTCGACGTCTATCGGCGACCCTTGGACCCGGCCTTCCCGGTGGCGAAACGGCGATGTGCATCTTCACCTCCGGCACCATGGGGCTTGCCCAAGGCCGCCGTTCGTTCCACTCTCGGCGCTCAAGGAGTCTGGCAGACCGACAGGGCGCAATGTGATCGAGACGTTCGACGCTCATCCGCGATTCCGGGGTTTCCGTATCGACACCGGCGCGCTCCGGGTGGAGATGATCGAACTCGGCGGCATCGTCACACGTCTCGAAGTGCCCGACCGGGACGG
Organism: Pseudomonadales bacterium; assembly: GCA_047518105.1. Taxonomy (GTDB): domain Bacteria; phylum Pseudomonadota; class Gammaproteobacteria; order Pseudomonadales; family Azotimanducaceae; genus VXYL01. Next base: position 1,188 of record JAKZRQ010000063.1, on the reverse strand, counting down.
CACCTTTGGCGATGTGCTGCTCGGCTGTCCATCCATCGCCGACTACACGGGCTTTCATCCCCACTTCAATTGCCTGGTGGGCCGCTACGCCAATCGCATGACCAACGCAAGGTTCGTGCTCGACGGCACGCCCCGCCAACTTGACGCCAACATTCCGCCGCATCACCTGCACGGCGGTCACGCGGGTTTCGGCCTTCGCCAATGGACCGGCGAGGTCGACGGCAACGCCGTAGTCCTTCGCCTGACGAGCGCCGACGGCGAAGGAGGCTATCCCGGCAACCTCGTGGCCCAGGCGCGCTACACCTTCGAGCGTTCCCAGGTCACCCTGGACCTCATCGCGAATACGGATGCCCCCACGCCCGTAAGCCTGACATCCCACCACTACTACAACCTGAGCGGGATCGCCGGCACGACGGTCCACGACCACGAGGTGACGGTTCACGCGGCGGCCTACCTCCCCGTGACCGAGGACCTCACCCAGTCGGGCGTGGTACGCCCCGTCTACGGAACGCCATTCGATCTTCGCGCGACGGCGATGCTAGGCGACCGCCTAGCGGCCGACGATCCCCAGATCCGGCTGGCCGGCGATGGCTTCGACCACACCTTCGTCATTGAAGGCGACGGCTTCCGCCAGGCCGCCGTGGTCCGACACCCGTCGTCCGGGCGCACCCTCGCCGTCGCCACCGACCAACCGGGTGTTCAGCTCTACACGGGCAATACGCTGCGCGCTCTGGGAAAACACCGTGATCGCTACCCGGTGCATGGCGGCCTGTGCCTCGAGACGCAGCAGTTTCCCGATGCGCCCAACCACCCCAACTACCCGGACGCCATCCTGCGGCCCGGGAAGACCTTCCGGGCACGGACAGCTTTCTCGTTCTCGGTGACCTAGAATCCTTGAGCATGCGGAATGTTGACACTTGGGTTGTTGCGAACACCGGTAGGCAGCGCTCTTGAACGGCTCGTATTCCGAGACGCGCTCGCGCAGCGAGACGCACTAGCCCGCATTTCTCACCAGGGGCCGTGATGATCGCGGAGGATTTTGGCCCCGTGTACACACGGCCCGTGTGTACACGGGGCCAAAAGACCCGCGAGGGCCTCCGCGCGAAGCGCGGGCGGGCGCGGCCAGCGCAGTCCGCCATCGGCACGATCATCGACATCGCGGTCAAACTAGTGAAACCCAAGAGCTTT
>JAKZRQ010000062.1:0-3900 GCA_047518105.1 Pseudomonadales bacterium | reverse complement strand
CCGGCGGGGACGGCGCGCGAGTGGACGGCGGCGGAGTTGGAATCGGGTTCGGGGACGGACGGCGCGCTGGGCGACGGCGAGGGCAAGTGGCGGCTGCGGATCTCGTCGGGCAGTCCGGTCGTGGCGATGAGCCTGATCGAGAGCCCGACGGGCAACCTGACGAACCTGTCGACGCTGCCGCGCGCCGCCACTTGCCCTCGCCGTCGCCCAATACGCCGCTGTCGATGGCTTCGGCCTCGCCCGATTCGAGTTCCGCCGACGTCAGCTTCCGCGACGATCCCGCAGGCACCGCTACCCGGACCGCCGTGCCCGGCATGGCTCCTTCGTCGTCCACTCCCGTGATCGTGGCCTCCGCGTCCGCATCGCCCGTGTTGACGAGCCGCAGCACGCTCACCTGATTGAAGTTCTTGGCCGGGTTGAAGAACACCACCCTGTGCTCGCCGTTCTCCTGCGGCACAAGGTCGTGCATCGAGGTCAGGAACCCGTCCGTCGTGCGGATGTAGGACAGCACTTCGATTTCCGCGTCGCTCGACAGCTCCAGCCACCAGTCGCCCTCCCCGGCGCCCGTGCTGCCCGTCAGACCCTTGGCCTCGTTTCCCAGTTCCAGATCGTCCGAGTTGAACGACGCCACCTCGTCGGCACCGACCGCGAGGGCGAGAGGCTCGTACTCCCAGAGGGTGTCGTCGAAGGCCTCGATGCGCACCTAGCCGACTCCCCGGAGCGGTTCACCACCCGTACGAACCCCTGCCGACCCGAGGAGTCCGACGCCGACGGGAACAAGGGCACCATCTGGCTCCCCTCCGCGCGGCCCGGGGCCTGCGCGTCGCGTCGGACCGGCCCATCCTGGTCGTGAGCCTGCTCGAGAATCCCACCGGGCACCTCACCAATCTGTCGACGGCACCGGGTCGTAGCGCCAATCCGGAACAGGCCTCCGCATTGCCCTCTGCGGAACATTTGGAATGATCGCCAGCTTCGGCCCGTCGGACGGAGGACCAAAGAGTGACGGACTTGATTGCGGCCAGTTTCCATGGTTCAGACAACGGAACTTTGATCGGTCAAGGCGGCGGAATGGAAGGATCTTTCTCCGTTCAGCCGCGGCGCTGCAGACGGGACAACTGCGCATCGCCGCTGTCGTAGCGCAGTCCCGCTTCGACACCGGCGACCGGAGGGGGACAGGCTTGCGCATTTGGAAGTCAATCATGCGGTCCGTCCGTAGCGATGCCGGTTTGCCGATTCCCTGCACCTGAACAGGAGAAAAGAATGCGCGAAGAAATGGGTCGAACGACACTCGGGGCGCTGAAGGCCACGTTGATTTTGGCGCCAATTGCCGTGGCGATTGGCGCCGTGACAGCGATCGAGGCGGCCGAGTGGCGACAAGTCACGCACTTGGTCGCGTTCTTTCCAGCCGCCTCAGAAACCCGGCCGGAAGGCTTCGTCCGGATCGTCAACAACTCCGCCGAAGCCGGTGCGGTGACCATTGTGGCGGTCGACGACGCCGGCAGCGCATCCGACGAGTTGACCCTGACTCTCGGCGCGAACGGGACGGTCGGTCTCGATGCAGAGGACCTGGAGGCCGGTGCCCCCGATGCGGGCCTGACCGGTAGCGCGGGTACAGGCCAGGGCGACTGGCGGCTCAGATTGACCAGCGACCTGGACATCGAGCCCCAGGTGTTCGCGCGCACCCCGGACGGTGCGCTGTGGGAGATGCACGAGACCGCCCCGGTCGCAGATGGCGTCTACCGCATCGCCACCTTCAACCCGGGCAGCAATGCAAACCAGGTGGGCCGGCTGCGGTTGGTCAATCCCGGCGACGAGCCGGCCGCGGTGACCATTCGCGGCACGGACGATTCGGGCGCATCGCGCAGCCCCGGCGTCAGGCTGGAGATCCCGCCGGGCGAGGCGGAATCCTTAACGGCTGCGGAACTGGAGTCCGGTGTGGCTTCGGGCCTTGAGGGATCCCTCGGTGACGGCGCAGGCAAGTGGCGGCTGGATATCGAATCCTCCGTCCTGGTCCGGGTGATGAGCCTGGTGTCGAGCCCGACCGGCCACCTGACGAATCTTTCCACGGTACCCGCGCTGGAGTCGGGCGGCACACACCGGGTACCCCTGTTCCCGCCCTTCTCGGATCCGTACCGGCAAGGTTTTGCGCGGGTGGTCAACCGTTCCGATGCGGCGGGAGAAGTGCGTATTGAAGCGTTCGACGATACGCCCCGGACGTACGAGGCGCTGACCCTGTCCATGGGCGCACGGCAGACGCGGCACTTCAATTCGCAGGACCTGGAACTCGGCAATGCGGACAAGGGCCTGACCGGCAGCACCGGAGCCGGCGAGGGCGACTGGCGGCTGGAGTTGACCAGCGATCTCGACATTGAGGTGCTCTCCTACGTGCGCACGGTGGGTGGACAGGGCTACGTGACGCCGATGCACGATACCGCGCCTCGGGAGTCGGGTGGGCTGATGCGCTATTACGTGCCGGTCTTCCACCCGCCGAAATATGAGGGCCAAGAGAGCAGGTTGCACTTGGTGAACCTGGGCGAATCCGAGGCGCGGGTGGGGATCGCCGGGTTGGACGATGCGGGCGCGGCGCCTCCGGCGGGCGACGTCAGCCTGGTGCTGGGTCCTTGGGAGACCCGGGTGGTCACCTCGGAGCAACTGGAGGATGGTGGGCAAGGACTGGACGGTCGGATCGGTTCGGGCGAGGGGCGCTGGCGGCTGTTTGTGAGTTCGCAGGAAGCGTTGCAGGTGATGAGCCTGGGGTACAGCGCGGACGGATTCATGGCCAATCTGTCCCGGGCCAGTCCGCCGGCATCCGACGTACCGGTCGTCGCTCCGGATCTGGTGGTGGAAATCCCGTCGGTCAGTGACGGTGCACCGGAAGCGGGTCAGGCCTTCACGTTTTCGGCGCGGGTGGGCAACCGCGGAGACGGTGACGCGGGGGCCACGACGCTTCGTTACTATCGCTCGGCGAATGCCAACATCTCCGCGTCGGATCTCGAGGTCGGCAATGATCGGGTGAACGCCTTGTCCGCCTCGGAGAGCAGCGCAGCGTCGTTGACCCTGAACGCGCCCGAAGATCCCGGCACCTACTACTACGGCGCTTGTGCGGACGCGGTGCCGGACGAATCGGACACGACCAACAACTGCTCCGCGGGGCGCCCGATAACGGTGTCCGAACCGAACGCTCCGGATCTGGTCGTGTCCGTGTCAGTGGACAACGACACGCCGGACGCGGGCGGGGAGTTCGAGCTGACGGCGACTGTGCGCAATGTGGGAGACGGGGCTTCGTCATCGACGACGCTACGCTACTACCGGTCGCGGGACGCGACCGTCTCGGCGTCGGACATCGTAGTGGGCATGGGTCCCGTGGATGCGCTCGACGCCTCGGGCATGAGCACCGGGTCGATCGCGCGGAAGGTGCCGACGATTGCGCAAACGGATTACTACGGTGCCTGCGTGGAAGCGGTGCGGAATGAGTCGGACACGACGAACAACTGTTCTGCGGCGGTCGCGATCACCCCGCAGAGGTTGGGGCCCCCGGACCTGGTTGTCGTCGTCAGCGCCGGCTCGGACCTCAGCGAGCTCGCGCCGGGCCGGAGCCTGGACCTGGATGCCACGGTGACCAACGTGGGCGACGGGCCTTCGGCGCGGACGACGCTGCGCTACTACTGGTCGACGGACGGCACGATCACGCCATCGGATACGGAACTGGCGACCGACGCGGTGTTGGCGTTGCCGGCGACGGGCCGCAGCAACCAGTCGGCCGCGGTGACGGCACCGTCGGAACCGGGCGCCTATTATTTCGGCGCGTGCGTGGACGCGGTGCCGGACGAGTCCGACACGACGAACAACTGTTCGCCGGCGCTTGCGGCCACTGTCAGGCCCCCCGGGCCGCCGGATCTG
>JAKZRQ010000061.1:0-6262 GCA_047518105.1 Pseudomonadales bacterium | reverse complement strand
ACCCATCCGAGGGATGTCGTCAACGTGGGACCGCTTCCAATTCTCATGGCAGGAGTCCGATTCGGCTATAGGAGCCCACGGTCTATTCGTCTCGTCCCATGATGTGGGTCCCGAACAGTATGGACCCGCCCGGACCCGCGTCAATCGGACCTTGTCGAGCCGTGGGGTGGATATTCGCGCAAGAGCCTCTCCGCATCGCCTTCGCGGTCAACCGACCGATACAAGGTTGCCAGCGTCCCGGCCAGTTCACGCGTGTCGTCGTGGTCGCCACCCAAGACCCTCGCCGACATCGCCAACGCACGTTCGTACAGGGGGATTGCCCGAACGGCATCCCCGACGACACGATAGCCGTCGGCGAGATCGCGAAGGCTTTCGAGCAGGCGCGGGTGATCCGGTTCGAGCACCTTTTCGCGGATCGCCAGCGCTCGCTGGTACATCGATGTGGTCTCATCATGCCGGCCTTCCTCGAAGTAGAGTGCACCCAAGCGCCGCAGGCTGAGGGCAAGCTGCGGGTGATCCGCTCCCAATGCCCGTTCGCGAATCGCGAGCGCCCGCTCGAGTAGCGGCTCAACCGCGTCCGTGCGTTCCATGTCCCGGTTGATACCCGCCAACGTCTCGAGCCGGCCAGCCAAGGAGGGATGTTCTTCGCCCAGTTCGGCCCCTTCGATGGCGAGCGCACGCTGGTACAGGGACTCGGCTTCTTCGATGCGACCCAGGCGTCGTACGGTAGCGGCGAGACTGTCGAGATCCACGGCCACCTGGCGGTGGCGGGAACCAAGCGCCGCCTCGTTGATCTCGAGTACCTTCCTGAACAACGGCTCCGCCGCGGCCAGGCGTCCCTGGGCCATGTAGAGGTCGGCCAGGTTTCTCATGTCCAGGGCGAGATCGGGGTGATCGGCACCGAGCGTCGCCCGGTCGATCGCGATCACCCGCTCGAACAGCGGCTCGGCTTCCGTATACCGACCCTGCACGCCATAGAGGATCGCCAGGGCGTTGAGTGTCCGGCCCACGTCGGGATGATCCGGCCCAAACACCTTCTCCTGCACCGGTAGCGCCTGCTTGAACACGGTCTCGGCTTTTTCGAGGTCGCCGCGGGATTGATGAATCCGCGCAAGGTTGTAGGAGACCGCGGCAACGGCCGGGTGCATGGAACCGTGTGCGTTCTCGGCGATGGCGAGCGCGCGCTCGAACAACGGCTCGGCTTCATCGAATCGGCCCTGTGCGTCGTAGAGAGAGCCGAGGTTGTTGAGGGTCTGCCCGACCACGCCGTGCTCGTCGCCGACGATCGCCTCCCAGGTCGAAATCGAGCGCAGGAAAGCGCGTTCCGCCTCGTCGAAGCGACCCGCCTCGCGGTACAGGAATGCCAAGTTCGCAAGCGTCTCGGCGAAGCGCGTGTCGCGTTCTCCGAACGCCTCCGCCTCGGCGAGCGCCAATTCGGTCTGTTTCACCGCCTCGGCATGATTGCCCTGGCCATGGGCGGCGATCCCGGCATCGCGATGTAGCCGCCAATCGGATTCGCTGGCCGTTGCCCACGCAGCCAAGCAACACCCGGCGAGCAACAGTAAGGCGCGTACGCGGAGCATCCATACCTGAATAGCTTCGTCGCCCGTAACGTAGCCGGGCATCGGAATGGAGTCAAACCCGGGCATGAGGGGCTACACTGCCTGCCCACGAATTCGTACTGACACCGGGAGGGCGCTGAATGGAACACGACAGGCGATTCGATGGCGAGATCAAGCGCAAGGTGGACCAGTCCAGGGCGTAGCCAACCCGCCGACAGACGCAAGGGGCTCGGCCGATGAGATCATCGATACGCTCATCGATGCGCTCATCGACATGCGTAGTGGGCGTAGTGGGCGTAGCTGCGCTTGTCCTGCCGATCGGCTGCGAACCCTCCGGGCAGCGCCAGGACTGGTTCGTCGACGCGGGTCCTGAACTCGGTCTGCTCTTCGACCACACGTCGGGCGTCGAGGGCGAGTTCCTGATGCCGGAAGCGATGGGATCCGGGCTCGCACTCTTCGACTATGACGACGACGGCGACCTCGACGTGTATTTCGTAAACGCCGATGCGGAAACGGACCCGGCCCTCGCCACCGGCAACCGGTTGTTCCGCCAGGATGCCGATGGCGTCTTCCGCGACGCCACAACGGAAGCCGGTGTCGGCGACACCGGCTACGGCATGGGCACGGCCCTCGGCGACATCGACAACGACGGTGACCGCGACCTCCTGGTCACGAACGACGGTCCCAACCGGCTTTATCGAAACAACGCCGATGGCACCTTCTCGGACATCACCGAGAGCGCCGGTATCGAAGGCTCGCGCTGGTCCACGTCGGCTGCGTTCTGCGACATCGACGACGACGGGTTCCTGGATCTCTACATCGCGAACTACGTCACCAACGAACCGCCTTACGCCTGCGCGAGCGGCACGGGCGAGCCGGACTATTGCGGTCCGAACACCTATCGCGGAGTCCCCGACCGCCTGTACCGCAACACGGGTGGCACGTTCGTCGACATCAGCGAGCCGAGCGGCATCGCGCAAACGGCCCGCAACGGCCTCGGCGTCGTCTGTTTCGACTTCGACGGCGACGCCAAGGACGACTTCCTGGTCGCCAACGACGGCGAACGCAATCAGCTCTGGATGAACCAGGGCGAGGGTAGGTTCGTCGACCGGGGCGTGTGGTTCGGCATCGCCACGAACATCGAAGGCGGCACCGAGGCCAGCATGGGGATCGCCCTGGGCGACGTGGACGGCGACCTCCGGCTGGACGCGCTCATGACGCACTTGGATGGCGAGACCAATACGCTCTACCTTGCGGACCCGATGGGCATGCTCCTGGACTCCTCGGCTTTGGCCGGGATCGGCCTGCCCAGCGTCCGGTACACCGGATTCGGCACCGCCCTGGCGGACTTCGACCTGGATGCCGACCTGGACCTCGCCGTGGCCAACGGCAGGGTTCGGCGCGATCCGGTCTCGCCAGGTCCCAGGGATGGGGAGTCCTCGATCGACGCCTTCCGCCGTCTCTACGCTGAACCAAACCTGATCATGGTCAACAACGACCGGGGCTGGTTCGACGACGATTGCGACCGTGCCGCCGGGTTCTGCGACGCCACCGAAGTCAGTCGCGGTCTACTCGCCGGCGACATCGATGCCGACGGCGACCTCGACATCCTGGTCACGAACGCCAACGGGCGCGCACGCATCTACCGCAACGACACTCCCGGCACGGGGAATTGGCTCAAGCTGAAGGTCGTCGATCCGGTTCTCAACCGGGACGCCATCGGTGCCGCCGTGAGCGTCCGGCTGGGCGACGCCTGGCAGGTGAGGCCGGTCATGCACACGACGAGCTACCTGTCGAGCGCCGACGCGATGGTTCACTTCGGACTCGGCCCGGCGCCAACCGTCGACGAGATCGCCGTCACCTGGCCGGACGGCGCGCGCGAACGATTCCCCGGCGGACCGGCAAACCGGATGATGACCATACGGAAAGGCAACAGCACCCGCGACGGGGATTGATCATGGTCCATGCCACGATCAGCCCTTCGCTACCCCGCCATCCATGGAACAAATGCCAAAGGGAGCGAAGCGACCGGCGGCAGTTGGTCCACGGAAGGCCGGCGTGGCTGGGCCGGAGGCGGCGCGCCGCAAGCGGCGCGACCCGGCGCGCAGCGGCAGCGAAGCGCGGGGCCGGCTTTGGGGCGCTCGCCTGCGTGGCGATGGTCATCCTGACCGGTTGCACGGCCCGTACACCGGATCCTCCCATTCCCGCCGTCGACACGAGTGGTATGGAGGCACCGGTCCGGACGTTGATCGACGCCGTCACCCGAAACCTCGAGCAAAACTCAAGCTCGGCCATCGCCTGGGGGAGGCTCGGTCGGGTCTATCACGCGCACGAACTGGTTCGGCCGGCACTCGCCTGCTACGCACAGGCGATGCGGCTCGAACCGGACGCCTATCAATGGCCCTACCTCGCTGCCCACGCCGCCTCGGAAGTCGACAAGTCAGCCGCGCTGGATTATTTCGACAAGGCGCGCGCGCTTGCTCCGCGCAACGCGACGGTTCTCGTGGCGCACGGGAATCTGCTCGCGCAAACGGCCCGTCACGATGCTGCCGCGGAGGCGTTCCTCGCTGCCCTCGAAGCCGATGACCGACCGAGTTTCGCGCGCGTCGGCCTGGCAAGGGTCGCCCTCTTCCAAGGCGACCTGGCGCGCGCCCGTGCCCTGCTGGAGCGGGCCGCCGAACAGTCGCCGACGGACGGCAGCATCTATCCCTTGCTGACCCGGGTCTACGCGCAGCTTGGCGAAGCCGAATCCGCAGTGCTGGCCGAACTGCTCGCCAAGGTCCACGACAAACCGCTCAAGCCCCCGGACCCGGTGCTTGGCGCGATGACCGCGCTCGCCGCGAACTCGCACGCACTTGCCTCGGCCGGGACGGAACTCGCCGAACGCGGCGACCTGCTCGCGGCCGAAGCACAGTTGCGCAAGGTGCTTGCAATCCGTCCGGGCACACCGCTGGATTTCGGCATTCTCGCCACCGTGCTGTCACGACAAGGCAGGCACACGGAGGCGATGGAATTCTTTGCCCGGGGACTCGCCGGGAACCCCGACGACGTCGTCCTGTTGAGCCACCAGGGACTGACCCAGATGCTGATGGGCAATATCGAAGCCGCACAGGCCTCGCTCGAGCGTGCCGCGACCCTCGATCCGTCCTACACGCACGCGCAGTTCAATCTCGGCGTGCTTCGCTTTGGTCAGGGCAGACAACGGGACGCAATCGCTCTCTTTGAACGGACCCTGGTCCTCGATCCGGGCTTTACGGACGCCTATCTCAACCTCGGGAGCACCTACGCGGCTCTCGAGGAATACGAGGCGGCCCTCGACCCTTGGGAGCGGCTGCGGCAGATCCAGCCGAACAACGCGGCGCTCATCCACAACATCGCGCTGGCCAACGCACGGCTCGGGCGACTCGACGCGGCGATAGCCGATTTCGAACGCGTGATCGAACTCGACCCGGCCAACACGGCCAGCCGCCGCGAGCTTGCACGTGTCCGCGACCGACAGCGGCGGGACTGATCGACCTCCGCGCGGGGAGCGCCGGGCGCGTCCACCGGCACCCCCTCGGTCTGAGCGCTCCTCCCTAGCCCGCATTTCTCACCAGGGGCCGTGATGATCGCGGAGGATTTTGGCCCCGGGTACACACGGGCACAAAAGACCCGCGAGGGCGCGGCCAGCGCAGTCCGCCATCGGCACGATCATCGACATCGCGGTCAAACTAGTGAAACCCAAGAGCTTTTTGACGCCGACAAGCGGCTTGGTGAGAAATGCGGGCTAGCCGAGGCACCGCGGATGTTCCGGGACGGGCCCGTAGGGGCGACGCCGCCCCGTCCCAACGTCCCGCAAACCCCCAACAACGGGACGGGACAAGCCCGTCCCCTACGGGCACCGACCGAACGCCTGGTTGGGGCAGGGCGTACAAGCGCCCGTTCGACCTGGCGGCGCTGTGTGTCGCCGGGGTGTTGCTCGCGCCGCTCTGGCTGCTGATCGCGGTCGCCGTGCTGTTGGCGGTAAAGCTCGGCGACGGCGGGCCGGTGCTCTATCGGCGGCGCCGCCTGGGCCTGGGCGGCCGGGTCTTCGATCTGGTGAAGTTCCGCACCATGCCGGTGGATTCGGAAGACGCCACCGGCCCCGTGTGGGCGGCGCATCCGGACCGGCGCGCGACGCCCGTGGGCCGCGTGCTGCGGCGACTGCGCCTCGACGAGCTGCCGCAGGCGCTGAACGTGCTGCGCGGCGAGATGAGCCTGGTGGGTCCGCGGCCCGAGCGCCCGGAACTCGCGCCGCGCTGCGAGCGCGCCGCACCCGGGTTCGCGCGGCGCCTCGCCGTGCGTCCCGGGATTGCCGGCCTCGCCCAGGCGCGGCGCGGGGCGGCGGCGACGCCGCGCCAGAAACTGCGCTACGACCTGCTCTACATCGACGCCATGGGGCCGTGGCTGGACATCAAGCTGTGCGCGGCGTGCCTGCTGCGGGTGCTGGCGGAGGCCGTGTCCCGCCCGGGCCGTCCGGACCGGGAACCCGGCCTTGGCGGCGCGCCGGAACGCCGTCCGGAGGGGCCGCGCTACCTCCGCTACCGGGACGGGGCCGCGACCGAGCCGGGCGTGAACCACCAGATGGGCAACCTGGCCTGCCTGCTGTGCGAGGCGGACGCGCTCGGGCGGTTCGCCGTGCTGCCGCCGCTGCGGCTCTCGGCGGCGCACAACTTCGGGGT
>JAKZRQ010000060.1:0-13105 GCA_047518105.1 Pseudomonadales bacterium | reverse complement strand
AGCATAGCGGGGCCTACGGTTGAGGGAGCACGTGCGCGCACGTGCACGGGGCCAAAAGACCCGCAAGGGCGCGGCCAGCGCAGTCCGCCATCGGCACGATCTCGACATCGCGGTCAAACTAGTGAAACCCAAGAGCTTTTTGACGCCGACAAGCGGCCTGGTGAGAAATGCGGGCTAGGGGATCCCCTCAACGCCGCTGGGCATGGACCGTGTCGGGCACGACCGCGCAGACGATGTCCGCGAGCTTCTCGACCGCGGCCCGCCTTGGGAATGTCTTGCGAAAGGCAAGGCGTACCGACCGCGCCGCCTTGCTCGACTTCTCCCGCCGCAGCGCGATGCCGGAATCGGTCACCCAGCCGCCGGCGAGGCTCATCGCCGGCACCAGGGTCACCCCTCTTCCCATTCCTACCAGGGCAAGAATCGTCGTCAGGCTCGTGTGCTGGGTACTGACCTGGGGTGCGTTCGGCAGCACCTCGGAACAGAACGACAGCACCTGATCGCGCAGGCAGTGACCATCGGCGAGCAGCAGAAAATCGTCCAACCGGATATCGGCCACGTCCACCTCGTCCTCTTCGGCGAGCGGGTGCCCATGGGGCAACGCCACCCAGAACGGCTCGTGGTACAGCGCGATCTCGTCCAACCGCGAATCGCCGACCGGAGTCGCCAGGATCGCCGCATCGAGCCGCCCGTCGATCAACGCGCCCTCGAGAGCTTCTGTCACGTCCTCGGACAGCCGAAGTTCGAGGCGGGGCAAGCCGCGAGCGATCGACGGCAACAGGCGCGGGGTGAGATAGGGACCAATGGTCGGGATCATTCCGAGCCCCAACGGCCCCGAGAGCGGATCGGTCCAGGCCTTGGCGGTGTCTTCAATGAGGTCGGCCATCTCGAGCAGCGCCTTGGCGTGGGCAACGATCTCCTCTCCCGCCGGGGTGATCTTGACCGAGCGCCGACTTCGCTCGAACAGCGCGACTCCCAACTGGTCTTCCAGTTTCCGAAGCTGACCACTAAGGGCCGGCTGACTGACATGGCAGGCTGCGGCGGCACGACCGAAATGGCCCAGCTCCGCCACGGCCACCGCGTATCTCAAGTCGCGAATATTCATGGAAACCCCTCAGCCAACCCGTGTCTAAGTGGGTAGGTCAACACAAAAGAGGTTGGAACATTGGATTGAGCGGGAGATGCAGCGGAGCCGGTCGCAACAAGCCCCCATCGTATCGTGATAGGTGTTACCAATGAAACTGATAGTTTCAATCGAATTTACAAATATGTGCAACGCCAGCCACTCTGTTCCGTGTCAACCCGCCGATTGAAGGAGCATTGCCATGAAAACACTGACCACGAGCGCCGGCGCGCCGGTAGCCGACAATCAGAACAGCCAGACCGCAGGGCCGCGCGGGCCCGTCCTGTTGCAGGACTACCAGTTGATCGAGAAGCTCGCCCACCAGAACCGCGAACGCATTCCCGAGCGGGTGGTCCATGCCAAGGGCTGGGGCGCCTACGGGAAGTTCACGATCACCAACGATGTTTCCGCGTACACCCGTGCGTCGATCTTCTCCGAGGTTGGCAAGGAGACGCCGCTGCTTGTCCGCTTCTCCACGGTGGCCGGGGAACTCGGTGCCGCGGACGCGGAACGGGACGTGCGCGGCTTCGCGGTGAAGTTCTACACGCAAGAAGGCAACTGGGATCTGGTGGGCAACAATACACCGGTCTTCTTCATCCGCGACCCGCTCAAGTTTCCGGACTTCATCCGCACCCAGAAGCGCCATCCCAAGACCAACCTGCGTTCGCCGACGGCGATGTGGGACTTCTGGTCGCTGTCCCCGGAATCGCTGCACCAGATCACCATCCTGATGTCGGACCGGGGTCTGCCCACGGCGCCGATGAACATGAACGGCTACGGGTCGCACACCTTCAGCTTCTACAACGGCGAAGGCGAGCGGTTCTGGGTCAAGTTTCACTTCAAGACCCGACAGGGCCACCGGCACCACACCAACGCCGAGGCCGCACTGGTCGTGGGCCGATCAAGGGAGACCTATCAGGAAGCGCTCTTCGGCGCGATCGAGGACGGCGACCTCCCGCAGTGGACGATGTACGTCCAAATCATGCCGGAGAAGCACGCCGAGACGACGCCCTACAACCCCTTCGACCTGACCAAGGTCTGGCCGCACGCCGACTACCCGCTGATCGAGGTGGGCGTGATGGAACTCAACCGCAATCCGGAGAACTATTTCGCACAGATCGAGCAAGCCGCGTTCAGCCCCTCGAACGTGGTGCCTGGGATCGGCTTCAGCCCCGACAAGGTGCTCCAGGCACGTCTCTTCGCCTATGCCGATGCGCACCGCTACCGCTTGGGTACGCACTACGAGGCGTTGCCGGTGAATGCGCCGCAGTGTCCCGTGCACCACTACCACAAGGACGGGGCGATGCGGTTTTTCGACAACGACACGGGTAGTCCCGACGCCTACTACGAGCCGAACTCGATGGGTGGACCGGTGGAGGATCCGGGCTACCGCGAACCGCCGCTCGGAATCTCGGGCGATGCCGACCGTCACGACCACCGCGACGGCAACGACGACTACGCCCAGCCCCGGGCGTTGTTCGCACTGTTTGACGACGATCACCGTCGGCGGCTGTACTCCAACATCGCGACCGCCATGCAGGGGGTGCCGGCGGAGATCGTCGACCGGCAGCTCGGGCACTTCCGTCGGGTGCATCCGGACTACGCCGACGGGGTTGCAAACGCCCTGGGGCTGTCGGTGGATCGAATGGCCGCCGGTTGACTGGTCGCATCCTGTGTCCGGCGGGCGACCGGCGGGCACTGAAGAGGCTTGTGGCGATTAGCGCTGGACGCCGCAGCCTGGGCCGGCGCCTGCCAAGCCAGCCCGACCCAGCCCGACGATCCGATTTGTCGCTTGGCAGGGCCGCAGGTATATTCGCCAATCTTGTGATGCGCCTCGGGCTGGGTTCCGTTGCGCTCAATGCAAAGGGAGTTCGATGCCAATGGCTTGGGTCGCCGTATTGATGGGTTCCGAATCCGACTGGCCGACCATGCAGTCGTGTACCGAGGTGCTCGAGTCCTTGGGTGTGGGCTTCGAGGTCCGCGTCACCTCCGCGCACCGAACCCCGGATGCCACCGCCGAGTACGTTGCCGCCGCCGCCGCCCGGGACTGTCGGGTCTTCGTGTGCGGGGCAGGCCTGGCTGCCCACCTGGCCGGCGCCGTCGCTGCCCACACGACCCGGCCGGTGATCGGGGTACCGATCGACGACGGCCCTTTCAACGGCGCGGACGCGCTCTTGTCGACGGTCATGATGCCGGGCGGCGTGCCCGTGGCAACCGTTGCGGTGGGCAAGGCGGGGGCTAGGAACGCGGGTTATCTCGCCGCCCAGATCCTCGCGGTTGCGGACGATGTACTGGCCTGGCGGGTCGCCGAAGACCGCACTGCCAACGCGGCCAAGGTCGCGGCTCAGAACGAGTCGGTCCAGCGGTCGCTCGCCAAGCCCTCGGCGTGAGGCGGCGTCGATAGCCGGCGTATCGACGTTGTCGACGGACCACGAGTCCAAGCTGAGCGAAGCGGTTCGGGTGCTACGTCGCGGAGGCGTTGTTGCCCATGCCAGCGAGGGCGTTTGGGGGCTTGCATGCGATCCCTTCGACCAGGCGGCCGTTGGCCGGGTGCTCGAGATCAAGGGCAGGACTCGGGCCATGGGACTTATCGTAGTCGCCGGCGCCGCCGAGACGTTCTCGCCGGAACTGGATGCACTTGACCCACAAGCGGCAGAGCGCATCCGGGCGAGTTGGCCCGGCGCGGTGACCTGGGTCGTTCCGAACAGCCGGTTCCCGGCCTGGATCACCGGCGACCGGGACACCGTCGCCATTCGGGTACCCGGCCACGACCAGGCGCGTGCCTTGGCCGCGGCGTTTGGCGGGCCCATTGTCTCCACTTCGGCGAACCGCAGCGGCGATGCGCCGGGGCGCACGGCAGAAGAGGTGCAAGACGCCCTTGGCGACCGGATCGACTTGCTCCTGCCCGGCCAGATTGGCTCGCGGGACGGGGCGAGTCGAATCGTCGACGCCGTGAACGGCGAGGCGCTGCGATGACGGATCGCTACGCCGTAATCGGCAATCCGGTCGGTCACAGCGTGTCGCCGCGCATCCACGCCGCGTTTGCAGCCGCCACTGGCGAGGACCTCCGTTACGGCAAGCTCGAAGCGCCGGTCGGCGGTTTTGCCGAGGCTGCGGCAAGGTTCTTCGACGACGGCGGCAAGGGTCTCAGTGTGACCATGCCGTTCAAGGTCGATGCCTGGCATTGGGTGGACGGATACGACGTCGCCGCGACGGCATGCGGTGCCGTGAACACGATCGTTTCCGAGGGTGACTTGACGCGGGGCTGCAATACCGACGGCATCGGTCTCGTCCACGACCTGACCCACAACCTGGGTTGGAACGTCGATGGTGCGCGGACGCTGATCCTCGGTGCGGGCGGTGCCGTGCAGGGGATCCTCGCTCCGCTACTCGACGCGGGTGTGTCCGATTTGACCATCGCCAACCGTACCCGGGGAAAAGCCGAGACGTTGGCCGCCCGCTTCGGGGTCGCCGGCACCGGCCTCGACGCCGTCGGTACGCCTTGGGACGTCGTGATCAACGGCACCGCCGCGGGCATGGCCGGGATCGGCGGCGTGGTTGCGCCCGAAGTGGTTGCGGGTAGCCGCTGCTACGACCTGTTCTACGCGCTCGACCGAGACACGCCGTTTTGCCGCTGGGCCTTGGCGCACGATGCACGCGAGGCCAGCGACGGTCTCGGCATGTTGATCGAACAAGCGGCTGCCGCGTTCGCTCTCTGGCGCGGCATCCAACCGGATACCACGGGCATGGCGGCCTTGCTGCGAGCAAGCACCACGCGATGACGGCTGCCGCGGGTGCGAGCAAGCTCTTCCGTCCGGGCAAGGCGCTGACCCTGCAAGTGGTGGCGGCACTAGCAACCGTCGTGGGGCTGGCGACTTGGCAGGTATCCCGCGCGCTCGAGAAGATGGCGCTTGAGGACACCTACCATGAGCGGTTGCGCGCGCAGCCGGCGCAAGCCATGCGCTACACGGAAACGACGCCGGACTTCACCCGTCTGGCCCTGACCGGCCACTACGACCCGGACCACGCATTCCTTGTGACCAGCTTGGGCACGGCGCGCGGGGTCACGGTCGTCTCGGTGCTGACAACGCAAACCGGCGCATTCCTCGTCAACCGCGGCTGGGTTTCCGTCTCGCCGCCGACGGCTGCGCCTGCGACTCCGTCCGAGGTGGTCACGGTCGTCGGTGTCGCATGGCCGGCCACACCCGTCTCGCCCAGGATCCGCCAGGAGACTTGGACCGACGATTGGCCAAGGACCACGCGCGGGATGAACGTCGAACGCATGGCCGAAGCCGCTGGCACCCATCCGCGGGAAGTTCGCCTGGAATCGGGTGGGGAAGGTGTCTTCAAGGCAGCATCGCTGGCTTGGGACTACTCGGCCGGCCAGCATTGGAGCTACGCGGTGCAATGGCTGCTGATCGGGACCGCGGTTGTCATTGGCTACCTGCTGATCGGTCGTCGGCGTGGCCGGGAGGCGCAGGCCGATGGCTGACGTGTCCCGCCGGGTCACCGTCCTGGTCGCCGTTGCGGTCGTCCTGGCTGTCCTGGTGGTGGTGTTGGGCGCCTATACGCGCCTGGTGGACGCCGGCCTCGGGTGTCCGGACTGGCCCGGTTGCTACGGCATGATCCTCGTCCCCGAGACGCCCGCGGAAGTCGCGCGTGCCGAAGCCGCGTTCCCGGATGTCCCCGTGGAAGCGGCCAAGGCGTGGCCGGAAATGATCCACCGTTACGCCGCCGCGACCTTGGGTCTCGTGATTCTGGTGCTGCTCTTCCTGGCGGTAAAAGACGGCCTGCCCTGGCGCCTGCCCGCAGCACTTGCCGTGCTGGTGATCGCCCAAGGCGCGTTCGGCGCCTGGACCGTGACGCTGAAGCTCTGGCCGCAAGTGGTGACCGTGCATTTGCTGGGGGGCTTCGCGATCCTCGCCCTGTTGTGGCTCTGGGGTATTTCGCTGAAGCGAACGGCTTGGCGGGCCGAGGCGTCGCTGCGAACGCTCGCGGCGGCGACCCTCGCTGCGGTGGTACTCCAGGTGGCGCTTGGCGGCTGGCTGACCGCCAACTACGCGGCGCTCGCCTGCCCGGATTTCCCCGCCTGTCACGGGTTGTGGATCCCCGAGATGGACTTCGCCTCGGGGTTCGACCTCTTCCAGGGCGTTGGACCCAACTACCTGGGCGGGTTGATGTCGAGCGATGCCCGCGTCGCCATCCACGTCGTTCATCGCATCGGCGCGGTCGTGGTACTGCTGACTGCGGGTTGGCTAGCGATACGGCTTGGCTTGCGACCCATGGCGTGGACCCTCGCCGGCGTTCTTGCCGTGCAACTCGGGCTCGGCATCGCCAACGTCGTCTTCGCACTGCCCCTCGCCGTCGCGGTTCTGCACAACGCGGGTGCCGCCGCCTTGCTGCTGGTCGTCGTCTCGGTGAACGTCGCGGCCCGGCGGACAACGGGAGCATAATGTCCGCATGAAATACGCCGTCGTGTTGCTGGTCGTCGCCGGGGTCGTCGCGGGCGGACTGGCCGTGGCCCGCTTCTGGCCTCAGTCCGCGTATTCCGACGAAGAACTGCGGGCGTTTGGATATTGGCCCTATCCCGAACCTCGCGACGTTGGCGAATTCGATCTGGACGACGCCATGGGCGCCGGCTTCGGGCCGGAGCGCCTGGGCGGTCGCTGGTCGCTGATGTTCTTCGGCTATGCGAATTGCCCGGACATTTGCCCGATCACCCTGGCTGTGCTCGGTGAAGCGGCTCAAGAGCTCCGGGAGGCGGGCGAGACGCCCTTCCAGGGCATTCTCGTCACGGTGGATCCGGAGCGGGACACGCCGGCGGCCCTGTCGGCATACGTGAAGACCTTCTCCGACGACTTCGTCGGCGTGACCGGCTCCGCAGCCGAGATCTACGCCTTCGCCAAGAGCTTCCATGCCGGTTTTTCCAGGGTGCCGGTGGAGGACTCGGCGTTGGGCTACCTGATGGATCACACGGGCCGTATCGCGGTGGTGGATCCCGATGGCAGGCATGTCGGCAACATCAAATCGCCCTTCGACGCGACCCGGATCGCGACCCTGTACCGGGCCTTGGCGGATCGGTCGCGGGCGCAGGGCGGCTGATCCGCACCGTGGTTGCTTTGCAATACGGCGGCTGGATTTCTTATGCTGGCGCCTCACCCAAGGGGCGGCACGTGTTCGAACCAACCATTCCCATTGACCCCACTGACCCCACTGAATACGAGCGGTCGTCCGGGCGGCCCGTCGGCGGCTGGACGGCGGTTTGACGTCTGAGGCGGCACGGGGCGCTGAGACCGCTCCGCTCGACGACGGATTCGGTCTGTACCACCGGGTGCGCGCCCAGACGAAAGCGCTGTGCGAGCCGCTTGCGGTGGAGGACTACGGCGTGCAGCCCATCGTCGAGGCCAGTCCGCCGAAGTGGCATCTGGCGCACACCACCTGGTTCTTCGAGACCTTCCTGCTTGGAGCCTTCTTGCCTGGCTACGAACCCTTCCGCCACGGCTTCGAATACTTGTTCAATTCGTACTACGACGGTATCGGCGCGCAGTTCCCCCGGGCCGCGCGTGGAAACCTGTCACGTCCGACGGTGGCCGAGGTGCTGGACTACCGTGCGTATGTGGACGAGGCGATGCGAACCCTCCTGAACCGCGACGATCCCGAGGTCCGAAACCGCGTCGCGCTTGGACTCAACCACGAGCAGCAGCACCAGGAACTCCTGGTGACCGATATCAAGGCCAACCTCGGCCTCAACCCCTTGAAGCCGGCCTATCGGGAAGTTGCCGGACCCATGGGAGAGAGCAGCCCCGGAACATTGACCTTCTTCGACTACAGCGGCGGCATCGTGCAAATCGGGGCGCGAGGCGGCGTCGGGTTCCGGTTCGACAACGAGTGCCCGCGGCACCGGGTTTGGATCGACGACTTCACCTTCGCCAACCGCTTGGTGACCAACGCCGAATTTGCGTCGTTCATCGCCGACGGCGGCTACGAGACGGCGTCGCTTTGGCTGTCCGACGGCTGGCGCTGGCGGCGGGAGAGGTCGGTCGACGCTCCCATGTACTGGCGTGAAGTAGACGGCGCTTGGCTCGAATACCGGCTCGAAGGCGAGCGATCCCTGGTTCCGGTCGCGCCGGTCACGCACGTCAGCTATTTCGAGGCGGATGCCTATGCGCGCTGGGCGGGCGCCAGGCTGCCAACCGAGGCGGAGTGGGAGTTCGTTGCGGCAGAGCATCCGATTGCGGACGGCTTTCCGGCCAGCGCATTGCACCCGCGGCCGGCCGCCGCCGACGGCATCTGTCAACTGTTCGACGACTGCTGGCAATGGACGGCGAGCGCTTACCAAGCCTACCCGGGCTTCGAATCCTTGGGCGGCGCCCTGGGCGAGTACAACGGCAAGTTCATGTCCGGTCAGCAGGTGCTCCGTGGTGGATCCTGCGCGACGCCGGCGGGCCATCTCCGGGCCACCTATCGCAACTTCTTCTATCCGCCGAACCGCTGGCAGTTCACGGGCATTCGCTTGGCCCGATCCACCAGGAGTTGACCCATCGACACCCGGACTCCCAACGGCTATGCGATCCCCCGCTTCAAGCTGTTTGATCTGAAACCCGAGCTTCCGGACATGACCGTCGAGGTTCTGCACGGCCTGGGGAAGCCGACGAAGTCGATCTCGCCGAAGTACTTCTACGACGCGGCGGGCTCGGAGCTCTTCGACATCATCACCGAGCTGCCGGGCTACTACTTGACGCGCACCGAGACGGCCATCCTGCGCGACCACCGCGCCATGATCGCCCGGCGCGTAGGTACGGGTGGCTGCCTTGTCGAATACGGCAGCGGCAGCAGCGTGAAATCCCGCTTGGTCCTCGATGCCTGCCAGCCGTCGGCCTACGTTCCAGTGGACATCTCCCGCGACCACCTGGAGCGGTCGGCGCGGACGATCTTCGACGACTACCCGTCGATCGCGGTCTTTCCCACCTGCGCGGACTACGCCGCCCCGTTCGCGCTACCACCGCCGGTGGCCGCGTTGCCGCACCTGGCGTTCTTTCCCGGCTCCAGCATCGGCAATTTCGAACCGTCTGCGGCTGACGATTTTCTACGAAGCGTCGCCGAGGTGGTGGGCGAAGGCGGCTGGCTGGTTCTCGGCGTCGACACCAAGAAGAATCGGGACGTGCTAGATCGCGCCTACACCGACGCGGGGGGCATCACCGAACGCTTCAACAAGAACATCCTGGTGCACGTCAACGCGGCCGTCGGCGCGGACTTCGACCCGGACGGGTTCCGGCATCTAGCCGTCTACAACGAGCAGGCCGGGCGCATCGAGATGTATCTGGTGGCGGAACGCGATCAGCGCGTCCGCGTGGCCGGGACCGAGATCGCCTTCGATGCTGGCGAGGCGATGCACACGGAAAACTCCTACAAGTACGCGCCGGAGGAGTTCGTCGCCAAGGCGCAAGGCAGCGGCTTCGAGTGCGTCGATCTCTGGCTCGACGACCGGGCGTACTTCATGGTACTGCTGTTGCGCGTCCGCGGGTCTGCATAGGAACCGCCGCCGAAGTTCACTCAGAACTCGATCAGCACCCACTGGGGAACCAAGGTGCCCGCCTGCTCCAGGTCGCCGAAGCCTTGCGTGGGGTCCCGGGGCACGAGGAAATAGGGTTTGCCTACGTCTGGAACGACTTTGATCATGCGCAGCTTGCCATGCTGCCGGTACTCGTAGACGGTACGCTCTTCCCCTGCGATTAGCGTCACGTCGGGGCCGCGGGCTTCTTCGATCGACAACGACGGCGGCGGTTCCTTGGGGGCGGTGGCCGATGGCGCTGGCGATTGGGTCTCGTCGGGCTTGGAATCCGTTGCGCCGGTGGCGGTCTCGCCTTCTCGGTCGGCTTCGGTCGGCTTGGCCTGCGGCGTTGACCCCGGCTCGGGGGCGGCGTTTGCAGCCGTCAGCACCGACGCAAGCACAAAGGCGGTCGCATGTGGCAAGCGCCACAAGACCCGCCACCCGCGATGATGGCGTGTTTTGCCCCAACGCAATCTGCGCGAAGACTTCGCCGGCCTTGCCGTTGTCGCGGCAAATCCGACAGACTCCAAGGCAGCCCGATACGGCGGATGTCGTTGTAGGGAAGGCACGGCGGGAAGCGGTTGTGCTAACGTCAATGTGGAGGAATCTAACATGGCTGCGGACAAACCGTTACTGCTCGTCGACGGCTCCTCCTACCTGTTCCGCGCGTTCCACGCCCTGCCGGATCTCCGTACCTTGGATGGCTTTCCCACAGGGGCGATCCGCGGCGTCGTCGGCATGTTGCGCAAGCTCGCCAACGACTTCGAAGGGAGCCCCGTCGCCGTGGTCTTCGACGCGGGCGGCAAGACCTTCCGCAACGATCTCTTCCCGGAGTACAAGGCCAACCGGCCCCGCATGGCGGACGATCTTCGGATCCAGATCCAGCCCATCTTCGACATCGTCGAGGCGATGGGGATGCCGCTTTTGCGTGTTTCCGACGTGGAGGCCGACGACGTCATCGGCACGCTCGCCACGGAAGCGACCCGCGTCGGCCGACGCACGATCGTCTCCACGGGCGACAAGGACATGGCGCAGCTCGTCTCAGAGCACGTCACCCTGGTGAACACGATGACGGACGTGGCCCTCGACCGCGACGGGGTGATCGACAAGTACGGCGTGCCGCCGGAACGGATGGTCGACTATCTCGCCTTGATGGGCGATGCCGTCGACAACATCCCCGGGGTGCCCAAGGTGGGGCCGAAGACCGCCGCCAAGTGGCTTGATCAATATGGTTCTATAGACGAAGTGATTGCTCACTCCGGTGAAGTCAAGGGGAAAGTGGGGGAGTCCCTCCGCGATACGGTCGGCTCACTGCCGCTTTCGCGGGAGCTGGCGTCCATCCGCTGCGATGTCGATCTCGGCATGGGCCTTGCCGATCTGTCGCCTCGACCGGCCGACGAAGCCAAACTCCGCGAGTTCTTCGAGAGGTTCGAGTTCAAGCCGTGGCTGGAGGAAGTCGGCGGCGGGAGCGAAGAGACCGTACCGGAGACCTTGGAAGTCGCCCTGATCCTGAACCGGGGTGCCCTGGAGGGCGTATTTGCCCGCGCTCGCGCGGCGGGGAAGCTGACCTTGGCCCTGGAGACGACGCCGGGGCGTTTCATGGGTACGGAACCGGTGGGTGTCGCCCTCGGCGTGGATGCGGGGGAAGCGGTGTACGTGCCCGTCGGCCACGACTACCTCGGTGCGCCCGCGCAGTTGGCCTGGACCGAATTCCTGGAAGCAGCCCGTCCCGTCCTGGAGGACACGGCGGTTGCCAAGACAGGCCAGGATCTCAAGCAGGCCAACAACCTGCTGGCGCGGTTCGGCATCGAGCTGGCCGGCATCGCCAACGACACGATGCTGGAGTCCTACGTTCTAGACAGCGTCGGCGCGCGTCGGCACCACTTGGAGGACGTCGCGAAGAAGTACCTGGGCCGGGACGCGCCAACCTACGAAACCTTGGCCGGCAAGGGCGCGAAGCAGCGGCCGATGAACCAGGTGGACCTGGACGAGGCCGCGGGCTATGCCGGTACCCGGGCGGACCTTGCGACGCGGCTGCACGAGACGCTGCGCCCGCTGTTGGATTCGACCGGCCGGCTTGCGTCCGTATACAACGACATCGACCGGCCGCTGCTGGCCGTCCTGTCGCGGATGGAACGCCGGGGCGCATTGGTCGACGCGGGCTTGCTGGCGGAACAGAGCCGGGAACTTGCCGAGGGTATGGAAAAACTGGCGGCAAAGGCGTTCGACGAAGCGGGCGAGGCGTTCAATCTCGGCTCGCCGAAACAGCTTCAGGAAATCCTCTACGACAAGCTCGAGATGCCGGCGCTCCGGAAGACGCAGAAGGGCCAGCGTTCGACTGCCGAGCCCGTGCTGCAGGAGCTCGCCTCGCGGGGGTTCGCGCTGCCGCGGATCATTCTGGACCACCGCTCGCTGGCCAAGCTGAAGTCCACCTACACGGACTCCCTGCCGTTGGAGATCAACCAGCGAACCGGGCGCATACACACCACCTACAACCAGGCGGTGGCGGCCACCGGTCGGCTGTCGTCGGCGGATCCCAACCTGCAGAACATCCCCATCCGCACCGCGGAGGGACGCCGCATCCGCCAGGCCTTCGTCGCCCCGCCGGGCAAGAAGCTGGTGGCGGCGGACTACTCGCAGATCGAATTGCGAATCATGGCCCACTTGTCGGGCGACGAGGGCTTGCTTGCGGCTTTCGCAGGCGGCGACGACATCCATCGGGCCACGGCAGCCGAGGTCTTCGGCTGCGCCTTGGAGGCGGTGAGCGACGATCAGCGGCGAAGCGCCAAAGCCATCAACTTCGGGTTGATCTACGGCATGTCGTCGTTCGGCTTGGGCCAGCAGCTTGGGGTTACGCGCCACGTCGCGGACGAGTACATCAAGCGCTATTTCGACCGCTATCCCGGCGTGCATGCCTACATGGAGCAGATCCGCGCCCAAGCCCACGACGACGGCCACGTGGAAACGATGTTCGGCCGGCGGCTCTACCTGCCAGAGATCAACGACCGCAACGGGATGCGACGCCAGGCCGCGGAACGCACAGCCATCAATGCCCCCATGCAGGGAACCGCTGCGGACATCATCAAGCGCGCCATGATCGAGGTGGACGTTTTCTGTGCGACGGGCACGTACCGCGCGGCGATGATCATGCAGGTGCACGACGAACTGGTGCTGGAGGTGGCCGAGTCCGATGTGGTCCCAGTGGTGGAGGCGGTGCGCGCCCGCATGCGCGATGCGGCCGAGCTGTCGGTGGAATTGGTGGTCGATGTGGGTGTCGGCGACAACTGGGACGAGGCGCACTAGCCCGCATTTCTCACCAGGGGCCGTGATGATCGCGGAGGATTTTGGCCCCGTGTACACACGGGCACAAAAGACCCGCGAGGGCCTCCGCGCGAAGCGCGGGCGGGCGCGGCCAGCGCAGTCCGCCATCGGCA